>JAQSCZ010000096.1:28861-109713 GCA_029945665.1 bacterium | reverse complement strand
TATACTCATATTCTGAATTTTAATTTTTTCTGAAAAACGTTTAGGACGCTATTGAACTGTAATATTATATCGAGTTACATTGCGTTTTTGTTTCCAAAACAATCGTTTTTCAAATTCAAATTTTTTCAAATTTATTGTGTTCCATCTAAAAATAAATTGCAAACCAAAGTATTCAACAATTAAGAGCAGCCCATGCATAAAGGTCAGATAAAGTTATTCCTAAAGTTTTACAATTCCCTTTTAGATGAAACGCAGGTAATTGTTTTTCGTCTCCCCAAACTGGTATTGTTCTTTTACCCGCTTTAGTCCACTGATCGTGACTTCCAGTGGTTCTTTTATGATTATATCCTATACTTTTTAAATAATTTTCAAAGCATTTAGTTGCAATAGGTCTGTAGTTTTCCCCCATAGGATTTATGCAACTGTTAGCTCTAAAGATAGTCGTTTTAATGAGCCTTCCTCAATGTTGAAATTCTCTAATTCACCATCTATATTTACAGAGACAGAAGAGTAATTTTTATTTTTAAAAGCATCTCTTTTCCATCCAAGTTTTATTAGTTCAGCGTTTTGTTTTTCGGGAGATAGGCTATAAATATGCTCATAGAAATTATCTAAATTAAATTCAAACATTTCATTAGCTCTATCAATTGTTGAGCCATAACCTGTTATATCCAAAGCAGGACAAAAAGCAATATGCTGTTTTGTGTCATTGTCAATAAATGTGATAAGTGAAAGCTTAGCATCAATTCCTTTACCCTTTTTAATTCTGATGAATTGAGAAGGAAAATCAACGCCAGGAATTGATTTTCTTCTTGTTAATATGCCCATACATTCATAATTATTATCACAAATATAAGTTTATTTTATTTAGAATAGTTACGCATAAATTCTCGAAAATTAGAAAATACTATTAAATTTAGGATTTTTTTGCTTAAGTCAGCTTGTTAACCTAGTTTTAAAAGTACATTATCTTAAGATTTAACTGTAAGTGCAGGTTTGTAAATTTTATTGCCCTTATTTTTTTTGGTCCAAATATTGAATGACTAATTGTACGCATGCTTTGGATAAGATTATCATTTCAACCCATTATAAAACAATAAATTTGCAAAATATATGTTATCACTCTATCAACACACTTACATGAAACGTTTATTGTTAATATTTGCCATTATTGTGCAATACAATTGTGCAGTGGCTCAACCAAAACAAAAGTCGCCGGTTAACCCAACCGATAAATATGTGGAAGAAGCATACAATGAATACCGTGAACAGAATTTTCAAAAAGCCCTTACACTTGTAAACAAAGCCATCAGTAAAGATAGTACCTATGTTAAATCATGGGAGTACAAATCTGAATTTGAAAATGCCGCAGGTAATTTTCAAGCGGCTGTTGCATGCTGTTTAAAATTGCTAGTACTAGAGCCTGATAATTATTACAACTATTATAGATTGGCCAATGCCTACCGAAACAATATGCAATATGACCTAGCAAAAGAAAACTTCCAAAAATATTTAACCAGTCCTAAAAAACTAGACCCAAGAAGAATCGCTGATGTTAACAAGGAAATTGCAAATATGGATATCTGTAATAACCTGGTAAAAAATCCTGTGCCTTATAAACCTCAAAATATGGGACCATCAATCAATACGATGGAATCGGAATATTTTCCAGGCATGACTTTAGATAACAAAAATTTTTATTTTACCAGAAGAAAGGAAGAAAATGGAGACCATGTACAAGAAGATTTTTATGTTTCAACGGCCTTAACAGATAGTACTTGGAGTGTTGCTGTGCCTATGCCTTATCCTGTAAATACCAGAGAAAATGAAGGGACGATTTCTATTACAGCAGATGGTAAATTTATATTCTATACGGCTTGTGACCGCAAAAATGAAATGGGCTTGCCAATGGGTCAGGGCAGTTGCGATTTATATTTCTCTATCTACAACGAGGGGAAATGGAGTAAACCAGTTAATTTAGGGGTTCCTATTAATTCTAACGCTTGGGAATCTCAACCTTCTATTAGTTCAGATGGGCTCTCTATTTATTTTTCTAGTCGCAGGCAAGGTGGTTATGGTGGCGCCGATATTTATGTTTCGAAATTCAAAGATGGTCGCTTCGATTTGCCAATGAATCTTGGTCCTACGGTCAATACAGCGGGTGATGAACAAGCCCCTTTTATACACTATGATGACAATACACTTTACTTCAGTTCAAATGGCCTATTAGGTCTAGGTAATATGGATGTTTTTATGGCGAAAAAAGGACCTGATGGCAAATTTCAAAAACCAGTTAATATTGGTTATCCTATTAATACTGGTGGAGAAGAGTTGGGATTAATTGTAGATAGAAAAGGACAATATGGCTATATCACAACTGATAAGCCAGGCGGTATGGGAGGATGGGATATTTATAAATTCCCTTTGTATAACGCGATTAAACCGGATCCAATTTCTTATGTTAAAGGAAAAGTATTTGATGCCAAAACCTTGGCTAAAATTGGTGCTAAAATTGAATTGACTGATTTGGCCACAGGCAAAATTGTAAATAGTATCAATAGCGATAAAGTAACCGGCGAATTTCTTGTGATATTGAATGCCAATAAAAACTATATGTTGAATGTCGATCAAACCGACTATTTATTCTACTCAGATAATTTTGCTTTAAAAGAACATAAAAGCTTAGAACCATTTATTATCGAAGTGCCATTAAAGAAACCTGAGGTGAATGTCGATGTTAAATTAGCAAACGTATTCTTCGATATTGATAAATTTGAATTAAAAGAGGAATCTAAGGCTGAATTGGATAAACTGGTTTTGTTAATGAAGAAATTTCCATTTATGAAAATTGAAATTGGCGGTCATACCGATAACACTGGTGATAAAACCAAAAATATGACTTTGTCTTTAAACAGAGCAAAAGCTGTAAAGGATTATTTGGTGAAGGCAGGAATTGAAATGACCAGAATGAATGCCGTTGGATATGGCGATACGAAACCAGTAGCGGATAATAAAACCATAGAGGGCAAGGCGCTAAATAGAAGAACTGTATTTAAAGTTACGAGTGTTCAGTAATTTGACTTGTGGCAGGCACTATTTCCTTGAAAGGATTGCGGTTTTGCCATTCATCACCCATTTTATCTTGAAACTTGCTTGAAAGAAAGCTCACTGCAAGGCGGGGAAGGCCAGCTTTTACCCAAATGTAATTGAAATTTTCTACGGCCTTAGCTCCAGCACTGGCCTTAGCTTCTCGAGCAGTTCTACCCATTTCTAAATTGACATAGCCTTTGGTTATGGCGGTTTCTATTCCATCAAATATAATGTTGAAATACAAATTATAAATGGGATTTTCGGTGTAATCAAATCCTATATAATGCAGCTCCATTGCTTTTTTGGCAGGATAATAGATATGTCCACTAAAGGCCAACAGTTGCCCATCCTTCATAAATGCGACTACTTCAAAATTATCTTTGAGCTGTTCTTTCATCTGTATAAAATAGTCTGAACCTAAGATGCCCAAAGCAAGTGATTGTTTATTAACCACATTCATATAAAGCTTATGAATGTCGTTTTGAAAGAATTTTATGTCTTCTAAACTTAAGTATTTGCGTTCTATTGCGGCATTTGATTTTCTAATTTTAATGGCGCGTTGTCTGTATTTCTTACTCAGTGCAGCAACATATTCATCGAAAGTATGCCAAGTTGGTTGAATGGCCATTTCCATTGTTAAATCTTGGTGGAAAGGGGAGAATTGAAAACAAGAAATTTTAGTCGGTTCAAATTCTCGGTTACAATCTTTAACTAAAATACCGCAATAATTGACTTCCTGTTTTACTTGTTTTCGATAGATATTGAGACAATCAAAAATATCAATTCTATCGTTTTTGTCTTTAAAATAAAAGCCTTGAAAATTAACGCGAAACATATTGCCACAGATCAATAAATGGGCTTTCATTTGATTCAAAATAGGGCTTGCAAATTTTAGAATTTTATTTTGAATTAGGTTGCGATTAAAATGTTTTTGAGAAAAGGTTAAATGCTGCAAATACATAACACCAGATAATACATTGTCTTTGTAAATACTCACATAATGGAATTTCATATCGGGCGCATTCGAACCCTCAATAGCCATCAGGTCGCAACAAATGAGGTGGTGGTTTTCGGGTACAATTCTTTCCCATTCATTTTTCGCGTCCGATAACTTATCGTATATTTTTAGGGAAATAGTCAATGTTATAATCTGGTTTTTTTCAGGTGCCCACCTAATATTCGGTGTTAAATTTCTCTTTTTCTTTGCAGTCGAATGTTTAACATTTCAACAAATAAACTAAAGGCCATCGCAAAATAAACATAACCTTTGGGCACATGAATTTCAAATGCTTCAACAATAAGCATAAATCCAATCATTAGTAAAAAGGATAAGGCCAGCATTTTAACTGTTTGGTGTTTTTCTACAAAGGTACTAATTGAACCAGAAACGGCTATCATAATGATCATTGATAGAATTATTGCAATCATCATTATCAGTATATTTTGTGTGAGTCCTATGGCCGTTACAATTGAATCGACTGAGAAAACAATATTTAACATCAATATTTGTAAAACAGCCGTTTTAAACTTTTGCTTTGTCTTTGATTCCGTTTCCACATGGTCGTCGACATTAAATTTATGGTGGATTTCTGTGGTTGCTTTGTATATTAAAAATAAGCCGCCAGCAATTAGCACCAATTCTTTAATGCTAATATCTTTTCCTTGAAAATCGAAAGGGATTGTAAAAATTGGTTGATCGGCCTTTATAATTAATTGTATAATAAATAACAGGGCAATTCGGATAACCATTGCTAAAATTAAACCTAAATTTCGCGCTCTTTTTTGGTCTTTCTTCTCAACTCTGCCAGCAACGATACTAACAAATATGATATTGTCGATACCTAAAACAACCTCCATAAAGGTTAAACTGATAAGACTAATGATACCTGTCGAACTTAGTATTTCTTCCATATTTCGTGCAAAAGTAAGAAACTAAACGCGTAGGATGTAATAATTGTGATTAAAATATAAATGCTATGGATTAAAGTTTTCGCTTCTCCGATTCAGTTACCATTTTTGAATTTAAAAGATAAGTCTTCATGCTGCTGTAATAGCTATGTTCTTTGTTAAGATTCTTTATAATGAAGTTTTTATCCGAACTAAGATGCTGTCTGTAAGGCAAAGCAGCTGGTATATGCTCTTCGATACAAAAACGCAAAAATCGTATTTCAATGTTATTGGTTTCCAAAAAAACAGCATCGTTTAAGAGATTGGTGCCTGATTTAACCTTTTCCAATTTGGTGTATGGATTCCAACTGTATTTTGCTTCAGCGCAATGGGCTGCGCCTAAATAAGCTTTGAAAATTGGTTTTTCTTGTTTATTCTCAGTTAAAATCTTTAGATTTTTTACTGCGGATTCTTGAACATTTACCTTCTCGAAATAAATTCTAGCCAATATTAAATCAGCCTCTTCAGTAATATTTATGTTCGCCATACCTATGAAAAGAATAAACGAAAATAAGAAGTAATGTTTAAATGACATTGAGTTTAAATTTAAAATAAGACTTTGCCAATAGCGCCATTTTTTGTGTGTCCCCAACTCTTATCCTGCTATTCAGAATTTCGTGTGCATGGGTGTTGTCAATCTTTTCTAGCAATTTTAAATAATAAATATAAGCCGTGTAAACACCAAAACGACAACTTATAGGCAATTGTTTAATTCCCTGAAAGGCCTCATTAAAATCTCTCTTTACATCGAATATGATGGCTTTTTTAATGTCTTCATCAAAGTTTGTTAAATCTAAATGCGGAAAATAAATACGTCCACGGTCTTCGACATCGCTTTTCAAATCACGTAAAAAATTAACTTTCTGAAATGCAGCTCCTAAGGCTCTGGCTGGTTTTTTTAATCTGTCATATTCCAATGCGTCGCCATCACAAAATACTTTTAAACACATGAGTCCAACAACCTCGGCACTGCCGTAAATGTATTCTTCATATTGCATGTTGTTGTAATTGGTTTGATCTAAATCTTTGGCCATGCTATCAAAAAATGGTTCAATTAAATCGTAACCAATATTAAAATGACTCACAGTTTTTTGGAAAGATTGTAAAATAGGATTTAAACTAATGCCTTTTTCAATGGCTTGGTAGGTGTCCCTTTTGAAATTATCTAAGAGTTCAGCTTTGTCATCTCTATCAAAGGTATCAACAATTTCATCGGCCAAACGAACAAAACCATAAATGCCATAAATGGCCCATCTATAGTCTTTCGCCAACATTTTAATTCCCAATGAAAACGACGTACTGTAAATGTTTGTAGTAATTTTACTGCACTTGGCTGCTGTTTTTTCGTACAATTCAAACATATAGGTTTAACGCTTTTGTTTAAAGAATGTTTTACAAAATATTATTTTTTATTAATTTCTTTATTTCATCGGCTGCAATTTGGCCGCTTATAATAGCCGGAGGAACACCCGGTCCAGGTACCGTTAGCTGTCCTGTGTAAAATAAATTCTTAACCTTTTTTGATTTCATTTTAGGTTTTAGGAAAGCAGTTTGCATAACCGTATTGGCCAAACCGTATGCATTGCCTTTGTATGAATGATAGTCATTGCTAAAATCGTTCATTGCATAACTACGTTTAACTAAAATATGCTCTCTAATAGATTGATTGGTCTTGGCCTCCAATCTACTAAGTATAATATCAAAATATTGTTCTCTGGTGGCTTCGTTATCTTTTAAACCAGGTGCCAAGGGAATCAAAAAGAATAAATTTTCGCATCCCTCTGGGGCAACATTGTTATCCGTTTTACTGGTTACGTTTAAATAGAACAATGGTTTACTCGGCCATTTTGGTTGTTTGTAAATCTCCGTTGCATGCTGCTCAAAATCCTCATCAAAAAATAAATTGTGATGCAATACATTGTCTAATTTCTTGTTTATTCCTACATAAAATAATAAAGAACTGGGCGACATGGTGCGACTTTCCCAATAGGCTTCGGTATAGACTCTGTTTTCTTTTGTCAATAACTTTTGTTCCGTAAAATGGTAGTCACTGCCCGCTACTACAATATCAGCGTCGTAGCCTTTATCTCCCACCCATACTTTTTTAGCAGTGCCATTCTGTACCTCAATATTTGTAACTTCGCTATTCAATTCAATTTTAACGCCTACACTTTCTGCTATTTTGGTAAATGCTTTGGATATTTCATTCATGCCGCCTGTTGGAAACCAAGTGCCTTTTACTAAATCGGCATAATTCATCATCGAGTATAGGGCAGGGGTGGTGTCTGGTGTTGAGCCTAGAAATAAAACTGGAAATTCAAGTAAACTGACCAATAGCGGATTTTTAAATTTCTTGCGAACAGATTTTCTAAGGGATGAAAACAAGTTAAGTTGAAATGATTTTAGAATCAAACGGGGCTCAATAAACTCGGTAAAGGAATCGGAAATGCGCGATACGTAGTCGGCCATTGCTGTATGGTATTTGTATTCAGCATCTTTTAAAAAAACAGCTAGCGCTTTGGCACTGCCCGGCTCGCGTAATTCAAATTCTTGTTTCAAAGTTTCTAAATTAGCAGGGATATCCATTTGCTCATTATTGGTAAAATAAATACGATAAGCAGGATCTAATCTTTTCAATTCATAAAAATCTTGGACTGTTTTTCCAAATAAAGCGTAATAATTTTCGAATACCTCTGGCATCCAATACCAGCTCGGTCCCATATCGAATGTAAAGCCTTTGCTTGCCCAGGTGCGCGCTCTGCCTCCTGTTTGATCGTTTTTTTCTAATAAGGTTACATCATGACCTTGTTTGGCTAAAAGAGCTGCAGCACTTAAGCCAGCGAAACCACTTCCAATCACTATAATTTTTTTTTGCATTAGCTTTTTTGACGGTATTTATTCAAGTATTTTTTATTAACAAAAAGAAATCCAAAGGCCTCTGCACCTTCTTTGGTTGTTACTTTATGATGCACCTTGTGTGCAAACCGCATGGCTTGAAAATAAGTTGTATTTGTTTTTTTGAGAAATGGCAGCCGTTGATGCACAAAGACATCGTGCACTAGGAAATAAGCGACGCCGTATAACATGATACCTATCCCAAAAAAGAAACGCCAGTCGATACCATCCAACGACCCAACAATAATGAAGCCCGCTGAAATGACCCCGAATACGAGTCCGAATAAATCATTTTTCTCAAAAGTGCCTTCTCTAGGTTCATGGTGACTTTTATGCCAACGCCACATAAAGCCATGCATGATGTACTTATGTGAAAACCAAGCAGTGGCTTCCATAATTACAAAACCAACAATTACTGAAATGATATTGATTAATAAGGTCATGATATGCCTATAAATACAAGTAGAATCAAAAATAGTTTTTTATTACTGAGATTATTTCAAATTTCATTGATAACAACGCGCCCCTTTTTTTAATGAATATGGCAGTGCATTCCGAAACCTGTTTGATAATTTGACTTTTTCGTGACATAAAATAATTCATTATCAATTACCTTTGAATTACATGTCTAAGTTTTTAATCTTTTTACTCTTTTTTTTAGCACCTAAATTAAATGCTCAACACCATCCACAAATATGGACAATCGGAAGAAGTGGCGCTAATAACATAGGTGAATTATTGTATTTTGATCTTGATAGTCAGAAACAACATTCTGTTTTTGATTTTAAGACAACTAACCAAAACTTATCTGAACTTTTTTCATACCAATTAAGCGAAGACAGTTTAGGAAACTTATTTGGAAATAACCAATGGAGTATTTTTACAATGGATACCTTCCGAAAAATGAAAATATTAATTACTGTAGACACTTCATTCGGTCGCCTATCGGGACCATTGATATACCGAAATGGTAAGTTTTACGGCGTTTTTCAATATCTCGGAACCAAAAATTATGGTGGAATATTTGAATATGACCCCATCAATCATACAATAAGTAAAAAGCTAAAATACGATAATCCTTTATATAGTGGAACAGCCAGCCTTATAGCTTCAAAAAACTCATCAGATCAATTTTATTTTGCCTTAAAATATGGATTGAAATATGGCATTATTTTGAATTATGATATTTCAAAAAATAAATTGGATACAGTTTTCGATTTTAATACTGTTAGGGCACAGAAATATGCTTATCCAACGAATAATATGGTAGTTCGGGATTCCATATTATATGGCACCACCAGCTATTTCGGTAAAATTTTTAAGGCATCTATTTTTCAAATTAACTTAAATACCAAGGTTTTTAAAGAGTTAACAGCTTTGGATACTTCTTATTTAATGGATGAAAAAAATATTGGTCAATTTAATTTACTAGGGAATAAACTATATTTTACAGTGCAAAGATTATCTAGTTCAAATCCTTATGGGGCTATATTTTCAATGAATACCGATACAAAAATAACAAGTGTCGAATATTCATTTACAACTTTAAAATATTTACAACCTAGCCTTTCATTGTTATGGAAGGATTCTCTTTTTTATTGCTACTTTAATCAAATAGCTAATATCAATGCAAATCGATTGGTTATTTTTACTTTTAATCCTAAAACCAATGTTTTTATTAAAAAATTTGCTGATACTTTAAATAGAATTTTAATTCAAAATCAACTGGTCAATGTAAATGGTAAAGTTATCGCTTTTGCGCAAGGTATTAGCCATTATCCCTCGAATTCGGCCCTTGTGGAATTAACTTCAGATTCTACGAGATTAAAGGTTTTCTACGAACTCATTCAATCACCCGATGGTGCTAATCCTGATGGAAGATTATTGGCTGTAAACCATTCTATTTGGGGGGTATGTGCCCAAGGTGGCAGTGCCAATTATGGAACCATTTTTAACTACAACAAACTTTCAAATCAATTTACAAAAGTGCATGATTTTATTAATGAAAAAGAGGGCATTTTTCCTTCCTCTAATTTAATTTTTATCAATAATGTTATTTATGGGATTACCAAAGGTGGTGGAAATAATAATTATGGTGTCTTTTTTAAATATGACTTATTGCTTAAAAAATATGAGAAAGTATTCGATTTTAAGGCCGAAAATACTATGGCAGTATCTGCAGATATTTTTCTTAAAGATTCCTTTATTTATACCCAAACATCTACAGCATTGAAATATAATATCAATAGCAATTCAATGTCAAGTACCAATAATTATCCTTCTAATTTTATCAATACAAATGGAAAACTTTACTATTTTATAAATACAAATCAACTGATAGAACAAATGGAGAATGGCCAAAAAAACTATTATGCTATCAATTCACCAAATTGGTCACTCAATATGGTTTCTAATATTGTAAGGGTGAATGGGGAATTAGTTGCTTATAGTAACGATTATAAGAAATCGCAATTCGTTCAGATGCGTTTCAATTTAGCTAGTAAAAAAATGGCATTAACAGGATTGATCAATGATACATTATTCAATAAGGCCAATCTTGGAAAATTAATTTCAGCTAATAATAAAATATATGCTTATACGCTCGATTACATTATTGTGGATACAGATGCTCCCTTTGTTTACAAGCGATACTTGTTGGAAATAGATCCATTTAAAAATACAACAAAACGAGTTTCAAGCATAATTAATGATAGTATTGACTTACCTGTTAGTTATTTTTTTAAAAATGTAGCAAAGCCCTGTTTTGCCACTGATACCAATACAACTCCTTCAATCGTATTCAATGATTTTTATTTAAAAACTTGTTCAAAATCCTCCGATACAGTCAATTTATTTATAAATGATGCCGATGGAGATTCTTTATTACTTCAATTCAATGCCTTGTCGGGAGATAGCTTAAATATTCGCAAGGTGAATGAATCTCATTATCAATTTATTTTCAATAAAAATGCACGCGATACCGAAACCATAGTTGCTTTTTATTCAGATACTTATTCACCACCATTATCAAAGAGGGTAAATATCTATAGCAGTAAATTTATTTCAGAGTTGAAAGTTGATAAAATGCAGTTGTGTTATAATGATTCTGCTAAGCTTAGTGTCTCTGGCAATTTCAATGTAGTGCTATGGAATGATAATGATACCAATCGTGTAAGAATAGTTAAACCTGGTTTATCGACAGCCTACCAAGTGGTGGTAATAAATAGGGATTGTTTGGACACACTAAAAAAAACCATCAATGTTTACCCCAAAATAAATTTTAATTTTAATTGCCTCATAGATACAATATGTCAAAATTATCCATTGATTAAATTGGTAGATCATTCAATTGTAAGTCCATCAAAAGGTGTTTTTTCTGGATTAAAAGTTGGTAACGGATTTTTTTATCCAGGTAACGGCTTTCCGAATAAAGCATTTAACAGTTACATTTATTATCAGTATACCGATTTAAACAAATGTCTTTACAAAGGGGAAGATTCTATTTTCGTAGATAGCTGCGATTATTTGGGTGTTAAAAATATTGAAACGGATGACAATCAATTAAAGGTATATCCTAATCCAAGCAAAAATAAGTTGTTCATTCAATCTGTTTATCCTATGCAGTCTATTGAAATTATTGGACTAAATGGTCAAAGCATGGGGACTTATTATACAGATGCATTCATTTATGAAATAGATATGAGTGCTTTTAGCAAAGGACTTTATCTTGTTAAGGTATCCGACTTAAAGCATGTAAGTTTTAGAAAAATTATTTTGGAATAAATTGATCAATAACCAGTTCGGTTTCGCTCAGTTCTATTGCCAACTTGCATACAATAAGTAATCTCAGTGCCAAAAAGATCCATATTTCACACTGCTTACTTTTGCCTGCCTATAAAATCCCCTATTATTACACGCTTTAATATTCAGGATACCTTTGCCAACTGCCAACTTTCCTTTTGCCAATTTTCTTATTCTTTCACCACCTTACCAAACAACACGCCGCCATTGGTATTTATTTTTACTAAATAAATGCCTGCGGCCCAGCTGCCGATGTCAATTGTAGTGCTAAAAGTTGCATTGTCAGAAGTGTTTAAATTAGAGTAAATCAACTTGCCGCTGTTGTCTAGTATTTCTATTTCTCGCACTTTGCTATTTTCAATATTGGCATTTAAGTTAAGAACTGTTTGAGCTGGATTCGGATAAATTAGTAAACTGAGTTGACTGGTTTTTATTTCTTGTAGGTTCGTGCCATAATAGGGGCAAGACGGAAAGGTGTTTTTGTTGTACCAACCTTGCACTCTATTTAGTATTTTGAAACTCGAATCACAAGCTTCCATCAGCCAATTTTTACTTGGATCGTGAAGTAGAATATATGCAAATTCTATATCCACAATTGAATCTTTTTTTAACACTGGTACTTGTGCGCTCATAAGAAATCGTCGATCTGCAGGTGAATTGCCAGGATACTTTTTGCTAGTATCACCACAAATGCGATTTTCTTGAATAAATTTAGTAGAGATCATTGTATCCTTTCCATTTATTTTAGTATTAAAAATATAGAAGCTTTTATTGTTTAAGGTTTTACCCTGCATATAGTAATAATAGCAACTGTCGGCATTTGGGTTACCATTGATTGGGTCAGAATTATTATTGTAAGAAATACATGCGTTCATTTTTTGATTAAGTATTTTGCAAAATATCATCGGTGGGTTTTTTCCAAAACCTGTTCTACCTTCATCATAATTATCGCCATTGTAGCAAAATCCTGCATTGTTTATCGTATCACAACCCACATAATCATCGGTATAATAACCGAGGTCGGGGTCGTTGAATAATCCTATATTAAAGTCCGTATAATCAGCATCGCTTCGATTTATAATTTTATAATCAAAAAAGATGGTTCTGTTAATAATAGCATTGCTGTCATTTGGAGAAAGGTCTCTATACAAGTAGGCATAACAACTGCCATGAACTTCAACCCCTAATGCTTTTCCATTTGTTTCTTTATGTGCACCTAAATCATTAAACACCCACCACAACATTTGATCGCCTTTAATTTTTGGATAGTCGCCCATAAGCGGTTCGTAAATGCCATTCTTATCCGTATCTACAAATGGGGCCAAATTTTTAGTGAAGTTACCTGTGCCATGGGCTGGCCAATCTATTATTTCTCTCGGAATTACATAAAATTGTTTTGTTCTATTCGCAATGAAATCGTCAATTACCTGACGGTTGATTTTCCAAATTCGGTTATAAGGAGCATTGGAAACTGAGTCATATATTTTTGTTAATAAATTAATGGGTCCGGGTTTGAAATCAATTCCAGTTTGTCTATAAGTCTCTGCTGCTAAATGCAAATCGCCACTTCCGCTTTCTATTCCTCCCATCCAAATACCGGCAGTGTACATGGCACTGGCACATCCTATGGAAGGTATTTTAAAGCTTGGTTGATTTAATGTTGGATTTGTTAATCCTTTTAAAGGGAAATTAATGCCAATATTCCCAACAATCGTTTTTATATCATTAATATCTATTGTATTGGTAGCCATGTTGCCATCATATAAAAGGTCACTTGCATTAAACTGCTCTGTTTGTATTTTAAGATAGCCAACTTTATAATAATTGGTATATAGGATACCATCTTTGTCCGCATAACTAAAATACAACCATGCATTCACTTTTGTGAAATCTCTGCCAATAGCAGGGAATTCTAACAAATAACTATTGATACTGTCTTTGCCTAATATTAATACTCCCCAACCCATACCAATAATCACATGTCCACTTTTATCTAGTGCAAGATTGCGGGCTGAATATGGAAAAAGTGTTTTGGTAATACATTGTGTATTGTAATGTTCACGTCCTGATTGATATTGCCCATTTTCAAAAACATAAATACAATCAATTGAGTCCACTGTATTCGAATTTAATACCCAAACTCTATCATCGGCATCTATTTGTATTGATTTAATGTTTTTTTGATTCTTATCGTTAGATCCATTTTTGGTTTTAACAATTGGTAAACTATATTGACTAAATGTGTTGCCGTCATATTTAACTAGTCCATTCGATGTGCCTAGCCATAAGATACCACCTTTTGTAATCATACAATTAATGGTATCGTAAATAATTCCATTAATTTTAATAGGATTGTTTTTAAATCCTGTTGCGGTCTTTTCAAATAAGCCATTGCCTTGCGTACCAAGCATTATGTTATTGTTGAAATTAGCAATACTTGTTTCGTTTTTAACTTCTGTGTCGATAGTAAACTTACCCGACTCATATTTGTACAACCCTTCGAATGTCGAAAAATAGAGTATGGTATCAATTTCTATAACATCAGTAAAAATACCAGAAGTATATACAGGAATCCATTGGCCATCCTTGTATTTCATTAAACCTTTGTCTCCTCTTTTTCCTTGGTAATCAATGGCTCCGGCACCTTCCCAAAGAATACCATTTATATCTTTTAATAAGAACGACATAGTAGAACTCGCTCCACCAATCTGTGTAACTCCTTTAGGTAAAATTTGTTGTGCATTGGTGAAATTTAAAAAATAACATGAAATAATTAGGAGTAGATTTTTTTTCATTAATTCGTTTTTTTTATAAAATTTAGACAAATGGAATTTATAAAACGCTGCAAGTTACTTTATTTGCAATACTCAAAATACTATTCTTTTGAATATATTTATAAGTCAAATTAATACAAACAGCTTTGCTAATCCTGATGGCGCTTAATACCTTTGACCGCTGATCCAATTCAATAACTTGATTCTAAATTTCGACACTTGAAAAAATAATTAAAACCAAAATAGTCTTATTTGTTTAATGTTGGTCATTCACACAATATTTTCCATTTCTATTGGTTATGCCTATTATAAAAAACAATTCTTTATTTTTGTTGCTTAAACCTTATGCCATTTAAAAGTATCATCACTTTCTGTATTGCTCTTTTACTTATTGCCTCTTGTCGAAAAGACCTAAGTATACTAAAAGGGGCGGGTACGCTTGGTTTTAGTGCCGATACTGTCTACTTCGATACTGTGTTTACCCGTTTGCCTAACACCAGTTATCCGCGCTCTATCAATAAGCGTTTCATGGTGCGCAATCCTTATAAAGAAACGGTCAACGTAAATGTCCAATTATTAGGTGGATCTAATTCACCTTATCGCATCAATGTTGATGGTAGGAGCGGAGCAACCTCTCTACTAGAAATATTACCTAAAGACAGCGCCTGGGTATTTGTAGAGGCTACACTCGAACCTAACAATTTAACACAACCGGCCATTGTTCGCGACCGCATTGAATTTGAAACCAATGGCAATCGCCAATATGTTGAGCTGGCCGCCTATGGTTGGGACGCCTACTATTTTCACGATTCATTGCTCGAACCCACCACTACCAACTGGACCTTAACGGATAAACCTTATGTAATTGTTAATACCTGTTTTGTAGATGTAGGAAAGTCGTTGATTATTGGTCCTGGGGTGCATGTATACAGCAGTACCAATTCATTTTTAGTGGATACAAATAATAAAAAATTTGGTTACCATGCGTTGAATGTTTTAGGAACTTTGAAAGTAAATGGCACGCTGGCTAATCCTGTTATTTTTGAAGGCGACCGCTTGGATAATAACTTTGCCAATACACCAGGTCAATGGCAAGGCATTGGTTTTTATAGAACAAGTTTGGATAACGTAATGACCCATGCTATCATTAAAAATGCGGCCTATGGCGTAAGGGTTGATTCACTTTCAAACAATGCAAGTCCTAAATTACTACTGCAAAATACGGTTATTAAAAACATGTCGGGCATCGGTATTTGGGGACGAACAGGCGAAATAAAAGCTATTAATACAGTGGTTAGCAATTGTGGTTTATTTTATTTTTATGCGCAGTATGGTGGTCGTTATGACTTCAATTTTTGCACTTTTAATAATACGTCCACTGCTTCTCGCGATCCCCATTTCTATGTGAGCAACCAAGAACGAAATGACAATAAAGTTGTTATTAGAACTTATCCAATTGCTTATAGTTTTGTAAATACAATCATCTATGGTCCGAATGAAACTGAGATAGGTTTTGATTTAAGTGCGCCAGCCAATCCAAATATTTTTGATTATTGTTTAATCAAATCTAAAAATCAATTTGGGGCCAATAATGTATTTTCAATACTGGGTTATAACAAATTATTTTCGGATGCACCAAATAACGATTATAAATTAATTGCGAATTCCCCTGCCATAGATAAGGGTATTGCAGGTACTGGTGTAAATAGCGATATGGATGAAAAAGCGCGAGGAACAAAACCAGATATTGGGGCTTATGAATTTTAATTTCTTACCTGCTTTCTCTGCTTTTTAGTTTTCATAATTCTATTATATTTGGACATTTATAAAATGCTCACCAACAAGTCCAATAAATACCAATACCTACTCTATTTAATTTTACTTTTATTAGTAGTATTTGCCTTTGCGAAGGTTGGGGAGAATGGCGATTTTATTGGCTATACCAATGCTGGTGATTTGGTGTTGCAAAAGGGCGATATTTACAGTGATATGTTTAATACTTGGCCGCCTGCCTTTAGTATTTTGTCTGTGCCGCTCGCCATTATTAACAGTTGGAGCTTTGTATTCGTCCGCATTCTTTGGATTTGTTTTATGTTCTTCTGTTATTTTTATGTGATAAAAAATAGCATTGAATGGTTGGAACAAAAACCAATTAACTATGCTGAATTGTTCAAAGTATACTTAATTCAACCCTATTATTTGTTAGCTTTATTTATATCTTGTCGCGCATTCATGGACAATTTAATTTACATGCAAATAAATATTGTCATGTTGGCTGCTTGTATATACTTAATCGCCGCAATCAAAGGTGAAAAGGGTGTTTTGTCGGCTGTTTTGCTAGGCGTTTCAATAGGAGCAAAGGCTTATAATGTGTTATTGCTTCCTGTGCTTTTCCTTTTCAGAAAGTGGCGTTTGCTATTATGGGTAGTCGTAGGAATAGCCTTAACTTTTATACTTTCTTGGCTGGTATTTGGTTTCGATTTGAGCAATGCATACATGCATGTATGGTATCAAAAAGTAGCAACAGCCAAACACACCATCGAACACCGCAATCAATCTCTCATTTCTGGTTTAACCCGAATGTTTTCAAACGAAAATATCGCGGTCAATCAATTTAACCCTGTTTTAAATTTAGAAGCATCTGCAATTCAAAAAATACAAATTGGGATCATTGCATTATTCGGAACACTTTATTTAAGCTTGTTTTACAATTTAATTTACAAGGCCCAACCGTTGTTTGTTTATCACACTTTTGTATTGGTGTTGGTATTTATTCCTGTGATAGTTCCAATTTCTTGGAAGGCCAATTATATTTATGGCTTGCCTGCATTTTTTACGCTTTGTTTTAGTATTTGGAAACATCAAGTCAATAAAAGGACTCTTTATTTATTTGTGGCTGCGGCACTTTCGCTTTGTTTATCTAACGAAGCGTTAATAGGTCGACCTGGCATGTATTTTCTAGAAAATATTAATATTCTGATAATAGGGGAGCTTTTATTGTTTCTAAGCCTAATCAGTTTAATGAGTGAATTAAAACAAAAGCAATTTTATGCATCGAATATCTAATAATTAGTGTGATTTATTAACTTGAATTCTTTTTTCAATGCGTTTTTTTATAAAAAAATTTTGCAGGTTCAAATATTTATACTAAATTGCAATATAATTCGATAAAAAATATCAAAACGCCTATAAGAAAAATATACTAAAACAAATTCGCTTATAAGATCCAAAATTACGAAAGGTAAATCAGCCTTTAACTTAAAAAAATGGAGGTTTTAGTATGAACAGGCATCAAACAAATGATGAAGAGTTAATTGCATTATACATGGCTGGCAATGAGGCATGTATGGAAATGATTATTAACAGGTACAAAACGAAAGTATTTACTGCTATTCAATTAGTAGTGAACGATCGTTACATTGCAGAAGACATCTTTCAAGAGACCTTCTTAAGGGTCATCCACACCTTGCAAAAGGGTAAGTATGAGGAAAATGGTAAGTTTTTACCTTGGGTTATTCGTATTGCTAGAAACTTAGCAATGGATTATTTCAGAAAAACCAAACGCATGCCTACTATTACTTCTAGTGAAAGTGAAGATATTTTCGCCAACATGAACTTTGTTCAAAAGAACTCTGAAGATGAAACCATCAGCAATCAAAACAAACATGCCTTGAGAGACCTTATCAAGCAATTGCCTGCTGAACAAAAAGAAGTTTTGATACTGAGACATTATGGCGATTTGAGTTTTAAGGAAATTGCTGATTTAACCAATTGCAGTTTAAATACCGCCCTTGGCAGAATGCGCTACGCTCTGATTAATCTCAAGAAAATGATCGAAGAAAAGGCAGCATTTCTTCAAGGCTGATACCCGCTTTTATAAATAACTAACAACCACAAAATATTACATGAGTCCCGATTGTTAAAAACAATCGGGACTCGTTTTTTTATCTGTATTTAGAGTTTTAAATTACTTTAATTCGGCGAAATAAGATTGCGAAATTTGGCGGTCTACCAATATTCAACGAAATTTGCAGCATGGTTCAATCGAATCTAAATATGTTAAGTGGTAATAAACATCCAATTTTTATTTTATCCCAATGCGATATTGGTGCTGGTAAAAGTGGCGCAGCTCAGGGTCCTCAAGCTGTGAAAGATGAACTAGAGAGTATAGGACTCGTAATCAATGAATTCGAAGTACTCGACAATCGCAGTTTTAATACGGTTAATCTTTCGCATGATTATGGCAAACACATTGAAGGCATTGTTGAAGCAATGCAAGTTTTGAATGATAAAGTTGTTCAAAGTATTAATAACCAACGATTTCCTATAATTCTATCGGGCGACCACAGCAATGCTATTGGTGGTTTAAGCGGACTGAAAAATGCCAATCCAGATAAAACCATTGGTGTTATTTGGATAGATGCACACGCCGACCTACACTCACCTTATACTACACCTTCCGGCAATATGCATGGTATGCCATTGGCTGCCTTAACTGGAATGGATAATCAAGAAATGCAAAAGAACGCTGTTTCTGAAGATCTTGCCTACTATTGGAATGAATTAAAACAATTGGGGTTGAATAAAATTGCTCCTAAATTCGATATCAAAGATTTAGTTCTAATAGGCGTTCGAGATGCTGAAGAGGAGGAATGGGGTATCATTCGCAGAATGGGCGTAACTACTTTCGAACCTCAGGATATAAAAACACAAGGCATTGAACAAGTACTACAAAAGACTTTGTCAACCTTGGCACATTGTGACATCCTTTATGTTTCTTTCGATGCCGATTCTTTAGATCCAACAATCTCAACTGGAACAGGTACGACCGCTCCAGATGGTTTAACAATTGCACAAGCTGAGTTAATATTTAAGCATTTAATGGCCGAAGAAAAATTAGGGGCATTTGAAATTACCGAGGTTAATCCTTCATTGGATACGAACGGTAAAGCCATGGCAAAAGTAGTTGGGCAACTAATAGCCACAGGACTGAATTGCTAAGTTTAAAAGATAAAAGTATTGATTTTTCAATGCATAAAAAAAAGGTGAATTTTATAATTCACCTTTTTCATTATTTTTAATAGTTGCTTTCTTAAGCAGCACTGCCAGCCAAACGGTTTTTTAATCCTTTGTCTAATTCATCTAAGAATTCTTCAGTGTATAAATAGTGTTCGCCATGCGTTACTTTATTACCATGGATACAAACAGCTAAGTCTTTGGTCATTTTTCCACTTTCTACAACCTCAACACAAACTTGTTCTAGTGTATGACAGAAATTAATTAGTTCTTGGTTGTTATCTAATTTACCTCTGAACTCTAAACCTCTGGTCCAAGCAAAAATTGAAGCGATAGGATTGGTTGAAGTTGGTTTTCCAGCTTGGTGATCGCGGAAGTGACGGGTTACAGTGCCATGCGCCGCTTCGGCTTCCATTGTTGTTCCATCGGGAGTTACCAATACAGAAGTCATTAAGCCTAATGATCCAAAACCCTGAGCCACAGTGTCAGATTGAACATCGCCATCATAGTTTTTGCATGCCCATACGAAATTACCATTCCATTTTAAAGCACTAGCAACCATGTCGTCAATTAAGCGGTGCTCGTAAACGATACCCGCTGCTTCAAATTTTGTTTTGTAATCTGCTTGGTATATTTCTTCGAATATATCTTTAAAACGACCATCGTATTTTTTCAAAATGGTGTTTTTAGTAGAAAGGTATAAAGGCCATTTTTTGCCCAATGCTTGGTTAAAGCATGAATGAGCAAAACCTTTAATAGATTCATCGGTATTATACATTGCAAGTGCAACGCCGTCGCCTTTAAAATTATAGACTTCGAAAGATTGAGCAGGGCTGCCATCTTCAGGCGTAAAGCTAACAGTTAATTTACCTTTGCCTTTGGTTACGAAATCGGTAGCACGGTACTGATCACCAAAAGCATGACGGCCTATGCAAATAGGTGCTGTCCAATTAGGTACCAAACGCGGTACATTGCTACAAACAATAGGCTCTCTGAAAACAGTGCCATCTAAAATATTACGGATAGTGCCATTCGGGCTCTTCCACATTTGTTTCAACTTAAATTCTTCTACACGTGCTTCATCAGGTGTAATCGTAGCACATTTAATACCTACATTATATTTTTTAATGGCTTCGGCCGCGTCAATTGTTATTTGATCATTGGTTTGATCTCTGCTTTCCATACCTAAGTCGTAGTATTTAATATCAAGGTCAAGATAGGGTACAATTAATTTGTCTTTAATAAATTTCCAGATAATACGGGTCATTTCGTCTCCGTCTAGTTCAACCACAGGGTTCGCTACTTTTATTTTTTGCATACTCTAATTCTTTTTTGCAAACTTAATTAAAAGTACAGAATAAAAAAGGTCATTGACCTCTATTTGAAGATTTTATTTTTTATAAAACCAAATGTCAAAAAAACTTAAAATAAATGAAAGGTAGATGATTGAAATATTGAAAATAAAAAGGAGTTTAAGATATTGAGCGCCATTTTTAAATTTGAAATTCAAATGAAATAGTAAATAAATAAACATGAGCGCCAGTGGGAGTAAGGCCGGATAATATTTAAGCGAAGTTATAAAATGACCATGAAATAATTCAATAGTACTTCTCTGCATTCCACAGCCTGGACAAGGTATCCCAATGTTTTGTTTGATGGGACAAGTGAACATGTTTATCTTAAACCATTCAACATAGGATTGAAGGCACCCATGCTGCCAGCATAAGCTATTGCAATAATTATAATAAGGATATAAATGCTGCTTAAACAAGTGCCGATAATTGCACAAACTCTACCAGCGGCTAAATTTTTATACGAGGTAGTTGTATACAAATTCGGAGAGGACGTGTAAAGTTTAAGCGATTTATTGGCTAAAACCAATCCAATAATACCCAAGGTTAAACCCACAACACCATAACAAAGGCAGAATACAATTGATAAAATTCCAAGTACTAATACGGCCGTTGAATTTGGTAATTGCTGCGTGCCATTCATTTAGCCATTGTCGATGATATTATTTTCCATGTCACAATAATATAAAAACTTTAGAAATAAAAAAATTCTAATCTTTCATTCGAATTTTAAAATTGTAATTTTTTACTTCAGATGCTCTTTATTGATGGTAAATAGAATAACCATGGTTAAACCAATTACGCCCATTACTACCGAGGCAAATATACCAATCCAATTCCCTGAACCATAGATAACGATCGGAGCAACAACTGATATAATTATCCCAAACAAATAAATCCAGTAACCAATTTTACGCAATCGCCACATTAACAATGCACCAAACAAAGTGAGTAAGGCATAAGAAAAGGTAGAAAATGCATTATAAAGTATTTTTTGACTGTCGAAACTGCTCTTGGTACTTTCAAGTATTTTTTTAGCAAATAATTGCGCATTTTTTTGCTCCGGTGTTGACAGGGAATCTATCACAATGATGCTTTCGAAACTATCAAGGGAGTTAACAGCTAATGCTGCACTGTTGGCTAAGTTTGCTTTGATAATTGACACAAAACCATTAAAAAAAGCAAATGCACTTAATATGAATGAAATGATACATAATACGGTAATAAAGGTCGGTCGTTTGGCCAATGTATTTGAATTGCCAACTGTTTCATTTTGATCCATAAAATTTAAATTATTGATAACAATATTCAAGAAGATATTTGATATCACCAAATTAATTTAAATATAGAATACTTTTGCAACCATGCGTTTGACTTATCCAATTTTACGAATCAGTTTTATTTTACTTTTTATTATTTCCTCTTGTACTTCAACTTCGGATCAGCAAGCCATGTCAGAAATTTCAAAGTTACTAGGTGCCCAAAAGGTGATAATTGGCTCAGTTAAAGGTATTGGCTCATTAAAAGCAAATTATAAAACCATTACTTTATCGGGTGGCGATTTAATTAACAATCCTGAAATTAACGATGAAAATATTCTGTCAATGGGCGCATTGGCTTTCTTTGATTACTGGAGCATTGAAGATAAAAATGAATTTGATGGTTTGAAAATTAGTATTGAAAGAAAGTTGAATGGCAGTATTAAAAAAGCGGAAGCCAGCTATGGTATAGATACCCTTGAAATGATAAAAACAAATATTAAGGAATGTGTGAAGGTTGGCAATGCCTTTAATACTCGAAACTATGATGAGATTTATAGTCAGCTTTATTTTGACATTAAAGATAAAACCAGTGTCAATGAATTTAAATCACAGTTAAATGAAATTGATTCAATTTATGGGGTCGTAAAAGCATTTAAAATTACACGATTTTCAACCTATAGTGCAACACAAAATGATGGCTCAGAACTGCCAATTGTTAATTATTTAATGGAGGTACAGCGCGATTCTTTTATCACCAATATCCATTTTAAATACAGCTTATCTAAAAAACAACCAGGAATTCTCGATTTAAACATCGAATAAATACCAAACTATTTGGCCAGTTTGAAAACTCTCTGATAGGTGGCCGTTGAGGTAACAAGCTCGAAGCTTAGTGTATTTAATCTTTTGCGCTTTTTTAATTTTTTGCCATTGTTTAAAATGAGAAATAATTCATCATTGTTTAACCATTCGCCATTTTTTAGCATTATTTTTTTAGCAATTAATTGTTTGGTTTTCTTTTTTCTTGTCCCTGTAATTTTTATTTCAATAGTTTGATTACTACCACTTCTAAAATAAATGTTTTGATTTTGAAATGTGGTTGGGATAGAATTTTCCCAAAAAATATCCTTGCTTGTATCCAGGCCCAAATAATTACCAAGAAACATGGCTGCTAAAGCAAAATCAGGCATGCCATAGCCATACGCACTATCGGGCATCGCTTGGTGAGTCGCACTTTTTATTAAGGCTTGCTTAATTTCCTCATAGGTGTTATTCGGACAAGCTTGCATTAAACATGCGAGTGCTCCCGCAAATAAAGGTGTTGAATAAGATGTTCCATTGCCTGCATAAGTACCGCCTTTGGAGGCTACAATTGCTTTTTTTCCCATGGCAACAAAGTCGGGTTTAACCCGTAAGTCCGCACTCGGTCCAAATGAACTAAAGTCGGCATGGTAACCGTCTCCATCTGTTGCGCCTATTGTTAATGCACCAATGGCATCAGAAGGTGTGCCTATTTTATGCCAAGCACTTTTGCCTTCATTGCCAGCACTTACAACGACATAAATGCCTTTTAATCGCGCTATGTTAGCGGCCTTAGCAATAATAGAGGTTGTGCCATTGAGGTCGGCATGGGTATGGTTTAAAGCACTTTCGTTGAATGTATTATATCCAAGCGATGAACTAATTAAATCAACACCACAACTGTCTGCAAATTCAGCAGCGCTTATCCAATTCACTTCCTCGGTTGGGTATTCTGTTGCAGCTTCTTCGCTTCTCAATAAAATATAAGTGGCCAAAGGTGCAGATCCAATGTAAGTGCCAGGATCATTGGTTTTCATAAAACTCAAACAATTGGCCCCATGTCTATCATCTTCCCATACACTGTTGTCGTGGGCCACAAAATCGTGAACTACCAGCGTATTTAAGTTGAAGTACATTCCTGGTGTTTTGTACACATTCAAGAATCCAGCGTCGATAATCGCAACTGTGATACCTTGGCCTCTAAATTGGCTATTGTGAAGCGGCAAAAGGTTGAGTTGGTTATTTTGGGTAAATGCTTGGCCATAATCATCAGGCTTTAGTTGCTGTTTGTATGGAATTTTAGGTGTGTTAAAGTAATTGTAATAGGCGCTATCTAGAGGCGCTATGCTTGCAATTTTGCTTTGCTTTATAGTACCCAGGTATTTGATAGCTTGAACAAAATTTAGTGCCCGTATTTTGTTGATATTTTGGGTATCAATAGCCGAAATTTCAACAGCATTTAACCACTTGCTGGTATTTAGTATTTGGCAATTACAAGTCTCATTGATAATCTTTATATAATTGCTATTAATGGGTAAATCAGTTTCGTTAAGATCAATTTTATTTTTTAACCTGCGTTCAATCGCCTTTTGACTTAAAAATTCTAAAGGTCTATCGATACTATAAGTTGAAGCCGTTTTATCTTTTAAATAAATGTAATAGTAAGAAGCCGTTTCTTCGCCTGATAATTGAAGCAATTGGAGGAAAAAAAATGCAATAGTGAATATTTTCTTATCGAACATAGGTGATTAGTTGTTGTTTGATTTTTGAGCCCCTTTGACGTCCAGCATTTTTATCAATACTTATAAAATTTTTATAAACTAAGCCAATGTTTTTAACATACACTTCGTAGTATTGCCTTTGTCTTATTGGGGTGTTTATATATTCGTTTCGAACAGCAATAGCACTGTCGAATTGAAAAGTATCTATTTGATAGGGTTCATTAATAAAATCGTAAAAGACTGTTATTGGATTGTCGCTATTGTTTTGATTGGTATTCCAAATCGCGTCAACAGTAAACGGGAAGGATAGTTTAATCAATCGTTTGTTCTCTTCAATTCGTTCTGCTGAATAATTATCTTCGGTTGAGTAGTAAACATTTAAAATATCCCACTGTAATTTTGAATTGAGTTTATAGCGTTCAATGCGCATCGAGTTTCGATTCAAATTATCCAAGAAATAAGATTCATTGAGTTCTTTTATTTGATATCTTTGGGTATCAATGGTGTTAAAAAAATCATCGTAAATTATTTCCTCAATTTTGTAAATATTATAGGAACCTAGCTTACCATGGAGATAACCTTTGCCAAAAGAACGGTTGACAGTTTCATAATCATCTTTTTTGCAGCCAATGAATACAAAAATTAAAAGGGTGATATATAGATGACGCTTGTTTATCAAGGTAATAATCGAACAAAAATTTCGTAGCCTCCTCTTTTGCCTAAAGTCAAAAAATCAGAACGGTCAATGTGACGGTATACCAAGCCTATGTTTTTAGCATATACTTCTTCGTAAATATTATTTACGGCACCAGCTTCAGGCTTTTGTAGCCCTATACTAACGCAATCATTAAAGGCTCTTTTTCCATTGTCGAATGAAGTAAAAACTGAAGTGTATTTGACATTTGCACCCTCGTCGTTATTAAACATATTTAAATTCCAAATATAAGAGGAGCCCTTTGTTTTGTATTTACTGATTGGAAAAAGTAATTTCACTTGAGTGTGGTTGTAGATGTTTTCAAGGGCATAGTTGCCAGTTATTTTTCTAGAATAGCTTTGTTGCACTTCCCATTTAACGCGAAAGATATTGTAATAACTTAAATTGACAACATAATTGGTGTCGCCTGCATTATCAATATAAAAGTCTTTAATTTCCTCGCGGTAAACTTTCGAGAAAGTATCAATATCCCCAGTATAATTGTCATATAAAAAACTATCTATTTGATAAAGGCGAATAACGCCCATTTTTAATGGGAAGTATTCATTTCCTTTTAACACCAGTTCTTCCTTGTTGGATCTGCATGCGCCTATACTCAATAATAGCAGTAAGGCAAGTACAGGACTGAATAATTTTTGCATAAATATGTTACAAATTTAAGGAAATAAAGCAAAATTGGTTGTAATATTGCATCAGAATTTTAAATGGTACTTTTAGACGGAAAAACAACTGCTGAAAAGATTAAGGAAAACATAAGGTTTGAGCTTAATGGTTTAATCGCTAAAGGTCATCGCAAGCCACATCTAGCTGCCATTTTAGTGGGCGATGATGGTGCCAGTAGAACCTATGTTGATAGCAAAGAACGCAACAGTTTAGCATTGGGTTTCGAATCTACTATTCTTCGTTTACCGAGTGTTACATCCGAGGCTGAGTTGCTTGAAAAAATTAATCAGATAAATGACAATCCATTCATTGATGGATTGCTTGTTCAATCGCCTTTACCCTCTCATATCAACGAAACCATGATTACCCAATCGATTTCACCCTTGAAAGATGTCGATGGTTTCCATTACATTAACATGGGTAAATTAGCCAAAGGTGATAAAGGCTTTGTTTCTGCAACTCCGCTTGGCATTATGATGATGTTAGAAGCCTACAACATACCTACCACTGGTAAACACTGTGTGGTCATAGGAAGAAGTAATATTGTTGGTCGGCCGATGAGTTTGTTAATGAGTAACAATGGCCCTTATGGTAATTGTACTGTTACCCTATGTCATAGTAAAACAGTGCATCTTGAGCACCATACCCGCCAAGCTGATATTTTAATAGTGGCACTTGGCAAACCAGGGTTTGTAAAAGCCAACATGGTGAAACCGGGCGCTGTAGTTATTGATGTAGGCATTACAAGAATAGATGATGCATCACGCAAAAGCGGATTTTATTTAAAAGGCGATGTGGATTTTGAAGAAGTGAAAGAAGTTGCCGCTTATTTAACCCCTGTGCCTGGTGGCGTCGGACTGATGACTATTGCTGCATTGTTGAGTAATACATTTTATGCGTATAAAATTAATTTAGGACTTTAGGCATGGATTTGATGACAACTTATCCTGTTATGGAGCATTTTTACACCATTCAAGGTGAAGGCTATTATACAGGCACAGCTGCTTATTTTATTCGATTGGGCGGATGTGATGTAGGTTGCGTATGGTGTGATGTGAAAGATAGTTGGGACGCTTCGATTCACCCGCAATTAACAGTGGGGAATTTGGTAAATATGGTATTAGGCGCCAAAGCCAAGTTGTGCGTTATAACTGGAGGTGAGCCTGCGATGTATGATCTAAATCCATTGACTGATGCACTTCATGCCGAAGGTATTCAAGTGAATATTGAAACTTCCGGTGCCTATCCAATTCAAGGTAACATCGATTGGATTTGCCTTTCTCCAAAGAAATTTAAATTTCCGATTAAAGAAGCATTGATAAAGGCTGATGAATTTAAAGCCGTGGTATTTCACCCAAGCGATATTGTATGGGCAGAGACATTTGTAGGTGACTTAAAGGAAGATTGTAAGTTGTATTTGCAGCCAGAATGGAGCAAATCTGAGCGTAATACACCTTTGATAATTGCTTATGTCAAAGATAATCCTCAATGGCAAATCTCATTGCAAACGCATAAGTTTTTGAATATTCCTTAGTTTTTTAAGAAAAACCAACACAAAAAAAAATTGTATTCGTATCAACTGTTGATTTACGAGTTTATCCTAATCGATGTAAAGGAGTAGTTCGCATTCAATCGAAAAATAATTATCATTTGCGTTTTGTAAATGTGAGTGGTCGGTTATTTGCTAATTGTGCTAATTTTTTGCGAATAATTAACCTTGACCTTTGATTATTTTTTGCGATAATTTAAACATGTGTACGAAAATAATAGCCGCACCTAAGCTAATAATCCAACTGATTTTTTGAATCAAAAAGAAATCGAAGAATCCATGATAAAGAGCTGGTATTAATACTGAGAGTATTAAAAAATGCAATGAATGTTGGCTGAATTTTGCGCGGCCCATGTAATTGCCCATTAATATGCCAAAGGCTGCATGGGCTGGCACAGATATAAACATTCTCAAAATAGCGGTATTTAATCCGCCATCTGTAATGTATATAATATTCTCTACTGTAGCAAATCCCATCGCTACCATCACACAGTATATTACACCATCAAATGGCTGGTTAAAGGTTTCCTTTCTGTAAAATAATTTACTAAAAATGAACTTAGAAAGTTCCTCGATTAACCCAATGCCAAAAATACAATAGGTGAGGAGTGTGCCGATAGAATAGGCCTGTATATTTAATCCAGTTTTCTTTTCAAATAATCTGCTAAGTAAGTAGGCAGGGAGTGTTGCAACCATTCCCATGGCAAAGGCCAACAATAAATGAAGTTTGGATTCCTTTTCTGTATGGTCTTTTTTATAAATATAAACAGATATAGCAATACTTGGTGCTATTGCTATTGAAAGGAGTCCTGCCGAAAGCATAAATCTATACTTTTGCTAATGCTTGTTCGATATCGGCAATTAAATCTTCTATATCTTCTACTCCTACACTTAAACGCAATAAACCGTCTACAACGCCTGCTTTTTCTCTTTCAGCTTTTGGAATACTTGCATGCGTCATGGTTGCTGGATGATTTACCAAACTCTCAACGCCGCCCAAAGATTCAGCCAAGGTAAAAATCTGAACATTGGTAGCAAAGCGCATAGCAGCTTCAAAATCATCACCTTTTAGTGTAAATGAAACCATGCCGCCAAAATCACGCATTTGTTTTTTTGCAATAGCATGACCCGATGCATCTTCAAAACCAGGCCAGTATACTTTCCCTATTTTAGGGTGGTTTCTTAAATAATGCGCAACAGCTTTTCCGTTTTCGCAATGTGCCTTTACCCTTAAATGCAAAGTTTTAATTCCCCTGATGACCAAAAAGCAATCCATTGGGCCAGGATTAGCGCCGCAGCTATTTAATATAAAAGCCAAGCGTTCGTGTAAGGCTTTTTCGTTAGTAATTAATACACCCATTACCACATCACTATGACCGCCTAAGTATTTGGTAGCACTGTGCATTACAATATCGGCACCCATATCTAATGGATTTTGTAGATAGGGCGAAGCAAATGTATTATCAACCGCAAGCATTAGATTGTTTGCTTTTGCAATTGCTGAAACAGCGGCAATATCAACAATCTTTAGGGTTGGATTGGTAGGCGTTTCAGCCCAAATTAATTTGGTGTTTGAATTGATATAAGTCTTAATGTTTTCAGCATCATATAAATCAATATAATGGAATTTAATTCCAAATGGTTCGTAAATCTTTGAAAACATACGGTATGAACCACCATAGATGTCATCACCTGTAATCACCTCGTCGCCAGGTTTCAATAATTTAATCACTGCATCTACAGCACCCATACCACTGCTAAAACACAAGGCATTCTGACCGTTTTCAAGCGCCGCAATATTGTTTTCTAAAGCAGTACGGGTAGGGTTTTTTCCTCGTGCATAGGCATATCCTTTGTGCACACCGGGGTATTCCTGTACATAAGTACTGGTTTGGTAAATTGGTGTCATAATTGCACCAGTTGTAGGGTCGGGTTCTATGCCTGCATGCAGTGCTTTCGTTCCAAATTTCATTGTTTAAATAAATTTATTAAGGTGTTTAAATTAACCAGGTAAGCGTGAAATATTTTTATCCATCATGTGAATTTGCTTAACTATTTCTTCAGTTTTTGGCTTCAAAGCTTTTGCTTTTCTGAAATATTCTTTGCCCATTTTATTGGCGCCACGTTGTAATTCCATGTTACACAATTGAAGGTATACTGCAGCTAAATTTTCTTTATCAGCTATGCCCATTTTAACAGCCTCGAGTAAGGTCTGTTTTGCTTCTTTACCTTTATTCTGTTTTAATTGAATAAAGCCCAATTGCATTAATGAGGTCCCTCTCATATCGCCATCTAATGACGATTTTGTATTTAAACTTTTTCGAATATTAGCTTCGGCACTGTTTAAATCATCAGAGGCCATATTCAAATTACTTTGCAGCATATAATAACCAGAACGGACTGATTTGATTAACAAACGAGGGAACTTAATTTTATTAAGGTAAAGCATGGCGCGATCTACATCACCATCGGAAACCGCCTCTTGAACAATCCGCATCGTTCCAATTAGGAAATAAAGCAACAGTGAAACAAAGGCTACCACATAAAGAATCCAAGCCAAAATAGGGTCGCCATAAAGGTGTGATAAAATTCCTCCAATGATTAAAACGATAATAATTGGCAATCTATAAAGAATGTAAAAATGTAAAACTTTCATATTGAAATAAGGCTGCAAATGTCTGATTTTTTTTGCAGGTTTCCATTATTAAAATATGAATAATTAACTAGCATGCGTCGACTTAGTGCAAAGGAGTATAATATTTTATGTAAATTTGCATAACCCTGTGTTAATCATAGGGTGTATTAATTTTTCAATGTTAACCTTTATAAAAACCTTCCTCTTTATGGTAGCAGTTATCGATCCTTTAGGGGCGGTACCTGTATTTCTAGAGGCCACTAAACAGTTTAGCGTTAGACAAAAAAGGCGAATAGCCGTTAAGGCCTCACTGATCGCTATTTTTATATTGTTGTTCTTTATTGTTATTGGTCAAATTCTAATGGAAGGTATGCGCATTACCATTGCCGCCTTTCAGATTTCAGGGGGTGTAATTTTGTTTCTTTTTGCATTAACCATGGTATTTGGTGATGGTAAGACCGAAGATGAAAAGAAATTGATTAAAGATTATCACCATGTCACAGTATTTCCAATCGCAATTCCCTCAATTGCTTCCCCGGGAGCTATCATGGCGGTAGTATTACTAACAGATAATAAACATTATTCATTCGGCGAACAATTTTTAACCACATTTATTGTTGTTTTGGTCGTTATTACAACCTGCATTTTATTGTTAATGGCCTCAAAAATCGAAGAGAAGGTTGGTGTAACGGGGATAATTGTGATTAGTAAAATCATGGGTTTAATTTTAGCAGCCTTCGCGGTTCAAAGTGTTTTATCTGGAATATCCGATTATTTTAATATTAAACTTAATTAGAGTTTTTTTAAGTTATTAATAACTAATATTGACTTATATCAAATATTTTTATTTTATTTTTTTTGAATTTATAATAAAAATTACCGTAATTTTGCTCCAATTAAACAACCCATGAAAAAGATATACTTGATTGCACTAATACTTTGTATTACAAATGCATATAGTCAAAAAATAGTAGACGAAACAGCCGTTGGTAAGGTTACCCGTTTGCCATTAAAGCCACTCGGAAAAGATTTAAAATCGTATACATTCACAGTGGTTAGTCCTTATCCGGAAAATAATAATTCGGCCCGAGAATTCGCTCAGAAGAAATATAACGACGAATTGGCGAATTATCCAAATGTGGTAGCCAAATCTGAAGCTAAGTATCAAGAGGACTTGAAAAGACACGATGAAGATGTAAAAGAAGCAAAAGCGTCTTTCAAAGTAGAAAATGATGCATGGGAAAAAATGACTTTGGTAGAGAGGTTATCTTTAAAGGATCAAAAGCCAGTGTTACGATTGCCTTCAAAACCAAGTTATTATAAGCCTGCTGAACCAAGGTTTGTAGAGCCTGATTTGTCACGAATGATTGTTTATGACACTAAATTATTAGCGAATTCATATCTAAAATTAGATGGTTATACTAAAGGTGAAACCAATGCGCTTGTTGGTAAAGTGACCTTGTATGAATTTGAAAAAATGGATCCTCTTCAAAAATCAAAGGAGGTGTCTTATTATGATTCTAAATTAGGTCAAACGGTTAAAAAAACAGAGTACTACTATGAAACGCAGTACAAAAGAGCTGCTGAATTAGTGTTGGAATACAATGGAACCGTTTTATACAATGGTATTTTTGAAAATAGTAATGAGTTTAAAACTATTACTAGCACTAGTCAGCCCAATATGTTAAACCTAGAGAAACAAACAGTTGGAGATATGTTGACAGAAATTAACGAGTTTATTAATGCTAACTGCGGAATCTCTCAAATTGAAACCAAGCATGTTGTCAACTTTGTTAAAAATAAAAGTGAGGAATATGATGATCTTGAAAAGGCTAAAAACTATGCAATCTCAGGATATACAGCCAATAAATACGGAACAGTAAATCAAGATTTAATGGATGCAATTGATATATGGAAAAAAGCCATTGACGAGGCCGATGTTGAAAATAAAAAAGCTAGAATTGATGAAAAGGTGCTCCGTGCAATTCTAACCAATGCTATTGAAGCTGCAACAGTTGTAAATGATATACAAACAGCCGAGGCTTGTCTCAAAACATTTGAAGGTTTGAAAAATAACAATAGCGAACGCGAAGAAATAAAGAAATTAAAGGCAAAATTCGAAGATGCCAAAGCGCGTTTCTTAGCCAATCAATAAATTAAAACCTAATTTAAGAAATAATTTAACCGTAGGGTTAACAAAGAAAAGGCGAAAGCCTTTTTTTTGTTTTAAGACCTTTGTTTTTCATTAATTATAGATGTTTTTAAAGGTTGGATTTAGCGCCCTGAGACTGTAGGCAGCCTGAAAGGCTGGTGCGAAATGCAATGCAGCACGGAAGCGAAGCGCACCCGAAAGGCGATGAAAAGGCGCCCAAAAATAAAAATACAAGACAATAATTATTTGCTAATGCTTGCAAGTGATACAATTATCGAAAAGTGTTTCCATTTTATTTGTAAATGCCTACTTTTGCTTTCTTTTTTTCAAATAAACACGAATGGATATTCTCATCATGACCAGCCAGATTATTCTGGCACTTGCTATATTAGTTACGCTTCACGAATTAGGACATTTTGCTGCTGCAAGAATGTTTGGAATTAAAGTTGAAAAATTTTATCTCTTTTTTGATGCTTGGGGATTTAAACTTTTCAAATTTAAAAAAGGCGATACTGAATATGGTATAGGTTGGTTGCCATTGGGAGGCTATGTTAAAATAGCAGGAATGATAGATGAAAGCATGGACACAGAAGCCATGAAAAAAGATCCAGAACCTTGGGAGTTCAGAAGTAAACCAGCTTGGCAGCGTTTAATTGTTATGTTGGGTGGTGTAACAGTCAATTTTGTTTTGGGAATTTTGATTTACATATTTTCTACCTGGTATTATGGCGATCAAAGGTTACCGATAGAGAAGGTAAAGTACGGTATACATGCTATGGAGGTTGGCGAAAGTTTTGGCCTAAAAGATGGTGATAATATTACAGGTGTGAATGGTCAAAATGTAAAGTATTTTGAAGAGTTGAAGAAGAGCTCGGTAATCATGAATACAGGTAGTTATTATGATGTTAACAGAAATGGTGCATCATTGAAGGTTAAATTGCCAGCGGATATTATTGACAAAGTTTCAGATAAAAAAAGTGCAATGTTCGATTTGGCATATCCTTGTTATGTTGATTCAGTTTTGCCAAAATCAGGCGCAGCTGCTGCAGGTCTGCAAAAAGGTGATCACATTATTGCATTGAATGATACTGCTACTGTTTATTACCATGAATTTACCAGTAGAATGGTGAATTACATGGGTAAATCAATTAAAATAAAATTATTGAGAAATGGTGACACGCTCATAAAATCTGTAGATGCCGATGCAAATGGTAAACTTGGTTTTAATGCGCAGAATGTTTACGCAAAAGATTATGATGTATTAAATTATAATTTCGGTCAGTCAATTGGAGTTGGTACCACAAAGTCATTTGAGGCACTAAGTGATAATATTAAAGGACTAAAGAAATTAATTACTGGGAAAATAGATCCACGCAAATCAATGCAAGGTCCAATTGGAATCGCACAAATGTTCGGTTCAGAATGGATATGGGAACGCTTTTGGTTGCTAACAGGTATTTTGTCATTGATATTAGCCTTTATGAATTTGTTACCTATCCCTGCCTTAGATGGTGGTCATGTTGTATTCTTAATTATAGAAATGGTTATCAAAAGACCACTTAGTGATAAGTTTATGCAGATCATGCAAACCATTGGTATGGTTATTCTATTAGCCCTAATGGTCTTTGTTTTTGGTAACGATATCTACAAAATTATTTTTAAATAATGCAGTCAATCAACTGGCCTTCAACTGAAAATTATTTTAGTTTTTATGGATTGAACCCAGTGTTTGAAATTGATACAGCAGAATTAAGAAAGTTGTTTCTTGAAAAGAGTCGTCAATTTCATCCTGATTTCTTCGAGGGAAACAGGGAGTTGCAAGGTAAGGCCATAGACATTACAGCCTACAATAACAAAGCCTACAAAGCACTTAATCAGGCGGCCGAACGCTTGAAGTATTTGATACAAATGCATCTCTCAGGTTCAGATGATAATCAAAAATTACCACAAGATTTTTTGATGGAAATGCTCGATTTGAATGAACAAATTGATGAATTTACTTTTGGGAATAATCAAGATGAATTAAAGCGTAAAATAACTGCTGACATTAATTCGCAAATTCAAAACTTAATGGATAAGCTGATAGCTTTAGTGAAAATTGAAAGTTGGGCAGATGCAAAAAGTGAATTACTTAAGTTAAATTATCTGGAACGCCTTGCGGTAAGACTTATAGAGCCTCAATAAGCGGTTCAACCATTTCTTCCTTAAGAACATCAAAGGCATACAATTTCAAATAAAATGCGTTAATTTTGTGGGATGAGAATTGTTTCAATTTGCCTGTTCCTGTTTTTAACTAGCCTTGTCTCGGCTCAAAATGGCGTCCAACTATCTAAAGGCAAAGCGCCTTTAAACAATGTATTTTGCCCGGACAGTGTCAAAAATTTTCAAACTGGAATTTATACGATTGCCAAAGAATTGCCTGAACCTGAAGGAATCGATCCAGCAGTTAAAGCTTTTGTAAATAAAGAACGCATGCGTTTACAAAACAACCATTATCCTAATAATACTATCAAAAGATCGGCTTTGCCTCCAATGGTAGTGGGTGGTTTTATAGGCGCTCTTAATGAGGCAACGCCTAACGATAATAACATGGCCATAAATAATGACAGTTTTGTGGTAAGTGTTTTAAATTCCTTAATTGGAATCTATAATGCAAACACAGGACTTTTAAAAAAGAATTGGTTTTTAGAATATTTGCCATTAGATGCTAAAAATACTAAGCCGGGAAGTGGCATAGCCCCATTGAATAGAAGTTACGATCCAAAGGTTGTTTATGACCCGGTTGCGAATCGTTTTATCATTGTTTATTTAGAAGGAGATGGTAGTAATGATACCAGAATAATTATTGCGTTTAGCAAAACTAATTTACCGCTCGATGGTTGGAATATCTATAAATTAAATGGCAATCCTTTTGGAGGTAAATTTTGGACAGATTATCCAATGATTGCAATTAATGGAGAAGATTTATTTGTAACAGTTAATTTATTAAAAGATAGCACTGACTGGCGTGATGGGTTTACACAATCTGTGATTTGGCAAGTTCAAAAATCAAAAGGATACAACGCCGATTCTTTGGAATATAATTTATGGAGCAATTTGAAACATAATAACAAATCAATTTGGAATATCTGTCCTGTTCAGGAATCGGAACAACCCGGCAGTGCTGGTTTGTATTTATTGTCTGTGCGCCCCGGTGATATAGCGAATGACACTGTTTTTCTTCACCATATATCCGATAATTATAGCAGTGGTAAGGCTCAGTACAGTTATAAAATATTGAAATCTAACAAGCAATATGGTGTGCCACCAGCAGCCCCTCAAAAAGTTTCTGGATTTAGACTGCAAACCAATGATGCCCGTGTGTTGGGTGCCTTTTATAACAATAATAAAATTCAATTTGTCCAAACATCACGGAATGCTATCAATGGCAAATCATCTATTTATCACGCCATCATCCAAGATCCACATACGGCATTACCTGCTATAAAGTCCAATATTATTTCTTTCGATTCTTTAGATTTGGCTTATCCTACCATTGTTAATGCAGGTAATCAAAGTTGGGGGCAACAGAGTTTAATTACGTTCTCTCATTCTGGATTGAATACGTTTCCCGGTACCTCTGTTATTTATTTCGATAACAATGGTCAATACTCAGATTTAATAAGAGTAAAACAGGGTCAAGGGATAATTAATAGTTTTATCGCTGATACAGCCGAGCGTTGGGGCGACTATACTTCAATTCAAAGAAGATACAATAATAAAAATGAATTTTGGTTGGCTGGTTCATTCGGCAAAGCAAATGATAAAGTGGGTACATGGATTGGAAAAATTAACATGAATGATCCATCTGTTGCAGTCGATAAAATTAACACTATAGATGTTGGAAACGAGGCTTATCCCAATCCTGTTGTTGATGTCTTTATGATTCCATTTGAAACTGATGAGAAGGCGGATTTAAGAATAGAAATTTTAGATATGACTGGTAAATTAATCTTGGTTTTAAGCGAATCAAAAGAAGCAGGAGAGCAAAAAGCATTTATTAATGTTTCCATGTTTTCATCGGGCGTATATTACTACACAGTCTCCATCAATCAAATTCAAGTAAAGAATGGAAAATTCAGTAAAATCTGATTTGCTTGAGTTGCCTTTGAGCGACTTTTTAATGACCCCTGAAAACTTTGATTTAGAGAAACTCAAAACTGGAAGTATCCTATTATTCGATAAACCTTTGCATTGGAGTTCTTTTAAACTCGTTAAAAAGGTTAAGTATGTAACCAAAGCGGCGCGAGTTGGACATGCTGGAACACTTGATCCATTGGCAACAGGACTCTTAATTGTCTGCACGGGTAAGTGCACCAAAATGATTGAAAAAATTCAAAATCAAGCCAAAGTTTATACTGGCACCATCACCTTTGGAAATACTACACCCAGTTATGATTTGGAAACGGCGTTTGATGCGGACTTTGATTATAAACATTTAAGCGAAAAAGATTTAAAAGATGCAGCCCAATATTTTACGGGCGATGTAACCCAAACCCCACCTGTGTTTTCGGCAGTTAAAATTAACGGCACCCGCGCTTATAAATTTGCAAGGCAAGGAATAGAAGTAGAGATAAAGCAAAGAGTTATTTCCATAAGTGAGTTTATAATAAGCGGAGAACTGCCACATATTAATTTCCAAGTTGGATGTAGCAAAGGGACTTATATACGCTCCTTAGCCAACGATTTCGGTATTCATTTAAAAAGTGGTTCGCATTTATCGGCCTTAAGGAGAACTAAAATTGGCGATTATGATATAAATGATGCCTTTAATATTGAGGATTTTCAGCATCTTTGTGGCTTCTGAGTATGCGAATTTTTGAGAGTCTCGATCATTTACCCGATTTTAAACCAACAGTATTTACGCAAGGTACTTTTGATGGTGTTCATTTAGGACATCAAAAAATATTACTCCAAGTCAAACAAGCCACGGAGACTATTGGAGGCGAAAGTGTATTGCTTACTTTTTGGCCACACCCTCGCTTGTTGCTTTTTCCTGAAGACAATGATTTGAAATTGTTACAAACACTTGATGAAAAATTGGAAGTGATTGAGCAGTGCGGTATTGATAATGTTGTTGTGGTGCCATTCACTAAAAGTTTTAGTAATATTTTACCAGAAGATTATATTAAACATTTTTTGGTCAATGAGCTCAATATCCAAATTGCTATAATTGGCTATGACCATCGGTTTGGGCGGAATAGGGAAGGTGATATCAATCTTTTGGTGGCGAATGCAACTAAGTTCAACTATAAGGTGCAAGAAATACATGCTGAGGATTTAAACCATATTACAATAAGTAGTACTAAGATTCGCACCGCATTGGCTGAGGGTGATGTCAAAACAGCCAATCAGTATTTAGGTCGGCCTTATAATTTTCATGGAAGGGTAGTTCACGGCAGAAAATTAGGAAGAACTTTAGGTTATCCAACTGCTAATTTAGAAATTGAAGATTTATTTAAATTAGTACCTGCAAAAGGAGTATATGCAGTTAAGGTATTGATAAACAGACAAAAATATATTGGAATGTTAAATATTGGAGATAATCCGACCGTTCCAGAAAAAAAATTCAGTATTGAGGTTAATATTTTTGATTTTAATGCCGAAATATATGGAGAAATCGTTGAAATACAATTAATTGAACGAATGCGTGATGAGTTGAAATTCGAAAATTTAGATGTTTTGGTACAAAATTTGCATGCTGATAAACTTAATGCATTATCAATTTTACAATCGCTATAAAATAATCGCTTTTCTGGCCTTATTTCTAGTTAGTATTGGCTTTATTGAAGCCAATACATTTACAAATTTGATAAATTCGGATGGTTCGGACTTAATTAATTATAAAACTGATCATCTTAGCAAAGAGTTTGATTCTACCTTTAACACTGCTTGGCAATTATATTTGAATACTTGGGATAACGAAAATCTTAACCCATACTTATACGATTATAACAGTTTTAATGAGCCCGTAAGTTTGTGTTTATCTTATGATTCAATTGGTTTTTGTATTCCAATAGCTTCCATGGTCACTTCAGAATTTGGCACCCGTTGGGGCAAACACCACCAAGGCGTTGATTTAGATTTAGAAACGGGCGATTCAGTTGTGAGTGCTTTTGATGGGGTCGTTCGAATGTCTCGATATTATTTTGGTTATGGAAATATGGTAGTAATCCGTCATCACAATGGATTGGAAACCTTATATGGACATCTCTCTAAAAATATAGTGGAAGTAGGGCAGTCCGTTAAAGCTGGCGAAGTGCTCGGATTAGGCGGTAACACAGGCCATAGTTTTGGTTCTCATCTGCATTTCGAAATGCGTTTTATGGGTAAACCCATTGATCCTGCTAAATTTATTGCCTTTGATAAATTCTCTCTTTTAAATAATGAAATTACCATTGATGGCAGTTTGTTTGAAAATAATAAATTAGTTAAGAAAAGCAGGTCTGGTAATGTTGACCACAGTGAATCACATTACACCAAGGCAAAAAAATCGCAAAGTCTTCATGTCGTTAAACGCGGTGATACCTTGAGTGCTATTGCAAGAAAACACCATACAACGGTTGTTAAGCTTTGTAAATTAAACAAAATTAAAGCTACTGCTATTCTACCTTTGGGAAAGAAATTAAAGGTGAAATAGACACTTAGTCCTATTTTCGTCCCTAATTTTCCTATGTCCCAAGCATTACAAAATTCTTTAATCATCAAAAAACTATCCACTCAGCTGGGTTTTTCGTTTTGTGGTATCTCAAAAGCAGGTTATTTGGAAACCGAGGCACCTAGAGTAGAAGCTTGGTTAAACAAGGGTTTTAATGGTCAGATGCAGTACCTCGAAAACCATTTTGATAAACGTTTAGACCCCACTTTATTAGTGCCTGGAGCTAAGTCTGTTGTCAGTCTATTGTATAATTACTATCCTGAAAAACAACAGCAAACCAGCGATGCTAAAATTGCTAAATATGCCTATGGTAACGATTATCATGATGTATTAAAGGATAAATGCAAAGAACTAATGGTCCTAATTCAAGCGCAAATTGGTGCAGTAGAAGGCCGTGCATTTACAGATAGTGCGCCAGTTATGGAAAGAGTATGGGCCGAAAAAAGTGGTTTAGGTTGGATTGGTAAACATGGTTTATTAATTAACAAAGGGCAAGGGTCCTTCTTCTTTCTATCGGAGCTTATACTTGATCTTGATTGTGAATATGATTCGCCCATTAAAGACTATTGCGGTTCTTGCACTGCATGTGTTGATGCTTGCCCAACAGAGGCCATTTTACCCAATAAGACATTGAATGCATCCAAATGTATTTCATATCTCACCATTGAGTTGAAAGATGCTATTCCAAATGCGTTTAAAAGCAAAATGGAAAACTGGGTATTCGGTTGTGATATTTGCCAAGATATTTGCCCTTGGAATCGTTTTTCTAAGCCAAACAAAGAACATAATTTTACGATAAAGCCAGAAATAGAAAACTTCAGCAAAACTGAATGGACGGAGATAACGGAAGAAGTTTTTAATAAAGTGTTTTCTAAAAGTGCAGTTAAACGCACTAAATATGAGGGGTTTAAAAGAAATCTTGGTTTCTTAGAATAATAGCTAGGACAAAGCCACCAATTCCAATCACCCAATTGGGGTCGCATGTTTGTATCCCCGCACCTGGTGAGGGGTTACGGTCACAGTGCTGACTATGTTTGGCGATTTATTTGCTTGTATTCGCAAATAAAATGACAAACATTTAACTCAAAAGTTTAATTTTCATTTCCAATGCAAACTTAATCCTCACTCAAGTCTTTTTAACTGAAAATTGCAACATGTTTCCATCCAAGTCTATTGACAAGCTAAGACTATTGATTGTTTGCAATTTAAAATTATGAGTAACACCAATGACCCCAGCGGGGTCAAATGTTTGTATCCCCGCACCTGGTGAGGGGTTACGGTCACAGTGCTGACTATGTTTGGCGATTTATTTGCTTGTATTCGCAAATAAAATGACAAACATTTAACTCAAAAGTTTAATTTTCATTTCCAATGCAAACTTAATCCTCACTCAAGTCTTTTTAACTGAAAATTGCAACATGTTTCCATCCAAGTCTATTGACAAGCTAAGACTATTGATTGTTTGCAATTTAAAATTATGAGTAATACCAATGACCCCATCGGGGTCACATGTTTGTAACCCCGCACCAGGTGCGGGGTTACGGTCACAATGCTGACCATGTTTGGCGATTTATTTGCCTGTATTTGCAAATAAAATGACAAACATTTAACCACAAAGCCACTTGTAAAACTTACCCAAATCCACCTTCCTTTTATTACTCCAAAAGCTTTAACTTTGCACCTTTCATGCAAAAATCGGTCGCTTTCTATACCTTAGGTTGTAAACTCAATTTTTCCGAAACAAGCACCATTGGTCGCCAATTGGAAACTGCTGGTTTTGTAAAAAAAGAATTTACCGATCAAGCAGATGTATATGTTATCAATACATGTTCGGTAACAGACCATGCCGATCGCAAATGCAAAAAAGTAGTTAAAGAAGCATTAAAAAATAATCCCAATGCGTTTGTAGTTATTATTGGTTGTTATGCCCAATTGAAACCCGCAGAAATTGCATCAATTCCTGGTGTTGACTTGGTTTTAGGTGCAGCAGAAAAATTCAATTTGGTTGAACATTTAAAAGATGGGTACGAAAAGGCAGGCACAGCTAAAATACACAATCAAAATATCAAAGAAACCAATGTATTCATTCCAGGTTTTTCTGTAGGCGATAGAACCCGTTCGTTTTTAAAAGTACAGGATGGTTGCGATTATTTTTGCGCTTTCTGTACCATTCCATTGGCTAGGGGTAAGAGTAGAAGTAATACCATTGAGGAAACCTTAAAAGTAGTCAACCAAGTTGCCCAAACAAATGTGAATGAGATTGTTTTGACGGGTGTTAACCTTGGCGATTTTGGTGTTCAAAATAACGAAACTTTCTTTGACCTGTGTTTGGAATTAGATAGAGTTGAAGGCATAAATCGGTATCGTATTTCTTCAATCGAACCAAATTTATTAACAGATGAAATAATAGAATTTGTTGCGCGTTCAAATAAGTTTATGCCACATTTTCATATCCCCTTACAAAGTGGATCGAATACCATATTAAAGGCTATGCGAAGAAAATATGAGCGCGAATTATACATTGAAAAAGTGAGTAAAATAAAACAACTCATGCCCCATTGCTCCATTGGTGTCGATGTAATTGTTGGATTCCCTGGAGAAACGGATGAAGAGTTTTTAGAAACATATAATTTCATTAATCAATTGGATGTTTCCTATTTACATGTATTTCCATATTCAGAGAGGGCTAATACCACTGCTAAGAAAATGAGTGGAAAAGTGCATCAATTTAAACGCAACGAGCGCACCGAGATGTTGCGGATCTTAAGTGAAAAAAAGAAACAACATTTCTATCAACAATATCTCAATACCAAAGCGAATGTACTTTTTGAACAAGAAGAAAAAGGCAATCGCATGTTTGGCTTTACTGAAAATTATATCAAAGTAGAGGCCGATTACGATCCATTATTGGTGAATGAAATTTGCGAAGTATATTTGTCGCATATCAATCAAAATGGTTTTGCCGAAGGTGAACTCAATTATTCAACACAACATATATTAAATGTATCCTAATTTTTATTTTATTTTCAAAGACTGGTTTGGTCTTGAATTACCAGGTTTAAAGCTTGTTAATTCCTTCGGTTTTTTTGTCGCTGTATCATTTGTTGCGGCTAATCTTGTTATGACCCTAGAACTTAAACGTAAATTTAAGTTAGGAATACTCGGCGTTGGCGAACAAATTAAAGTTATAAGAGGTGCAGCTATGTCTCAATCCGATTATATCGCTTCAGGCATTACCGGATTAATTATAGGTTATAAGTTTTTACCATTGTTATTCGATTTTTCATTAACAGGTGATAATCCACAGGCGTATATCCTTTCTACTGAGGGTAGTTTACTTTATGGCATATTAGGAGCGGCCATTTTTCTTGGCATTAATTATTGGCAAGATAAAAAACAACGCTTACCGGAGCCTATAGAAGAAATTAAAACAATAGATCCATCTTATCACATGGGCAGCATTACATTTGCTGCATTTGTTGGTGGTTTATTGGGTGCTAAATTGTTTCATATTTTAGAGAATCTATCTGATTTTTACCGCGATCCTTGGGGCAATATCATTTCATTTAGTGGTCTAACATTTTATGGGGGATTAATCGTAGGCGGCATAGCAGTTATCATAGTGGCCAAAAGAAAAGGCATTAAACCGTTGCACATGCTTGATGTTGGCGGACCTGCTATGATGTTGTCATACGGTACGGGTAGAATTGGGTGCCATGTGGCTGGAGATGGCGATTGGGGTATTGTTAATACTTTACCAAAACCAAGTTGGATGTCTTTCTTACCAGATTGGACATGGGCTTACAATTATCCAAACAATGTGAACAAAGTATGTAATCCATTTTTAGAAGGCGATGTTGAATATATTGCAAACTTAAGATGCGATTTTGAGCAAACGCCTTACCTGGTAGCTTCTGTTTTTCCAACACCCATGTATGAGGCCATTTTAGGTATTTTGTTATTTCTGTTCTTATGGTTTTTGCGCAAACGCATTAAATATGCTGGTGTCTTGTTTGGTATCTATTTGATGTGCAGCGGTGCTGAGCGTTTTTTTATAGAGAAAATTAGAGTGAATACCATCATGGATTTCATGGGAATGCATGTCACACAAGCTGAAATTATATCCTCTACCTTATTTATAGTTGGGTTACTACTTGTCGTTTTTGGATTTATGAAAAAAGTACCAGTTTCAAATATTGGCACAGCTGTTGAATAGGATGAAGGTATGAGAGCTATATTTTTATTTATATCAATGGTCTATTCGTTCTTTTGGGTTGATATTTTGTGCGCTCAAAACGCCCCTTTGGATAGTACCAAAAGAGATACCACATCTGTTGTAAAAGTTGGCTACCAAATCGAAGGGAATGATACAATTGCGGTTTATCTACAAAAGAAATTTAATTACAAAGGAGAAACAGTTACCAAAGAAGAAAAGGAGGCCTTTTTACATTTAGCGTACGATGTAAAAAAAGCATTGCCATACGCTAAGTTGGCGGCGTTTCGTTTGCAATTGATGGAAGATAATTTGAATTTAATGACTTCCGAAAGGGAAAAGAAAAAGTATGTGAAAGCTTGTGAAAAGGCTATTAAAAAGCAGTTCATGGATGATTTGAAAAATATGACGATTAGTCAAGGTAAAATCTTGTTGAAACTAATACACCGCGAAACTGGTAAGTCGACTTGGGAGATTTTAAATAATTATAGGGGTGGATTAGAAACTTTGTTTTGGCAAGCCATGGCCAAGACATACAATGCCAATATGAAAGACACTTACGACCCAGTAGTGGATTATAAAATAGAGGAAATAATTAAAACTTTAGAAATAGAAAATGCACCCTAAAATTAATGTATTGGCCTTTGCGGCTCATCCGGACGATGTTGAAATTGGCATTTCGGGTACCATGATTAAACACAAAAAAAGCGGATTAACCACGGGTGTAATTGATTTAACAAGAGGCGAATTGGGTACTAGAGGAACTGCTGAGATTAGAGCCATAGAATCTGCAAATGCCAGTAAAATATTACAACTTGACGTAAGGGAGAATTTAGACTTGAAGGATGGTTTTTTTGAATACAATGAATCCAACTTAAAAGCGGTGGCTAAATGTATCCGAAAATACCAACCCGAGATTGTGCTTTGCAATGCATTCAGCGATCGACATCCTGATCATGGCAAAGGTCATAGATTAGTTGCAGATGCTTGTTTTTTGGCTGGTTTACTAAAAGTTGAAATACAAGATGAGCAAGGCAATGATTTAAAACCATGGCGTCCAAATGCAGTATATGCATACATTCAAGATAATTATTTAGAACCCGATTTTGTGATCGATGTAACAGAATTTTGGGAAGAACGCACACAAAGTTTGATGTGTTTTAAGTCTCAATTTTTCAATCCGGATTCTAAAGAACCTGAGACCCCTATATCAAGTCTCGCCTTTCTTCAACATGTCGAAGGTCGTTCGGTTCAGTTCGGAAGATTTATTGGGGTAAAATATGCCGAAGGATTTAATGTAGTGCGTCCGGCAGGCGTTAATCTGTTTACAGATTTGATATAGTTTTTACAACATTTTTTGACGCTTCACTAAAAACGGCATCAATATCTGACTAAAATCCTTGCGGGTATCCGCTTCAGCAAAATCAATGCGGTATTGTTGGCATTTTAATTTTAAAGCAGTTCGGTAGGCATTCATTTGTTTAAGGTATTCTACTTTCACATCTTCTGGAAAAAGTTTTAATTCTTCACCCGATTCATTGTCAACAAATTTGTAGGGTCGGTTTTCGAAATTAAAATCCAACTCTGAATCACCGTCCGTGATGTGAAATAAAATAACCTCGTGCTTTCTGAATTTCAAATGTTGAAGGGCATCAAAAAGAACATCATTCTCATTGATGTCATCAAACATATCACTAAAAACTACAACTAAACTTCTTCTGTGTATTTGTTCTGCAATGGTATTTAAAGTGTCTGCCACGTTAGTTTTGGTTAGTGATGGTCTCATTTGTAATACTTCTTGCAGTTTGTTTAAAATGAGTCTGTAATGAGCGCCAGATGACCGCACTTCCGTTTGCAATTGAATATGTTCGTCAAATAAAGTAAGTCCAAAAGCATCGCGTTGCTTCTTCATTAGGTTAGCTAAAACAGCTGCGGCAACAACCCCAAAATTAATTTTGGATAAACTGCCTTCAGGATAGAACATAGAAGGTGAGGTGTCGAGCACCAAATCACAACGCAAGTTGGTTTCTTCCTCGTAGCGTTTTACAAATAGTTTATCGGTTCTACCAAAAAGCTTCCAATCGATATGGCGAGTAGATTCACCTTTGTTGTAAATTTTATGTTCTGCAAATTCAACTGAAAAACCATGAAAAGGACTTCGGTGCAACCCTGTTATAAATCCTTCAACAACCTGCGAAGCTAACAAGTCGATATTATCAAAGGCAGAGGCGGTTTCTTGAAGGGTCATGTTTATACAAATTTAAATAAAAAAAGCGGAAACTTTCATTTCCGCTTTTCAATAATTTACGATTGCTTACGAAACAACCATTTGAGCGTCTATTTTTTGAGAAAGCATGTTTTTAGGCACTGCTCCTACAATTTTATCGACTACCTCGCCACCTTTAAAAACAAGGATTGTAGGTATGCTACGAATGCCATATTTGGTTGCAACACCCGGATTTTCGTCTACATTAAGTTTGCCAATTAACGCTTTTCCTTCGTACTCTGTAGCCAATTCTTCTACCAAAGGGCCAATCATGCGGCATGGTCCGCACCATTCTGCCCAAAAATCTACTAATACTGGTTTGTCTGAACCTAATACTTCAGAATCCCAAGTTGCGTCTGTGAAATGTTTTGCCATTATATTGTTGTTGTTTGTGTGATTTGAATATTCAAAAAAAGTCTTTTTTATTATTACAGTACAAATTTAAAATCCACAAGTCAATATTAAACATCAAATTTGGTTATTGACTTATAGAGAGTTCAATGTTTATAAATTTTCTAATTCAGCGTGAATGAACTGGTTTAATTTCTCTCCTTTTAACATTCCTTTTGAAAGTAGTGCTAAATTAAGTGCTTTTTCTGCCACTGCTTTGGATGTCTCTTTTTCAGTTAAAAGTTTTTTAGCTTTTAAGTGATTCGCATTGATAATTGCGTTGTAGCTCAAAGGCATACTTCCAAACATCTTAAAGCCATTCATTTTGCTCATTTCGCGCATTCTTCTATCATACTCACTTTCGGTAATAGTTATTAATGCATCTTCTGGATTCAGATTTTCGGTGCTGAATTTTAAATCTGTTTGCTGATTAGCGCTTTCAAATAAAGTTACCAATTCTTTACACTCATCTTCATTTAAAAGTGCAACAGTGGTAGTTTCCTGAGGAATCAAGCGATCGACAGCTTCAGCATCAACTCTTTTACATTGAAGTTTTTCATTGTGTTGCTCTATATAGCCCGTAAAATGACTGTCTAGTGGACCCTCTAATTTGATTACCTGATAGCCTTTTTTAGTCGCAGCTTTTATATAGCTATACTCGTCGTTTGAATGGTTGGTATAAAGTAAAACTGTATTACCATCTTTATCTGTTTGAGTTGATTTGATGCCATCAACAAATTCGCTTATCGTATTGAATTTACCATCGGTACTTTCAACCAAACAAAACTCTTTTGCTTTTTCTGCAAATTTCTCATCGCTAAGCATGCCGTATTTTACAAACAAATCAATGCTTGGCCATTTGCTTTCAAAATCAGCTCGATCTGCTTTAAATAATTCATTGAGCTTGTCGGCTACTTTTTTGGTAATGTGCGAGGTAATTTTCTTCACATTGCCATCGCTTTGTAAACTGCTTCTAGAAACGTTTAATGGAATATCTGGAGAATCTATAACACCATGTAAAAGCATTAAAAATTCAGGTAAAATATCTTTGACATTATCTGTAACAAATACTTGATTACTGTATAGTTGAACCTTATGTTTATCTGCTTCTATGGCACTTTCAACTTTAGGGAAATATAAAATACCTGTTAAATTAAATGGATAATCAACATTGATATGGATCCAAAATAAAGGTGGTTGTGCAAAAGGATAAAGTGTTTGATAAAATTTGATATAATCCTCATCTTTTAGCTCAGTGGGTTTGTTTAACCACAAAGGTTTTTCTTCATTGATTATTTTACCATCAAATTCAATAGCTACTGGTAAAAATTTACAGTACTTGGTCAATAATTGAGAAATCTTAAACTTCTCACCAAACTCTGCACTGTCTTCTGCCAGATGCAAAATAATATCTGTACCGCGTTCTGTTCTAGTACCTTTTCCTATGGTAAATTGGGTGCTACCATCGCAAGTCCAATGCGCCGATTCAGCACCTTCTTTGTATGAAAGGGTATTAATTTCTACATTCGATGCTACCATGAATGCAGAGTAAAAACCCAATCCAAAATGACCGATTACATTGGCATCGGCTTTGTCTTTGTATAGTTTTACAAATTCCTCGGCACCTGAAAATGCCAATTGGTTGATGTATTTTTCAATTTCTTCCTCAGTCATACCAATACCATTGTCACTAATGGTAATTGTTTTTGCTGTTTCATCTAAAGCGATACTTATTTTAAATTCACCTGTCTCGCCTTTAAATTCACCAACGCTTGCTAAAGTTTTTAATTTATTGCAGGCATCGGTTGCATTGGATACTAGTTCTCTTAAAAATATTTCATGATCACTGTAAAGAAATTTCTTAATGATTGGGAAAATGTTTTCTGTATTGACTGATATGCTACCTGTTTTACTCATATTAAATTGATTAGATTAAGTATTTCTTTAGATTCAAAAATTAATCCAATAAAATAATTCAGTAATTTTGGCATATTTGCAGACAAAAATGTTTTTTATACTGTCAAAAATATTGCTATTTCTTATAAAGCCCTTGTTTTGGGTTGTGTTTATTTTATTGCGATCAATTTTTACAAAAGATGAATTAAAACGAAAACGGCGTCTAATAATTGCGACTTTGATTTTGTTTATCTGCTCCAATGGATTTTTGGTCAACGAAGCCTTAAAAACCTATGAAAGCAAGGATACGTTGCAGCCTGATTCAGTTTATAACGTTGGCATTGTATTAGGGGGTTTTTCAACACGCCATTTAAATACAGGTCAAACTGTTTTCTTTGAATCTAGCGACCGGTTCTTACAAGCACTAAAATTGTATAATCAAGGCAAAATTAAACGAATATTAATTAGCAGTGGAAGTGCGAGTGTTATGAATCAATCGGTTAAAGAGGCCGATGCGGTTAGGGACTATTTATTGTCGATTCACGTGCCCGATTCGGTAATTATAGTTGAGAATAGAAGTCGCAATACTTCTGAAAATGCTAAATATAGTTTAGCTATTTTAGATTCTATGGAGATTAAATCGGGTATATTGATAATAAGCAGCGCATGGCACTTACCGAGGGCCAAATTATGTTTTAACAAGAGAGATAGCATTGCTTATTTCGCAACAAATTACTACAGTAAACCAATTCGGGATTATTCGCCAGATAATTTATTGGTGCCTTCTGCTGAGGCTTTAGCAAAATCGGAATATCTAATAAAGGAATGGTTTGGTTATCTGGTATACTGGCTAAAAGAGTAATTATTTATACTTTTTTTTCACATATTTCACCAAAATGTGCATGTCGTGTTTCCATTTTGTAAAATGATTAAATGAGTTAAACATATAGTCGATCATTTCAATCTCATCTTTAGGCTGTCGATTGTTTTTTTTAATGAACTTTTCTTCAATGTTGTCGATGTACATTTTAAAATCTAGCATACACTCAAACCAATTTCGAAAGACAGCATAATTGGTATTGGTCGAAGAAATAGCATAAGTTCGTCTATTGCGAGGAAAACGCATGCCACAAAGGTTGTAGTGGTTAATTGAAAGCCAACTATAATGACCTGTATTTCCACTTTCCTCAATTTTTATTGCCAGAAATAAATAGTGCCATTTGCCCATGTATTTTTTAGCGACTTTATGCAATACTAAAACGTCAGGCACTGTCTTTAAGTCAAGACCCCTTAATACATCTGTCGTGTCGACTTTTGCTACACTGCTGTCAACATGGTAGTTAGCCATTAATACACCAGTGTTTGCAATTGTTAGGCACATTATAAAATAGTGTTTTAACAGCAAAATATTAAATCAAATTTAAGCATGTTGGCTTTATGGTTTTCCACAAATTATTATTTAAATTTATAGTTTAAAGTTTTAAGAGGTTCTAATTATCAACTATATTTGAATCTTCAATTTATTTATGTTGTTTAAAAGATTTTTTTTAGCAGGGTTATTAACATTTTGTCTCAATGCAGTTCAATTAAATGGACAGAGTTTTACAGTTTCTGGATTTGTATTCAACCAAGAAACTGGTGAGGTGATGGTTGGAGCCTATGTTTTTTGCCCTCAAACGGGTGTTGGCAGTGTTACCAATAATTCAGGATACTATGCACTCAGTATTCCTTATGGCACAAAAAATTTAATGTATTTACTTGATGGATTTGCTGCTAAAATAGATACAACTGCGATTAATCGCAACAAACATCAAAATGTTCAATTAAGAGCCCTCGATGAATATGAAGCCCAAACTAATCCTTTTAAAAATGCAACCAAAGCTGAACCAGAAATTGAAGTTTCTGATTCTGATGAAGATACTGCCGCAGAAGTGAAAGTAAAAAAGGTTTCTATTAAAAATTCAAAAGCGATAGACGAGATCATTCAACTTGCATTGAGCAGAAATATAAAAATTATTGATAGAATAGAGAATGGCATAGTAGAAATTCCAGGCCTTCAAATTAGCAATATGCCAAGCCTTGTTGGAGAGGTTGATGTCATCAGAGGGTTGAAGTTTTTGCCAGGTGCAATGCCCGGCACTGAATTAACAAATGGCTTATATGTTAGGGGAGGCGGGCAAGATCAAAACTTAGTATTAATCGATGGAACACCTATCTATAACATGAATCATTTATTTGGTTTTTATTCTGTATTTAATTCGGACGGTATTAATAGTATTAATTTAACTAAAAGTGGATTTTCTGCAAAAAACGGTGGTAGATTGTCCGCAATTACTGATATCACAATGAAAGAAGGAAATGCAAACAAAGCAAGTGGTGTTGTTTCTCAAAGTTTATTAGCATTTCGTTTAGAACTCAATGGGCCATTATCTGCCGATGGTAGAACAACTTTTGCATTTGCGGGCAGACGTTCCTACTTAGATTTATTTACAAGGTTGGGGAATAATGATTCAAATAAGTTGATACCTACTCTTTATGATTTTAACCTAAAAGTATGTCATCGAATCAATGATAGAAATAAATTAATTTTCAGTATTTTTAATTGTAGGGATCGATTTTACACCAAACGAATAGATAGCCGAAATGGTCAAGGAATTAACAATACCCGTTCAAGAAGTACTGATTTAAATTGGGGTAATTTTATTGGATCGGTGCGATTGAACAAAGTAATTAATCAAACACTTTTTGCTACATTTAGTGGCAGTTTCTCTCAGTATAGAAACAATTACATTATCTATGAATCTTCGGTTTTGGATACAAGCACTGGTGTTGCGAAATCTGATTATAGCATTAATTATTACAATTTTGTACGCGACTTTACCACCAAAGCAGATTTTGATTACAATGCCAATAAAACAAATATGATACACTTTGGAGCCTCTGTATCAATTAAAGGTTTTGTTCCTGGCACCTATCATTTAAAGTATACAGTCAATAATGTGCAGCAATTGGATACCAATTTAGGTGCAAAAAGAGTGCTTGTTGGCAACGAATATGCCGCTTATGTTGAAGATGAAATACGACTTAATAACCGCATGAAGTTATCTGTAGGTGCAAGGTTTGTAAATTATAATTATCAAAAAAATAATTTTATTTTCATAGAGCCAAGGGTTTCATTCAACGCAAAAATAAAGAATGAGTATGCGGTGAAAGCAAGTTATACCGTAATGAATCAAAATATCCATTCATTAGAAAATAATTTTTCTTCTTATATTACCGATCGATGGGTGCCTGCTACTGGGGCCATTCAGCCTCAAAGATCACAACAAATATCTTTAGGCATATCCAAACCATATAAACATAATATTGAATTGTCAATAGAAGCTTATTATAAAGCGCTTAACCGTGTTTTGGAATTGAAGGAGGGAGCCTCGTTTGACGGCGATCCAACCGCTAGAAGTTGGGAAGATAAAGTTGTAATGGGTAAAGGTTGGTGCTATGGTGTTGAAACATTTTTGCATAAAAAAAGAGGTGATTTTAATGGATGGATAAGTTATACACTTTCATGGGCTAAGCGCAATGCACCAAATGTTAACAGAGGCTTAGATTATTATTACCAGTTTGATAGAAGACATTATGTGAATATTGTTGCTCAACAAAAAATAGATGATAGAAATAGCATCAGCGTAAACATGGTATTCTCTACTGGGAATGTTCAATCATTGCCTATTGGAAAGTACAGAGATATTAACGGTAATATTGTTTATGATTATACCGGTAAAAATAATTATCGATTAAATAATACCTTTAGATTTGATGTAGGACTGAAACGCGTAAGAAATAGAACTTGGGGAACCGAATCTGGTTACAATATCTCAATTTATAACGTATTCGCTAGGAATAATCCAGCCTATGTTTATGTCAACAATGCACCCACACCAACCAACACTAACCCTAATCCACCGCCCACTGCATATCAAGTTTCATTCTTAGGTTTTATACCTGGTATTACTTATTACACTAAATTTTAAATATGAATTACATCAAAAAAATTAGCATACTTTTTCTCCTAAGCGTAATGCTTTATTCCTGCGAGAAAGAAATAAAATTAAACATTGGTGAATATGCCTCAAAGCTTGTTGTCAATGGTGAATTTAATAGCAATTCAACAATCAAAGTGGAAATTAGTAGAAGTATTCCAATACTGAATGTTACAGATTCTACGGGATATTTGTTAATGGATGCCAGTGCCAAATTATATGAAAACAATGCATTTATAGGCAATCTTACATACATCAATGGGTTCTACACCATAAACTATAAACCTATACAAGGTAAATCATATAAGGTAGATATAGTGCGCTCCGGATTTAATCCAGCGGTAGCAGAAGTTAATGTGCCAGCAACCATTATTTCGAATTCTAAATTTGTTGATTCTGTTGGAATTGATAATCTTGGATTTCCATTCGGACAATTAACCATTAAATTTAATGATGACGCGGCTACCAACAATTATTACGAATTATCAGTGCGCTATTACGACGATGGAATTAAACAATGGTTTCCTTTAGATATTAAATCGAATGACATTGTTTTTCTAAATAATACAAAATTGGATAATGGGGCTTATGTTTTTAGTGACGTTTCTTTTAATGGTCAACAAAAAACAATATTAACTTCAATAGAAGGCAATACTGCAAGTGGAACGCCTAAGTTTGAAATTAGTATTAAAACATTTTCGGAAGATTATTACAACTATTTAAAGCAATTGAGAGATTATAACAACAGCAGTTTTTTTGTAGCTGACCCTATAATTTTGATTTCAAATGTAAAAAATGGATTAGGAATGGTAGGCGGTGTTTATAATGTAAAAGATACATTGCTATAAACTTTTTCTATTTGCAGGCATCCCCTGCTTTTTTACCTCCGCCATCACTTGGCAAACCGCCGATTCTTACTTTTCGCATCTCAACATTGTATACTGAAATGCGTTCGTTTAAGGCTCTTCCTTCGGCTGTTTCATTAGTAACTTTGGGTTTGCTACTGCCAAATCCAACGCAGATTAATCGGTTGCAATCAACCTCATGGTTTTCAAACCATTTACCAACGGCTAACGCTCTTTTTTCTGAAAGCGTTTGATTTATTTCCTCTTTGTTTGAGTTGTCAGTATGCCCTTCAATTCGCAACAAAGTAATGTAGGTTTTTTCTTTAAGGTATAACTTTATATAGTTTAAAGCTGAATCGCTGCCCGGTAATAATTCACTTGTGCCTTTTTTGAAATCGATGGTTGATGGCAGAATCAGTTCATTATTCTCAATCTTGTATTCTTGCGATTGAAAGGTAAAAGAGAATAGAAATAAAACAGCAGCAATGGTTAAAATTTTTTTCATGTTAATAGAAACAAATTTAATGGTTGAACTTAAATCTACCAATTAAATTTAATCTTCGTGACCTTTGGTCTTTTGTGCTTTTTTCTTATTGTCTAAAACTTCCTCATGTTCTTTAGGAAGTGTGATTTCTGTTGTTTGCGATAATTCTGGTTGGCCTGCATTGACCCAGCAGGTATACCAAAAGCTGCCTAATAATACTATCGAAGCTCTCATTCTGTCTTCCACCATACTGCCTAATGCTAATTGATAGGCTTCGCTAAATTCTTTTGAATATACTTTGATGGTGTTACTGCCTTTTTTTTCGAAACTGTATTTTTTTGATTCTGTAAATTTTAATGAAACTGTTTTTTCGGTTGATAAAACGGTATCTACAAGTGCAAAACTCTGACTGTAGGCTTGCCAAGTGGCTTTTACAGGATGATCTGAATAAACGGCTAAGCCTGTAAATAAATCATATTCATTGTTAAACAATTCAGGTAGGCGGCTCTCCCAAAGGCTATGTATGCCAACTTGATTTGTTTTCTGACCATTGTAGTTAGAGGTAGCATGCAAAGGCACGTGACAATCGCCAATATAATGTCCCAAATCAGCACTTAATTTCAAAATTTTAGGATAGTCTTTATTTTTAAAGGCCTCAGTTAATCGAAACATCATGGTTTGAATATGCCAAGGTACAATGCCATGGGCTTTAACCGTGTCTTCGCCATATTTCAAAATGGCATCTTTGTAAAATTGTGGGATGGTATCTATGGGTGCGGCGTATTCATAAAAGTCGCCGTCTAAATAATGCCTGCAAGCTTCATCTTCCACAATATACCTTCTTTTATCAGCATCAACAGCATGTTCTGTAATATACTTCGCATTTAGTTTGTAAAATGCAAAAAGTGGTTTAGGTAAGGTATAAATGGCAATCTCGTTGATTTTTTTATGGCCATAAAACCCCCAGGCATTTAAATTTAAACTTGATAAGCTGAGGATTGTAATTACAAAGAAGCGCATTGTTTTTTGAGATATTCTGCAATAACACTTGGTAAATGTTGGTGCTCTAAAAAATGAATTTTTTTAGCAACAGAATCAGCACTGTCCTCTTCGGTAACACGACATTTTGCTTGAAATATGATTTCTCCTTTATCGAATTCTGTATTGACCTTATGAATAGTTATGCCTGTTTCAATCTCTTTATTTTGAACAACTGCTTCATGCACAAAATGGCCATACATGCCCTTGCCTCCATATTTAGGAAGTAAGGCTGGATGCAGATTGATAATCTTATTCTCAAATGCATTTATAAAAGATGCAGGTACTAACCATAAAAACCCTGCTAACACAATTAAATCAGGCTGGTATTGGTTAGCCAATTCAACAACACGGTTGGAATCATAGAAATCTGATTTATTAAAATACTGAAGTGCAATGCGGTTCTCTATTGCTTTTGGTACAACACCCGCATCTTTTTTATTTGTAAAAATAGCGGCTACATTGGCTTCAGGATGTAAATTGAAATAATGTATAATGTTGATGGCATTGCTGCCAGCACCGGAGGCAAATATGATAATTTTGGGTGTCATTATTGAATAGTTGATGCAATGGCTTCTATCACTCTTAAATCACGCTCTTTTGTATTAATGTTGGCTTGATAAATGAAGCCTTCAAAAACAAATAAACTACTTTTATCTGGAACTTGCACTACATAGCGTATAAAAGGACCAGCCATAGTCATTCCTTTAATGGTCCACCAACCTCTCATTTTCCCAGCCATTAAACCATTTACCTTGATTTTTTCAAAGGTGCGTGTTGGATAAAAATCACTTTCAGAGGTCCCCATATAAGTGCCTTTTAAAGAACCTGAAATATTGTATTTGCAAAATGAATCGCGCATATTCCGTATTTTAACATAGCTAAAATCAGTTGAATCAGTAAAAGGATAAGCATTTATTATGAGGCCAATTGATTTTGCAAAACCATCAATCGAAGTATCTTTTTGAAACCAATAAAAGTTATCGTTTTCTTTCACTATTTTAAATCCATTTGGGATATTAACACCAACGCCATATTTATTTTTAAAGCGCTCATAAAATTTGCCTTTGCCGGTATTTTCGCCATATACTTTCACAATCTCATCTTTGAGTTCAGCTTGCATGAGGGTGTTCACAATCAAATCGCGTTCGGAAATTAGATTGCTTTTTAGATTGGTCAGCGTATTAGCAAATAGATAAACAATGTGCTGATTTTTTGCCAACAAATTTTCTTGCACTTTGACAGCCATTTTAGTTGATTTCAACCATAGGCTGATACTATCTTTATCAAAGGGTTCTAATAGCTCATCCATTTGATTAACGTTAGAAGGCAATACAATTACAAGTATGGTCCGTTGGTTGTAATAAAATTTAGAAAATGTTTCAATATCAGGTTCGTTAAGTTCAAAGAAAGGTTGCACAGAGGGTAAATTACTCAGCGGTAATTTTAAAGCATTGTTCAATTCAATGTTTAAACCCGATAAAGTGCCAGAATCACTTGTAATAATAAGGCTTCCAGCTTTTCCAACAGATTCAGAAAGGGGTTCTTTTTTATTGTTTAAACTACAACTGTTTAAATACAATAAAACAAAGCAAGCAAATGGTACAAATAAAGCGTACTTGAATTTAAACATTATTTATTTTAAGAATATTTTTATAAGCTTTCCTTTTCCAATCGGTGTGTTTGGAGAGTTAATTAGATTGATTTCGCAACTTCTCTCAATATCAATTTCATTGAATTTTGAGCATATATCATTCATTGATTGACCTTCTTTTTCGGTAATGTAAAAGAAAAATCCCAAAGGGGGCGTTTTAGCAATTGGCATCGTAATCTCGCGTGATTTGTAAATTTTCAGCGTTCTACCCACCTTAAGTTTACTGCTTTTTAAATGGTTCCACCGTTTGACATCCCCCGCACTAACATTGCAAATGTCTGCAATCTGTGCTATCGTTTGTCCTTTTTTTACCTTGTAAGATTGCGCAATGGTTTCATATCTAATATAGTCTAATGGGTTGAATGCATTGGCACTTATTTGGTAGATACTGTCTTGCCATTGGGCCAATTGCATGGCTTTAGAATATGGCAAGGCTATGGTTTTATTTTCCATACCAGATGGAATAATTCCATCTTTATAGGTACTATTCCATTCGTTTTGTTCATATTCATTGATATTAACGACTGCTGAAATATACTTCATGTCAATAGGACAACACATTTTAACAGGCACTAGCATTTCATTTGCACTTAAATGATTCGTAGATTCATCAATCGGAGGGGCAAAGGACATAATAAAAGCTGTAGCCAAAAACTTTGGTATATAATTCTGAGTTTCCTTAGGAAGATAAGGTTTAATTTCCCAAAACGTTCTTTTCCCACCTGAACGAGAAATGGCTTTACCTACATTTCCCGGTCCGCCATTGTAGGCAGCCAATGCCAATAACCAATCGCCAAATTTATCATGCATGCTTTGCAAATATTCACATGCTTTTTCAGTGCTTTTGTAAATATCTTTTCTCTCATCAACATTGCCATCTATTTGTAAGTCCATCATTCTACCTGTTGCCGGCATAAATTGCCACAATCCAGTGGCTCCACACCAACTAACTGCATTAGGACTCAATAGTGATTCTACAATTGAAAGATACTTAATTTCTTGAGGCATCCCTTTTCTATCTAGTACCTCTTCAAAAACTCGGAAATAGATATCCTTTCTCAAACATGCTTTATAAAGAAAGGAACTATTCGGATTTAACATATAGTTGATTTGCGTTTTAACGGCTGCATCAAACTTAAATGGCATGGTGGTACCAATAGAATTGGTTAAAAAATTAAACCGCTCTTCAGTTAAATTGAGAACATCTTCGTTATTAAGGAAAATTTGCTGTTTATGCAAGGTGTTTTCCATGAATAAGTGTGTTAAACTATCAATTCTTGGGACAGTATTGGATGATTGTGAATGCAATGTTATTGAAACAAAAATTGACAATCCTAACAAGGAGTTTTTAAACATTATTTATAATATAACAATAAGTGTGCAAATTTACCTTTCAACAACGCAATTTGCAACCCTTTTATTGTCGTCAACTGTTTGTTTTATACAAAATTGTACTTAACTTTGTGTTTGTTGATTAAAATTTAGTACAAATTTAAAAAATGCCTGAAAATAAGAAGGGTTTAATTACGTTTAATGATTTAGCCAATGTTGCTGCAATGCAACCTTTGGAGCAATTAGCTCCGCTTAAAAAGAATAATTTAAATCTCTCAATAGGTATACCAAGAGAAATTACTTCTCAAGAGAATCGAGTGCCACTTTCTCCCTCTGCTGTTGAGTTCCTAGTGAACAATGGTCATGAGGTTACGATAGAAAGCAGGGCGGGTGAATCGAGTAACTTCAGTGATAACCGTTTTAGTGAAGCAGGTGCCAAAATAGCACAGCACCACGAGGAAATATTCAAATCAGATATTATCTTAAAAATTGAACCTCCAACCATGGCCGAGGTCGATTTAATGAAGCCAGAACAATTGCTTATTTCAGCACTACAACTCGATCAGTTAAATCCTTTGTTACTTAATAAATTGATGCAAAAGCGCGTTAATGCTATTGCTTACGAGTTTTTGCAAGACGATTCAGGTTCATTTCCAATCATTAGGGCAATGAGTGAATTAGCAGGCCATGCTTCTATTTTGCTGGCATCTGAATATCTAAACAATGCCAATATTGGTAAAGGTGAACTATTAGGTGGTTTTACAGGTATCCCTCCAACTCAAATTGTTGTTATTGGCGCGGGAGCGGTAGGAGAATACGCTTGTAAAGCGGCACTGGGTTTAGGTGCCAATGTAAAAGTGTTCGACAACGAACTTTACCGTTTGCGCAGATTGCAGGAGAACCTAGGAGGAAAAATATTTACTTCAACATTACAACCCAATATAATAGCCGAAGCATTGCGAAGTTGCGATGTAGCTATTGGTGCATTGCGTGGTGAAATGGGTCGCAGTCCAATCGTTGTTTCAGAAAAAATGGTGATGCAAATGAAACCCAATAGCATAATTATAGATGTGAGTATCGACCAAGGAGGAGTATTCGAAACTTCGGAAATAACCAACCATAAAAATCCGATTTTCAGGAAACATGAAGTGATACATTATTGTGTGCCTAATATTACCGCAAGAGTCTCAAGAACTGCTAGTTATGCCTTAAGCAATATTTTTACTCCAATATTAAATGATTTGTCTAATTATGGCGGCTTTTACGACTTAGTGAAAATTGCAAAAGGGTTTCGTCATGGAGTTTATTTGTATAAAGGAGCCCTGGTGAACCATTCCTTGGCCCAAAAATATGGATTCAAGTCAAAAGACCTCAATCTTATGATGAATCTGTTTTAATCGCATTTAAGCGAAATTTTCTAAAAAGCTTTTAAATTTTATTTTTAGGATTTACCAAAATCGGCTTAATGTTAGAGACAAAGCCAACCATTAAGACCAAATTTAATCATGAAGAATATACTTAACTATTTAAGTTGCCTAATTCAAATCAAGGTTTGTAATTTAAAGCGATAAGAGTTCTTTATATAATCCCTTCACTTGTTCTATTAAACTCTCTTCACCGTCGTTTATAATGACAAAATCGACCAGTTTTAATTTGTCTTCTTCTGGCATTTGACTTTTAATTTTTTTCATTAAGTCCATTTCTGAAAGTCCATCGCGCACTATAACACGTTGCATGCGCATAGCCAAGGGTGCGTATACCAAGGCTATTTTGTCGACAGTAAATTTACTATCAGTTTCAAGCATAATGGCGGCCTCTTTAATAACTAATGGAGCAGTATTGTGCGCATTGCAAAACTGTTTCCAATCTTCGAATACAATAGGATGGATAATGTCATTTAATAAGGCTAATTGACTAGGATTGCCAAAAACAATAGCGCTAATATGTGCGGTATTGTAGAGGCCCTCTTTAAAGGTGGCCTCTCCAAACTGCTTAATTAATTTTGATTTTAATTCTGAATGGTTGTTAATTAACCATTTTGCTCTGGTATCTGCATTATAAACAGGTACACCTAGATGCTGAAAAATAGAACACACAAGGGTCTTACCGCTCCCAATGCCACCGGTAATACCAAGTCTTAGCATTCTGTTAATTATGCTTTAGTTTCAACAACTTTAGCTTCTTCCAATTTGTTTAGTGGAGCACTTAATTCTGAAGAAATCGCAGATCTTTCAATTTTAAGTTTATAACTTTCGCTTTCGATTACAGCAGTTGTAGCTTCAAGAGAAACTATTTTACCGTGTATACCTCCAGTTGTAATTATTTTGTCGCCTTTCTTAAGGCTTTCAATAAATGCTTTTTGGGCTTTTGCTTTTTTCTGTTGAGGACGAATCATGAAGAAATACATGACGATCAACATTAAGCCCATCATAATCATGAATTGATTGCCGCTTTGGGCTTGTAGTAATATATATAAATTTGTCATTTTTAATTTTTGTTGGGTACTACAATTACATTAGCTGTAAATTTTAGAACCATGTTGCCATCTTTTACGTTTGCAAATACTGTTACAGTTTTATTGTTCAAGCCCGATTTGCCACTGCTGTTAAATACAACTTTAATGGAACCCTTTTCACCTGGAGCAATGGGTTCTTTAGGGTAACTAGGCACTGTGCATCCACAAGTAACATCGCATCGATCAATAAGCAAGGGGATTTTACCAGTATTGGTAAAATGATAAGTTTTTTCTACAGATTGACCTTCAATAATATCACCAAAATTATGATCCATTGTTTCAAAGGTCATTTCAGTGGTGTTTTTACTCGGTGCAGTTGGGTCGTTCGCTGTGGCTGGATTGGAAATCATATCAACATCTACCTTAGTGGCAGGTTGATTGTTGCAGGCACTTGCCAAAAGAATGAGGGATGATAAAACGATTAATTTCATATTGCAAAAATAATTGGTTATTTACTAATTCACTAATCCTCTACCCGTTTTTTTAATTTTTCCGGCTTCAGTTAGTAAAATTCTAAGTTTATCTAATACGCCATTGATAAACAAATGACTCTTAGGGGTACTATAGGCCTTTGCTATATCCAGGTATTCATTGATAGATACTTTAGGCGGAATGGTTTCGAAATATAAAAATTCACAAACGGCCATTCGCAACATCAACATGTCTGTTAGCGTCAATCGGTCGGGATCCCAGTTTGGCGAATTCTTTTGTGTCAATTCATCTAAACTTTCCTTTTCTATCAGGCATTTTTCAAACAATTGTTTACCAAATTCAATATCCTCTTTTTGTTTAGTATTGATGGCTTCAAATTTAATTTTACCAGTAGCATAAAAATGATCGATATGCCTAATGATGGTTTTAAGTGTGTCCGCACAGTCATCACTCCAAAATACATATTCTTCTTCCATTGCACTTTCATACAATTCAAATTCATTGAATAAAAACTCATACAAGTTGGTTAGAAATTCTTTCTGTTGTGCCGCCGTTGGATTATCAAAAACACTGAAATCAATAAAGAAATCATATTGCACCATATCAGTGAAAATATGACTGAACATTTCACCATGTCTGTCCCATGAAAACGGCAGTTTTGCACTTAAGGCAATAAATTCGTCATTAATGATTAATTGATTGTAAAAATCAGTTCTTTTTAAAACCTCAGTATTGCGAATTACATTTTTATTGGGAAAATATTTCTCTGTTTCAATTTCCTTCTCACTTTCCAAATAAGTATTAAACTTATCTAAAAACTGAAGGTTGAAATAATAAAACAAGTAGAATTCTTTAAAACGGGTATCTAATTGTTTAGAAAATAATGGCAATGAATTTGAATCTTGTTGTGTGTAAGCGTACAACTGCTGTAGGACTTTTATGCGGATGTTCCTGCGAGATAACATGAATGAATGAACGAATAATTTGAGGGGCAAAATTAGCCAAAATTATTGGTTAGCCAAATAAATAAATAAGATAAATTAAATTATTTAATGTTCATGGTTTAATATGAACATTGTTTCTTAAAAGCTATCACTAAAAGTTTGAATAATTAATGCCTATTGTTTAGGGATATAATTGTATTCTGTTTTTATTTCTTCAAGTGTTTTGCTCAGCACTTTTACTTGCATTTTAATGTCCTTATACGGGCGATTGGTTGTTTTATTTTTTGGCTGAATCACAATGCTATCAATCACATTCAATCCTTTCATAACCATACCGAAAACAGTATATTGGTTGTTTAGACCTTGTGTACCAGCTTTGCTATGACAGATATAAAACTGACTTCCACTTGAGGCTTTTAACGGGTTGACATTATCTGGCAAACGGGCCCCGGCAAGTGCACCTCTATCATGCTTAATAGAATCTCTTATTTCAGCAGGTATAGTGTAGCCTGGATCGCCTGTACCATCGTTGGTACTGTCTGTGTCTTTGGTATTTGGATCGCCACCTTGTATCATAAATCCACTTATTATTCTATGAAAGGTGGTGTTATCATAAAATGAATCATTGGCTAATTTTAAAAAATTGGCCCTGTGCAAAGGGGTTGCTTTAAATAACCAAATATACATATTGCCATATGGTGTACTCAATTGAATAATTTCCTCATGAGGCACTACGGTTGGTTTAACAGGTGTTGACTCATCTTTCTTTTTGCAACTAGTAATTACTGATAATAAAATCAATAAGCTTCCAAAATATTTTAGTTTTTGCCACATTTTATTTATTGCTTAGGAATATAATTAAACTCTGTTTGAATTTGTTTTAAGGTACGCTGTTCCACTGTAACTTTCATTCTGATATCGTTAATCGGACGATCTCCCTGCTCTTTTGGCTGTTCGGCAATGCTATCTATAACATTCATCCCTTTCATTACCATACCAAATACAGTGTATTGTCTATTCAGAAATGAAGTGCCTCCTTTACTGTGACAAATATAGAATTGAGAACCACTTGATGCCTTTTCTGGATTATTGGTTCTTGCAGCTGCTAACGCCCCTCTATCATGGATAATAGTATCTCTTATTTCGGCAGGTATGGTATAGCCCGGGCCACCCATGCCGTCGTTGTATGGATCTTTATCTTTACTATTTGGATCGCCACCTTGAATCATAAATCCTGAAATAATGCGGTGGAAAGTCGTACTATCATAAAAACCAGCTTTGGCCAATTTTAAAAAATTCTCTCTGTGGAGCGGTGTTGCTTTGTATAACCAAATATACATATCGCCAAATTGGGTACTTAATTTTACAATTTCTTCTTTGGGTTCGGCAGGAACACTTGTTTTTTTAGATTTACAGGCAAATATTCCTATAAATACAATACTTAATATTAATATTATTTTTTTTGACATAAACTTATTTTTATTCGTAAATCATAACAAACTCAAGCTCCTTCATCAGTTTGCCATAATAGGTTTTCATATATTTTTCTATGGTATCCATTTTTTTATAGTATTGACACATTTCGAAGTAAAGCACATCGAAAATAGTAGAACTCACAAATGGCACCTCTTTTTTAAATCCACTGATGCACAAAGCGCCCGTTTTCTTCAACATTTTTTTAATATGCCTTTTGTCAATGTTCAGTGTTTGACAACTGCCTAAATGAAGAATTTTATTTTGCAACTTATTCTCTGCCATATTGGCCAATTCATCGAGCGAGAGGATAGTTTTTTGATTGAGCTTTAATCCGTTAGGGACACCGTGAAAAGCCAAATAAAAAATACTAAATTGGTCGTATATTTTCTTTTCGTATTCTTTTATACGATGTTCTAATTCTTCGGGTGTGCTGCAATGTCGGTGGATATATTTGACTTTCATTCCGCTCGCGGTTTCCATAAAGCGCAAAGCGTTTTCAATGGTGTCTTTTTGACGTAAATCGGGATGCCAATCGCCCTCAATGCAAAATATCTGTTTGGTATAACTATTAGCTGTTTTCAAATAATGTAGGTCTAAAAAGGAACGATAATTTTCTTCAAATTAATAAAATATTTACCATTTTTTTATGGTTAATATAAAAAACTTATAATAAAAGATAGAAAACTAATTATATATGGATTCTAAATAGTTGATTTAGTGAGTTTTCTATTTTTGATTTGTTGTGAAATTTGTGTATGAAATCTGGACCATTTTTACCTAATTCAATTATTTCTTCAAAGTGATTAGTAATCAGGTCTTTTATTTGTTCAACATCCTTATTATCATTAATTATTTCATACATTTTTCCGAAATTGCCATTTTCAATTTGTTCTCTAAAGCCATTTATTTGCGGCACAATTACAGGAATCGATAAGTGTGCACATTCCATACTAACCAATGCATAGCCTTCAAATCGACTCGGAAAAACAGCAATATCGAAAAGTGGAAGAATCTTTTCTGGTGAATTGGTTTTGCCTAAATACGTTAAATTTGGTAATGCTTTAATTCGGGTCTCAAGCTTTTCAAGCATCTCTCCACTGCCAGCCATCAGAAAGTGGTAATCCGAATTGTTTGCCATTTTTTCGACTAGGTCAACAAATAAATCAGGGCGTTTTTGTTCATGAAATCGACCCAAGAATCCTATAATTCGTTTATTACTATCAATTTTTAAATTGTTAAGTGTAACGCGTTTATCAAGGGCCTTATTTGTAAAACTATCGTGATCAATCATGTTAAACACAACATGAATTTTATCAGCATTTTCATAGTATTTTTCTATTAATACTTTCTTCCAAAAGTCACTAATTACAATGCGATGGTGTATGTGATTCTGATAATTGTATGCAGTTTCAAACCAGCCATTTTCATCATATTCTTCACAGTGCAACAAGTCGAAAATTACAGTATTTGGCAGTTTTTCACGAATAAGTGGAGCAAGCAAATACAAAAAAGGATTGCTCATAATGAATATGATCTTTGGTTTTTCTAATTTAATCAGTTCCCATAAAGCTAATAACCTCGGATATGGGCCATCTGCAATTTCATCTAAAGCGAATTGTTCATCTGTTGTTTCTTCAAACTTTGACCTTAAAACACCAGACTCTTTTTGACTTTCATTTACAACATCTACTACCTTGAAACCATTCTTCGATAGATTTTTGACATAGTCTAATAATATATTTTCGGCTCCACCGGTATGCCACCAAAAGTGACCACAAATAACGGTGTTATTTAAGTCGTTAATAGGCGCTAGATTCACATCTAATGTTAGTTTAAAGCCAGTTTTAAAACCGGCCATTTTGTGAGCTTTTGTTAAACTTGAAGAATTACTTGCTTTTCTTTTTGCGAATATCGAGGGTGCAAAAATAAAAAGTATTAAATCGCCAATTCTTAAATTTGAAGGATTGCGATTGAAAATTAGTTTAACTGCTTTTCGCAGTATTCTGGAGAAAAAACCAAAATTACTTTTGAATTGATCATTGTTTTTTTCGTAATTTTTTTGAGAATATTTTAACCCAAAAACAGATTTCCAATTGCTTCTGTATGCCAGTAAAGTTGATAGGTTGCCTTCATCTTCACTTCTTGTTATTAAAGACCGGATATTTTGGCGGTAATTAAAAATAATTTTTTTGATAGGTACCCCAAAATAACCTTTGCCTATTGCGCGTTGCCAAAAATCCCAATCCTCAAATAATTTAACATTGGCTGAAAGTGGATGCGTTTTTTGACCATTTAATGCAATCCAAAGCGTTCTTTTAACAGGAGAAACTGCCACCACGTAATTGGATAAAAACAATTGTTTCGAAGAAAAATTTGGCATTATATCGACACTGTTCTTATAACCAAATTTACGAACACTTGGATAGACCCATGACGCATTGGGATAAGCAGCAAATGCCAAATGGCAATGTTTAATAAAATCAGGTTCTAATGTATCATCGCTATCTAAACAAACTAAATACTCGCCAGTGGCTAATCTCGCTGCAACATTGCGTGTTTCAGCTAACCAGCTGTTTTTTTTATTGCGGGCAATTGTTAATGCTAATCCTTTGTAAATTGGGTGAGTAAGCAGGGTGTCAATAATTCTAATGGTAAGTGAATCGGTTGAGCAATCATCGACAATAATTATTTGAAATGTACTGGTGTCAAAAGTTTGATTAACTATTGAATCTAGTGTTTCATAAAGCAATTCTCCGGTATTGAATACGGGAATCAAAAAACTATATTTTGGTTTTGTATTAGTCATTTACGATTTCAAAATATTTAGAAGAACGCGAAAGGTTTATATTGTAAAAAGGATCATTGTTAATGATATCGGACCATTTTTCTATGAAATACGCTTTTTCCATGGTTTGATTTTGTAGCGATTTTTTACTGATGATTGGATTACCCCGTGTTAAACATTCGTAATGGTACATTTGAACCCAAGGTACGTAAACATTGTAATAACCTTCGGACATCAAGCGGCAACATAACTCTACATCATTACAATCAACAGCCAATTGTTCATCGAACCCACCAATCGAATCAAATCGCTCTTTCTTAATCATCATACAGGCCCCTGTAACTGCCGTATAATTGGTCATGCAATTGGTGTTATTGTAATACCCAGCTGTGTCCTTGTGTGCGCCCGAATATACATGTGTTCCAACTTCATCAACAGAGAGTACAATGCCAACATGTTGTAAAGTATCGTTTGGATAAAGGAGTTTTGGACCGACCATTCCTACATTTTCCAACTGCGCTATTTGCAATAAATTGTCAAATAAATTTGCGGATATAAGTTCTGTGTCGTTGTTTAAGAAAAGTAAATACTGACCATTGGCTTCTTTTGCGGCCAGGTTATTTAAGATGGAATAATTAAAAGGAATATCAATTCTTATACTTTTAATTTTTTCAGGATAGTTGAATTCCCATTGCGCAACGGTGCTACTGAAGCTTTTTTCGGTACTACCATTGTCAATAATGATGATCTCAAAGTTTTTATAGCTGGATTTTTCAAAAATAGATTTAAGACAACTTTCTAAAATATTGGCTTTGTTTCGGCAAGGAATAATAATACTAATTAAGGCTTCTTCCTTAATCTTAAAATGGGGTTCGAAGCTACCCAATGCTTCTTCTGAAAACTTAGCGAAGGCATCGACATATTTCGTTTTTAAAAATCGATTTAAGGCATTGTGATTATTTAATATGCGTTTGAAATTAATGGATTCAGGAAATTCGTGATAAAGAATTTTAGGAATGTGATGAATTTTATTTGAATTATTAGTGAGGTGAAGTATCAAGCCGTAAATATTAGGCATAATCGCACTATCAATAGATTGCCAAACCGACCTTGAAACCATAAATGTTTTACCTATGTAATTTCTTGACAAAATCGTATGCGGGCTCCAATCGGGTTTGAAATATGGGTTTTCTGTATATTCAGTAGATTCAGATTCTTCAGCTATATAATCATTGTCTGTATATATAAAATCAAGATTTTTTTTGCCGTTAATTGCATTTATAAATTCATAAAAGCAGCTAGGGGCTAGCATGCAAGACAATTCAGTTACTATAACATATTCGCCTAAAATTGAGTTGGTTTTTGAATTTAAATCAGCAAAGGCCATGGCTCTATATTTTTCATCGCGGTTGATAACTTTGCTTAATGTGTAATGAATAATATCTGAACTGTCATTAACCAAAAAACAAACATTAAATTTGGTGTAAATTTGTTTCTCTAAAGCATTCAAAAACGCATTGAGATATTTGAAATTCTCGCCATTTACTTTGACATATAATTCAAAAGAAGGTGATTTTGAGAAATTAACAATATTTTCATGCATTGCCTTCAAGTCGCTGGGTCTCGGGAATTTCTTCTCTTTGAATATTTTATAAGCATGATTTTCTTCTTCTCGACGCAGTCCAATAAGAGAGTTCACTTTGCCAAAAACTAAACGAAATAATTGGAGCGCAAATTTTTTGATTAAAAATAAGCCAGGTTGAGAGACAAGAAAACGAACACGTTGAAAAAATCGCCATTTATCACTCTTTAAATAGCTATCACTTGTTAAAATTAATTTTGTTTTTGTAAAAAACAAATATGACTTCCAATAAACACTGCCTTCAATTTCTTTAATTCGCTCTTCATAATTTTTAACTGCTTTCAATAAGGTTGTATATTCAGCCTCTTTGTTATGATTCTGATTGGCAAGATTGTTATTTGTGTTGTGATTGGTATCTGGCATTTTTAATTGTCAAATAAATGATTATAACGCTCTCCAACTTCCTTTACCGAACCTACGAATTCAACAGTGCCATCGTTAACCAATGCGGCTCTTGTACACATATTGCTGACTTCTTCAAAATTATGTGAAACAAATATGATGGTTGCACCATTGTTTTTTATTTCCATTACTTTTTTCATGCATTTTTGTTGGAAGCCTAAATCGCCAACAGATAACACCTCATCGATAAGTAAAATTTCAGGTTGCTTGATAATGGCAATGCTAAATGATAATCGACTCATCATGCCTGTACTGTAGCGTTTTACTTGCCAATTAATCGCTTCACCTAACTCTGAAAATGATATAATTTCAGGCAATCTGAGTTTTATTTCTGCTTTGGTCATACCCATTAAAGCACATGATAATTTGATATTCTCTATGCCAGTCAATTCATGCTCTAAACCAACGCCTAATCCCAATAATGGCGCCACAGCACCGAATAATTCTATGGTGCCTTTGTCGGGCGTAATAATGCCAGATAAAGCCCTTAATAGGGTGCTTTTACCCGAGCCATTTTTGCCCAATAAGGCGAAGGATTCACCTTTATTGATTTGAAGATTGACGTCTTTTAAAACAAAACTTTTTTGTAGTAATTTGTATTTTCCTGGATGCAGTAAAAAGTCTTTCATTGAGACAAAACCATTCTCTTGAACATAAAAACAAATGTCCACATTGGTTAATCGTATCATTGGTTCAACTGAATTCATTAGATATTTGAAATAAACCCCTTTCTATATTTATTGAAGGCAGCATAGCCAATTGTAATGCTTAATAAGGCGATGAATAAACTCATACCGAAGTTCTCGAAACTGGGGAATACCGATCGGTAAAAAATATCATGATAGGATTCCACGAAATAATAAAATGGATTCAGTTTCAGCAGAAACCTTTGATTTTCATTAAGTAGTTCAGGGGTATAGGCAATCGGTGTAAAATAAAAGAACGCAGGTATTATCGTTGTCCATAATAATTGAATATCTCTAAAAAAAACATTAACAGTTCCCATAAACATACCTAGACCTAAAACAAAAATGGCGGTGATGATTGTAAAAGGAAAAAATGCCAAGAAGCTCCAATTCATTTCATAACCAAGAAAAAACATGATAACAAAAAAGGGAAGTAAAGTTAACATTAAATTAAACACAGCTGCTACCATTGCCGATAATGGAAAACAAAATGGGTGTAAATTAATCGATTTTAAAATAGAGGCATTGTCAATAAAGGAGGTAAGCACTTGCAATATAGATGCAGAAATGAAGTTCCAAAAGATTAATCCTGTTAAAGCGTACAATGCAAAGTGCTCAATGTGATTGATTTGTTTAAATACAATAATGAGTATTGTTAAAAATATCAATGGATTAAGCATGCTCCAAAAGATGCCTAAGAATGAATTTTTATACCTCAATTTAATGGTTTTAAGTGCTAAACTGAGCACAGCATTTTGAAAACCTTTGTTAAACAGGGGTAATTTGGTCATGAACGCTTTTGGAAAATTTTGTGCAAATTTAAGATAATATGACAAATTTAGGGCTAATTAGGTCTAAAATTTATCGATTATTTGCATAGAGGCTAGGATTATAACTATTTTTATATTAGAATATTAATAGGTTTAATAAGTCAAATTTATAAGGCCAATACATGGTCTTGGTTGACAATATAGTGAATGAATTTAGCGTTAATAGAAAGTTAATTTCATGAATTTGTCAATTAGTCGCAAAATTTTGAATGCTGAATGTTTAAATAGACAGACATCGTAAATAAGTTATTGATATTTGTTGAATTCTAAAATTGTAAACTCTTATTAAACCAACTAATTTTGCAACATGACAAAAGGTTTCATTTTTTTCATCACATTGTTAATATCTGCTCATACATATGGGCAAAAAACCAAGGTTACGCCACCTGTAACGACTTCGCGGCCAACCATCAGAAAAGTTCCTTTTTCGGAATTGATTAATAATAATGATGTTTATTATTTTAGAGATCAACCATATACTGGCATTAGTATTGAAACCTTTAAAGATAATACCAAAATGCAGGAAATTCAATGGAAAAATGGGTTGATTGATGGCACAAAAACTGAATATTTTAGTGGTGGTGTTTTGGTAAGAGCAAAGCTATCATTCAAGGAAGGGAAACGCAATGGACCCTTTCAGTATTTTCATTCAAATGGTAAATTGAAGTTAACTGGTAAATATGTTGGTGACTTGTTGGACAGTACTGTCAATGCTTTTTATGATAACGGCAATCCCAAATATACTTTTACCTATATAATGGGAGTTAAGACAGGACTTTCTATATCGTATTATAACAATGGGAATATCGAGCAAAAAGTAGAACTGTTAAATGAGAAACCCAATGGCAAAATGGAGACTTATTATGAGGCCGGCAATATTCGTTTGGTAACCACCTATAGCCTTGGAATTAGGGAAGGCAAATTTTTACGCTATCACCTAAACGGAACCTTGGCCGAAGAAAGTTATTTTAAAGACGGTATTCAAGACAGTGTTTCCTATTACTGGGACAATGTTTTTGGAAGTATTTTAAAAATCGAAAATTATAAGATGGGTTTAAAAGAAGGTATTTGGGTTACATTTAACGAAATTGGCGATACTTTGAGTATGTATACTTTCACTGACAATGTATTTGACGGACCATTTAAAATTTATGCATCTGAAAAAGTTATGTCCAATCTTGGAGATAATAGATACCATGCCGATTATGAGCATAGGCTCGATCAATTTGGAACTTATAAAATGGGCAAATTAGATGGTGTTTTTAAAGCTGGCTTATACAACCAAGACAATCATGTTGAAGGATTTTATAAAGAAGGTATAATGGTAGGAGAGTGGAAATACTACAATGCCGAAGGAAAATTAGTATTGTATGAATTATACAACGACGATGGATTGTTACTTAAGCAAAAGCCTAAATTGGCTAAGCCTGAACCGGCTCCTACAGAAGATAATTAAATTTCAATCGTTTTCAGGTTTTCGCTAATTACAAGGCGACCAATTGTTTTTGATTTTACCTCTTCAACTGTTACTCCAGGAGCTATTTCTACCATTTCGAAACCATTTTCGTTGATATCAAATACACCCAATTCGGTCACTACTTTTTTAACACAACCTAAACCTGTAATAGGTAAATCACATTTGCTTAATAATTTAGATTCTCCTGCTTTGTTAACATGTTGCATGGCTACAATTATATTTTTTGCACTGGCTACTAAATCCATAGCACCGCCCATGCCTTTCACCATTTTACCGGGAATCTTCCAATTAGCAATATCGCCATTATCGCTTACTTCCATAGCCCCTAATACAGTCAGATCTACTTTTCCAGCCCTTATCATTCCAAAACTTACAGCACTGTCAAAGAAAGAGGAACCAGGAACAGTGGTGATGGTTTGTTTACCGGCATTTATCAGATCCGCATCTTCATCGCCTTCAAATGGAAACGGACCCATCCCCAGTAAGCCATTTTCAGATTGTAAAATTACCTCCACGCCTTCGGGAATGTAATTGGCAACAAGCGTAGGAATACCAATACCTAGGTTAACATAAAATCCATCTTTTAATTCCGAAGCGATTCTTTTGGCGATTTGTTGTTTGGTAAGCATAATTGATAACTGCAAAGCACGCACTTTTTATTGAAATTAGAGAATTCAATTTTTGTTGTTGGAACAACCAAGAATTTTTAACGAATAAAAGGATTAAACTACAAATGAAATGGATAGCAAATTTATTTTAGTAAAGTTATCGATCCACTTAAATATTTCATACTACCTAGTTTCTTTCCTTTAATCTTCACCTTGTAAAAATACACCGCTTCCATACACATTTCATTTTTATAGGTGCCGTCCCATTGCGCCTCATTGACATTGGTTTGTAAAAGCTTTTCGCCCCATCTGTTATATATCTCTAACTCTGCATAAATAATGTTTGAGCCATAAATTTTGAACACATCATTAATGCCATCACCGTTGGGCGAAAATACATCGGGGATGTATACCAGCATGTCTTCACACAATTTCACTTCAACCGTATCTGTTGTTGAACAATTATTTCTAGTCACTGTTAGCCAATATTTACCGGGTTGATTAACAATAATCGAGGGAGTCTTTTGACCAGTATTCCATAAATAAATTCCCTGTTCCTTCGTCTTTAAAATAATTTCATTCAAACATAAACTGGTATCTGCACCTAAATCAATTTCGGGCATCGCCAATTTATCTACCAAAATAGAATCCGTATTGCTACAAAATTGATGCCTGGCAGTGATGCTGTACCAACCTTTTTTAGAAACTGTAATTGCATTCTTTGTTTCTCCAGTATTCCATAAATAGGAGAGTCCTTTAATTGAATCTGAGGTAAGATAAACATACTTACAATTTACAGAATCATAACTGATTTTAATGAGGGGTTTTTTAATTTCATCTATGGCTATTGTATCTCCACTTGGGCAAGAATTAGAATCAAGTACTTTAACTGAATAGATGCCTTTCGAATTAACTGTAATCTGCATGTTGTTCGAGCCAGTATTCCAATTGTATTTAGCAAAACCAGGACTTGCTTTTATGAGGTGAGAAAATTGATGGCAGAAGGCGGTATCGTTGCCGATGAAGACTTTGAATTTGGGGCCAATTTTTACTACGATGGTGTCGAATTGAACGTTTCCACTTGGCGATGTTACTTTTACTGAATAAATGCCTTGCTTAGTAACTATTATGCTTTTGCCAACAGCACCTGTACTCCAAAGTATAATGCTGTTTGGATTTGCTTTGCAGGTAATGTTAAGCTTATCGCCCTCGCAAATAAGCGTGTCTCGGCCAATGCTTATTTTCTTGGTTCTAAACCAAAAAGAAGGATAATAAGGTCCTCCAAAATTATTCGTTACATTATTTAAATCAATGCTTTTAAAACTAAAGTTACAGGCGGTTCCTTTTTTATCTGGTTGGTTAATGACCGAAACTTTACTATTGAGATAAGGTGGATAATTGCTGTTGTGGAAATAATAAATCTTGCCATCAGGTCCTAATTGAAGTCCTCCAACATAAGGGAATGCATTCATGTTAATGATATAAGAATGAACTATTTGTTTTGAAGATTCAATAGCGGTTGAATCCCAAACAGAAAGATCATATTGAAAGAGACTAAATTTCAAAGAATCGAGTGTAGGAACATAAAGAAACCTTGAATCTGATGAAAATTCGGTGTAGTAAACATCTGTTTTTACTTGAATACATATTGGCTGCGAAATTTGTCCGTTTGCATTGTTAAATTTATAAAGGTTGAGATAGCTTTTATTTTTTTTCATTGTTTCTTTACTGAAAAAGATTCGGGAGTCGGGTGAAAATTTATTATTGCCCCATAAATTATTAGATTTTATATCAAGCTTTTGACTTAGTGGTGTTGTAGTGAATTGTCCATTAGTAGTGCGGATACAATTAAAAGTGCTATTAACAACATCTGTAGATGCTACCCAATAATCTTTTTCATTTGAATGCAGCGTTACAGCGAAGTTTTCCAATCTACCTGGAATTAGTGGTTCATCCCTCATAGTCACTTCACCCATTCCTCCATCTTTGTCCATATCAATCACCCAATATCTAAGCATAGAATCTTGATTCAAACCAAAAGTATTTTCGCGCGAGAGACCAAGGAAAAGATAATAGAGATTTTTACTACCAGGAACTGGAAGTGCCAAGCAACTCTGCACTGCGCTGCCAACCTTAGCGTATGGCATGCTTGATGAACTGTTGAACATTAGCTGGTGATTTCGATTAAATATAGTGTCGCCATTAGAATAAAAAAGTAATTGGCCATTGCTATCACAAATACTGGTGGTGCCTTCAAAAGCATGTAATTTACTATTGTTTAAAACACTTGGAGGGGTTGTGTTAAAATCAAGCCCTGCGCCATTTCCAAAATACCACATGTTATATTCTTTCTGCGCATGCAAGTTTCCAAATGTGGAAACAAAAATTATAGCTACAATATATAGATTTCTCAGATTCATTAATATTTTATCTTATCAAAGTCAAACTTCCACTTAAATATTTCATACTACCTAGTTTCTTTCCTTTAATCTTTACCATGTAAAAATACACCCCTTCCATGCACATTTCATTTTTATAAGTGCCGTCCCATTGCGCCTCTTTGCCATTGGTTTGTAAAAGCTTTTCGCCCCATCTGTTAAATATCTCTAACTCTGCATAAATAATGTTTGAGCCATAAATTTTGAACACATCATTAATGCCATCACCGTTGGGCGAAAATACATCGGGGATGTATACCAGCATGTCTTCACACAATTTCACTTCAACCGTATCTGTTGTTGAACAATTATTTCTAGTCACTGTTAGCCAATATTTACCGGGTTGATTAACAATAATCGAGGGAGTCTTTTGACCAGTATTCCATAAATAAATTCCCTGTTCCTTCGTCTTTAAAATAATTTCATTCAAACATAAACTGGTATCTGCACCTAAATCAATTTCGGGCATCGCCAATTTATCTACCAAAATAGAATCCGTATTGCTACAAAATTGATGCCTGGCAGTGATGCTGTACCAACCTTTTTTAGAAACTGTAATTGCATTCTTTGTTTCTCCAGTATTCCATAAATAGGAGAGTCCTTTAATTGAATCTGAGGTAAGATAAACATACTTACAATTTACAGAATCATAACTGATTTTAATGAGGGGTTTTTTAATTTCATCTATGGCTATTGTATCTCCACTTGGGCAAGAATTAGAATCAAGTACTTTAACTGAATAGATGCCTTTCGAATTAACTGTAATCTGCATGTTGTTCGAGCCAGTATTCCAATTGTATTTAGCAAAACCAGGACTTGCTTTTATGAGGTGAGAAAATTGATGGCAGAAGGCGGTATCGTTGCCGATGAAGACTTTGAATTTGGGGCCCACAAAGACTTTTATAGTATCCGATTGGGTCAAGCCATATCTCGATAAAGCAACACTGTATATGCCTGCATTTTTTATAATTATTGCATCAGTTGTATCCCCTGTACTCCATTTTATTTTATCTTGTTTAGCAGGATTACATCGCAAAGTCATAGAATCACCTAGACATAATGTTGTATCTATACCCAAATTAACTTTTGCATTTCGAAAATAGAAAGAAGGGTAGTATGGACCGCCAAGAACAATGGTGCCTTTGTTCAGATCTATATTTTCTAGCCAAAAATTGCAGCCAACTCCGGGGTTATTGGGGTTGTTAATTATAGATATTTTTTTGCTGTTGTTGTAAAGTGGAGCGATATTAAAGCAATATATTTTCCCATCCGGGCCAAGTTGCAATTCTGCAAATGGATGATAAGAAGGTGAGCTCACGGGTATAGAAAAGATTATTTGTTTTGAAGAACTGATTGCAGCAGAATCCCATTTTGATAGATCATATTGACATAGGTAATAGATATTTCCTTCTGAAATAACTGTATATAGAAACCGTGAATCAGGTGAAAACTCTGAATAGCCATGACCTACGGCTATTTGATTACCTTTTGGGATGGATATATGTTGAGAAAGCTTCCCGTTAGAATTGTCAAATTGATATAGATTTATAAAATAATTGCCACTGGAATTGAGAGATTCTTTGCTATATAAAATACGTGAATCCGGTGAAAATTTTATAAATCTGGAGAATTGGTCCCATTTTGGACTTAGTTTTTGTTGTATAGCAGGTGATAAAAAATTGCAATTAGTGGTACGGATGCAATTAAAAATTCCAGTACGGTTGTCTGTTGCCGCAACCCAAAGGTCTTTACCATTCTTATGAAGTGTAACTGCAAAATTTTCATTGCGTGCCTTTATCAGTGGTTGATCTTTAACCATAACTGACCCTAGTCCACCATCTCCTTTAATATCAATGATACAATAACGCAACATAGAATCCTTATTCAATCCCGATATGTTTTCATCTGAAAGGCCTTGGAAAATATAATACAAATTATTATTTCCTGGCATTCGAAGTGCCATGCTTCCCTGTGTTGCACTATTAATGGCGGCAAAGGGTCTGCCGGATTTCCAGTTGAGCATTAATTGATGGTTTCTATTCCAAATCGTATCCCCATTTGTGTAGAAAAGAAGATTGCCAGCACTATCGCACATACTTGTGGATGATTCTCTTGCACTCATTCTGCTATCGCTTATAGAAGATGGTGGGATAGTATTGAAATTTAACCCCGCATACCTTCCAAAATACCACATATTACATTCCTTCTGCGCATTGACAGTTAGCATAGAACATATAAAAATTAAAAATGTAATTTTTTTAATCATTCGAGGTGTTTTTTATAAGACCATTCTTAATGCAAAATAGTTGCCTGCTTTAAAACGCAATATTATTTATTTCAAAAGGTTAACACTTCCTTTGATGTTTTTAACACTTCCTTTCTTTTTCCCCACAATTAATGCTTTGTAAAAGTAAATGCCATCCATGCACAATTCATTGTTATAAGTGCCATCCCAACTTACGTCTTTGCCCATTGTTTTATATATTAATTCGCCCCATAGGTTGTATATTTCAAGTTCTATACTAGCAATGCCAGCTCCATATACTTCGAATTCATCATTGATAGCGTCATCATTTGGTGTAAATGCATTGGGCACAAAGTATACCATCTCTTCGCATAATTTCACATTCACAGAATCTGTAGCAGAGCAATTATTTCTACTCACCGTTAGCCAATATTTACCAGGTGCATTGATGGAGATTGAGGAACCAATTGCTCCAGTACTCCATAGGTAATCACCTTTTTCGCCAGTTGTCAATTTAAGGTCGTATGTACATAAGTTGGTATCTGTTCCTAAATTAACCTCAGGCATTGCCAAGGCATTTATCAATATGGAATCACCATTGGTACACAGCAAATGATTCGCCTTAACATGATACCAACCTTTGCTATCAATACTAATAGATTTATTTGTGGCTCCAGTATTCCACAAATAAGTTGTTCCATTCATGCTATCTACCGATAAGTAAACATATTTGCAATTTATAGAATCATAAGCTACTTTAATTGTTGGTGCTTGAATTTCCATAATTAAAACTGTGTCACTCTCTTTGCAGCCATTAAAGTCGGTAACATTTACATGATAAAGTCCACTGCTGTATAGTGTTAATTTAGAAAGAGTATCGCCAGTGTTCCATTTGTATTGCTTAAATCCATTGCCAGCATCTAATACGTATGAAATATTTTTACAGAAAGTAGTATCATTTCCCAAATCAATCTTATTTCTAGGCCATACTTTAACAGTTCTTAAAATTGAATCTTTGCACTTTAACGAACTTTCTACAACTAATTTAATTAGATGTGAACCAGCGATTGCAAATGTTTTATTGAAATTAGAGTCAATACTGTTGGTGTTGTCATCAAAAAAAAAGCGCAAATTGAGTGGTTTATCGTTATTAAAAAGGCCGCTACTTTTGATATTAAAGACATTTCCTTTTAAACATTTTACGGTATCAGATAATGCCATTTGAGCAATAGCTGTAGGATTGTTAATTACAATAGTATCGTTACTCCAACAGTCGCCACTATCTGAAACACTTAAATAATAAGTGCCTTTTTTAAACACATTTAAAGTGCTAGAATTAGTGTCCTTAGGCAACCACCGATATAGTGCATATTTTTTTGGTGTTTGGAGCCAAATATTAAATTGATTACAGAGTGTTGTATCCTTGCCTATAAAGGGTTTAAAAGGTTTGTTGATAGAAAATTTCACTGACATATAACTTGGTATGCCATTTAAATAGGTCGTAAGTTTTACATTGTAAGTGCCCGATTGACTGTAAATATGGTAAATACTATCTTCGGCTTTTGAACTATTTTGAATACCAGAACTGGGGTCGTCAAAATCCCATAGAACAGAATCTTTATTGCCCTTGTCTCCAATTGTAAAGGTGGTTGAATCATTCTGACATTTTCGTGAAACGAGAATGCTTGTATCCTTAAAATAAGATTGAATAAAAGTGGGTAATCCATAACGACAATAATTACCTTTTAGGAAAATATAATTCTTTTGTGAATTGCAATTTCGTATATCTGGCGAGTGTATCACAGAAAGATATTGCCCACTAATCATGGCAATGTAAATTTTCCCATCAGGCCCAATTTGTAAGGCGCCAGGTGGAACTATGTAATTACTATCAACAATTTTTTTAGATGCCAAGAATACGGCATAACTCTTGGTTGATAAATCGAATTGATATACTTTATTGGTACCTGTTTCTGTTGTATAAAGAAATTTGGTTTTAGGAGAAAATTCTATCCCATAGCCATAATGGCTGTAAAAACGCCAAATATTAGACATTTTTCCAGTCGCAGCATCAAAGTCCGCGACAACGGAAGTGTCGAATGTGTTGTTGGCAAAAGCTACTTTTTCGCCATTGGGAGAAATTTTTAAATAGCCAATGGCATTTATTCCTTGTCCAAATAAGCTAAAACCTGTTCTATAGCTTACAGGCACAAAACCTACACCTGATGAAGTAACACTAAAGGCAAAAAACGAATCGCTGTAAAATCGTGCTGCTAAAACCCAATAATCGCTGCTGTTTTTCTTCTGTACTGCGGTTATTTTTTCGGCCACTTGACTTTTAAGTTTGATATTCTTTCGGGTACTTAAAATATCGCCTTTTCCATTGTTAAGCGACATGTCCAACTCAGAATATTGCAAGCCAGCTTTAGTTGCCTCTGGAGCAACAGTGAATATATAATAAATTTGAGGACTTCCTGGTTTTGGAACTATAATGGCAGACTGGGTAGAGGTAGCATTGCCATTAAGACCTGTTCCGTTTGGCATCAGTTTATGCGTACTATCCCAAACATTAACACCATCCGTATAAAATAACAATCGGCCATTGGGTGCACTAATAGAGGCACATCCTTCATCGGTAGACATTTGGCTATTGGTGAGTGCAGAAGGAGGATTGGTGTTAAATGTGATACCAGCTTTATCACCAAAATACCAATTATTGGTTTCTTTCTGCGCGTTGATAAAATGCTCAAACAATAACATATATATTAATAATAATGGAAGACGCATTACTACAATATTAAAACTTTATTTTTTGTTTACCTCAATATATTGCCTTGAGGGCTTTTATCTGCTGTTTATTAATTAAATAATATTATTCTTCAAAGTTTATTTAATCTTCGTTTAATCTAATTAATGCAAGTGTTTTATTGCATTTAAAAATGCGTAATTTTGCACTTTTCCTTCCATGATCAAAAACAATAAAATTATCAATGATCCAGTTTATGGCTTTTTAACCATTCCTAGCGACTTGATTTTTGAACTTATCCAACATCCTTTTTTTCAGCGTTTACGTAGGATAAAGCAATTGGGAATGACCGATTATGTATACCCGGGTGCTACCCATTCTCGTTTTCACCATGCTTTGGGCGCCCTGCAATTAATGACCAAAGCGGTGTATACTTTGCGAGAAAAAGGCGTTAAAATTACCGATGCCGAAGCCGAAGCCCTTTACATTGGCATTTTATTGCACGATATTGGTCATGGCCCCTATAGCCATACACTAGAGCATACACTGATTCAAAGTGTATCACATGAATATATTTCGCTTAAAATGATGCATGAACTCAATATTGAGTTTAAAGGAAAACTCGATTTGGCCATTAAAATTTTTCAAAATCAATATAAGAAAGCCTTTTGCTATCAGCTAATCTCTGGTCAACTTGACATGGACCGCCTCGATTATTTAAGTCGCGATAGTTTTTTTACAGGCGTTACCGAAGGTGTTGTTGGCTCAGAAAGAATTATCAACATGTTAAACGTAGTAGACGATGAATTGGTGGTTGAGGAAAAAGGAATATATAGCATCGAAAAGTTTATCATAGCGCGTAGGTTAATGTATTGGCAAGTGTATTTGCATAAGACCGTAGTAGCCACAGATATTGTTTTAACCAATATTATAAAAAGAGCGGCCGAGGTGAGTAAAGCGGGCGTTAAATTATTTGCAACGCCTTCATTGGAATGGTTCTTAGAGAATGACGTAACAAAAAAAACATTTGCAGATACACCTTTGGCCTTAAAGAATTTTGCGAGTCTTGATGATTCTGATATTTTTTCAGCTATCAAAGCATGGCAGCACTGTGATGATAAAATTTTGCGCATTCTTTGCAAAAATTTAGTGGAGCGTCATTTGCCTAAAATTTTGGTTTCATCTAAACCTTTTGAAGAATCAGTGGTGCTTGAAAAACAAAGCCTAATATGTCAAAGGCATAAGCTTAAAAGTATTGAGGCATCTTATTTTGCAGCACAAAATTTAATTAAAAATGATGCTTATAAAGATGAAAGTACACGTATTAATATTTTGATGAAGGATGGCACTATTAAAGATGTAACAGAGGCAAGTGATAATTACAATCTAAAAGCGCTCAAGCAGACCGTTAAAAAATATTATTTAAGCTATTATCCCTAAATATTATCTTCGCACCCTAATATATGCAAATATCAGCATCTGAAATAGCCAGTTTAATCAAAGGGAACATTGAAGGCAATGCCGATCAATTGATAACTTCTGTTGGAAAAATTGAAGATGCCAAACCTGGCAATATTACTTTTTTAGCGAATTCCAAATATAGCAATCACCTCTATACCACAACTGCTTCAGTCATTATTATTAGTACTGATTTGGTTTTAGAAAAGCCTGTTAAAGCGACCATCATAAGGCATCCGATGCCCTATTATGGTTTTTGTCAAGTATTAGATAAATATTTTAATCCACATCAAAATAGACATGGTGTGCATCCAACGGCACTTATAAGCTATTCTGCAAAAATTGGCGATGGAGCATACATTGGACCCTATGTTGTCGTTGAAGACGAGGCTGAAATTGGTGAAAATGCCCAAATTTATCCGAATTGCACCATTGGTAAAAATGCACGCGTAGGAACGAATACGATTTTTTATTCAGGTGTAAATTTATATGCCGAATGTATTGTTGGAAATAATTGTATTATCCATGCTGGCACTGCTATTGGATCGGATGGCTTTGGTTTTGCACCAACCCCCGATGGTAGTTATGCTAAGATACCTCAAATTGGCAATGTCATTATCGAAGACAATGTTGAAACTGGTGCCAATTGTTGCATTGATAGAGCAACCATGGGCAGTACAATTTTGCGCAAAGGTGTTAAATTAGACAATATGGTGCAGATAGCACACAATGCCGAAGTAGGCGAGAATACAGTGATAGCTGGTTTAAGCGGAGTTGCTGGAAGTACCAAAGTAGGCAAACAATGTGTTATTGGCGCTCAAGTTGGAATAGTTGGTCACATAACCATTGCTGATGGCACCCAAATTGGTGGTCAAAGTGGTATTCCGAAAAGTATCAAGGAGCCGAATCAACAATTCATTGGTTCGCCTGCCATGCCTTT
>JAQSCZ010000096.1:0-28851 GCA_029945665.1 bacterium | reverse complement strand
CTACTGCGAAATTTGCCAGCACTAGAGCAAAGGGTGCGCGACTTAGAAAATAAAATTAAAGAACTTTTAAATCAAAATAATAACAACCAATAATTAGGTAGTTATTTATTAAAATACAAACGATAAATATTAATGAAACAAACAACGATCAAACAAGCAGTAACCATTTCTGGTGTAGGATTGCATACAGGCGCAATTGTAAATCTTACATTTTGTCCAGCACCCGAGAACCATGGTTATAAATTTCAAAGAGTTGATTTAGATAAGCAGCCAATTATTGAGGCCGATTGCGATTTAGTAGTAGATACGTCGCGCGGCACTACACTCGAAAAAAATGGTGCAAGAGTGAGTACAGTAGAGCATGCATTGGCAGCATTGGTAGGTCTAGAAATTGATAATATTTTATTGCAAATTGATGGACCAGAAATGCCAATTATGGATGGTAGTGCAAAACCATTCGTAGATAAACTTTTGGCCACAGGTATAATTGAACAAGAGGCAGAAAGAGAATATTTTATTATTCCTAGCAATGTTCATTATAACGATCCTGAAAACCAAGTTGAAATGGTAGCAATGCCTTTAGATGATTACAGGGCAACGGTTATGGTGGATTATAATAGTCCGGTTTTAGGTAGTCAACATGCAATAATTACCAATTTGAGTGAGTTTAAAACACAGATAGCTAGTTGTAGAACTTTTTGTTTCTTGCACGAACTTGAAATCATGTTAAATAATAATTTGATTAAAGGAGGCGATTTAAACAATGCCATCGTCATCGTTGATAGAGTGGTGGAAGACCATGAAATGGAACGCCTTGCCAAAATATTCAATAAGCCAAAAGTTGAAGTTAGAAAAGAGGGTATTTTGAATAATGTAGAATTGCGTTTTCAGAATGAACCAGCCAGACATAAATTACTAGATTTATTGGGTGACTTAGCGTTGATAGGTATGCCTATTAAAGCACAAATTATGGCGGCCCGTCCTGGTCATGCTAGCAACGTAGCTTTTGCTAAAAAAATTAAAGCATTAATAAAAAAGACGAAAAAGAAAGCGGTGAGTGAAGCACCCTTCTATGATCCGAATATTAAACCAATATTTGAGTATAAGGATATTAACCGTTTTTTACCGCACGCACATCCGTTTTTATTGGTCGATAAAATAATTGAAAAATCTGCCAAACACATTGTGGCGGTGAAGAACGTTTCTGGCGATCAATATTTCTTTCCTGGTCATTTTCCAAACGATCCAATTTTCCCAGGTGTATTGCAGTTAGAGGCCATGGCTCAAGCCGGTGGTGTTTTGGTTCTAAGCGAAGTACCTGACCCAGAAAATTATGCCACCTATTTTCTAAAAATAGATAATGCGAGATTCAAAGACAAAGTCGTTCCGGGTGATACATTGGTTATGCGAATGGAATTATTGGAACCCATTAGAAGAGGTATTTGTTTAATGCGTGGTAGATGCTTTGTAGGCGACAAATTGGTTAGTGAAGCTGAAATGATGGCGCAAATAATAAAAATTAAAAACATATAATTTTAGGGGGTAAACGCCTAAATATTGTAATATATAAAACACTCATAAATTAAAATGATTCAACCATTAGCATACGTGCATCCACAGGCTAAAATAGCCGATAACGTTGTCATCGATCCATTTGTTACGATTCATAAAAATGTTGAAATTGGAGAAGGTTCATGGATAGGTTCTGGAGTTACTATTTTCGAAGGAGCGAGAATTGGTAAAAATGTTCGCATATTCCCTGGGGCTATTATTTCGGCAATTCCTCAAGATTTAAAATTCGATGGAGAAGAGTCACTAACGATCATTGGCGATAATACAATTGTAAGAGAATGTGTTACTTTAAATAGAGGAACCAAAGACAGGGGTAAAACTGAAATAGGTTCAAATGTTTTGATCATGGCATACAGTCACGTTGCACACGATTGCATAATAGGTGATCATGTGATTCTAGCCAATAGTACCCAAGTAGCAGGTCACGTTATAGTAGGTGAGCATGCTATTCTTGGTGGCGCAACGCTTGTTCATCAGTTTGTTCACATTGGTAGACATGCTATGATAAGTGGTGGAAGTTTAGTGCGTAAAGATGTGCCACCTTATACCAAAGCCGCACGTGAACCATTAAGCTACGAAGGTGTAAACTCGATTGGTTTAAGACGCAGGAATTATTCTACAGAAAAAATTGCAGAAATTCAAGAAATATACAGAATTTTATATGTGCGAGGCTTGAATAACAACAAGGCCATTTCGCACATCGAAGCCAATATGCCAGCCAGTTCTGAACGAGATGAAATACTTCAATTCATTAAAGAAAGTGATAGAGGTATTATGAAAGGCTATATTTCCAAATAAATAGGTATTACTTTGCTAGCAAACTGTTGCATCATTTTCTGATTCAGTATTCATGCACTTAAAAATTAATAAAATTGGAAAGCATTATAATCAACAATGGTTATTTCGCAACATCAGTTTTGATTTAGCGGGTGGAGATAAAATAGCGATTCTTGGAAGAAATGGAACTGGAAAGTCTACCTTGTTGCAAATTATTTATGGACTTATTGAGCCGGCGGAAGGCGACATTGAATTAAATAATGAATTCATAGCGCAACCCCATTTGCTATTTAACTATACATCACCTTTGATGGTGCTTCCTCTTGAATTTACAATTCATGAAATTCATGCCCATCAAACCCAAGTTGGCAAAATGAAATTGCCAATTGAGTTTTTTTTGGATTATGCGGCCTTTACGATGAAACAATCAACACAACCCATACAGTTTTTTTCTTCGGGTATGTTACAACGACTAAAAACGGCACTGTGTTTAGGTGGCAATGGTAAAATAAAATTATTAGATGAGCCTTTGTCGAATATGGATAAGGAAGGTGAAAAATGGTATTTAAATTGCATGGATAAATTGAATCCCGAAGATATTTTAATTGTTGCAAGCAACGATGCGTCGGAATATCACACAATAGAAAATCATATTACCCTATGAATAAACCAAAACTTTTTTTTGCAAAATTATTTTTAACATGGACATTTATTCTACTTTCAATTTCAATCTCTGCGCAAAATAGCAAGGAGCAAAACCTATTAAAATAAACAGTCAAATTATTGGGGATAGTTTTTATTGCAACAATAAAGTGAAGGCTGTTGTGATTAAAACGAAAAAAAAAGAATTTGATATTACTTTTGTTTCCACCAAAACAAATCAAAGTTTAATTGAAGTTAAATTAAAATCGGAAGGCGAGGGCGAAGGCAAAGTTTTCTTCTACAATTATAATTTTCCAGGACTAAATTTGAATTGTGATATTGTTAAGGAAAAGGAAGAGTTGGCAATTCATGAAGTGGTCTGTAAATTTAATTTAATCAATCAATTTGGACTCGATACCGGAATGGTTGAAACCTTTGTTACCATCAAAGGAAGTTATAAAAAGAAATTAACAGATGAAATCAATACGGCTGGAAATTTTTTAGTTGTCGAACGCGATAAGACAAAACAAATTGTATTTATTGGTAACGATATTTACCAAGATGATAAAATTATTGGAACTTATGATGAAATAAGTATAGAAAGTCCTACCGGCACGCTTAAACAGATACAGGTTAACAATACCATGAAACAGATGATTTGTTTGAGTACCGAAATAAAACAGGGTGGACATGTTTGGAGAACTTTAACCAAACGCGACAATAAATATATTGAGTTAAAATCAAAAGATAAAAGAGAACTTGAAGTCCTTATATTATTTCTAATTGATAACAATTACTTATAGCTAAATCAGCTTTTCTTATCTTGTAGTCGGCCGGTTTAATCGAGTCGACTATTTTTATTATACAGTAAATCAGTAGTTTAAGTTTATATATAGTACTTTGTATTGCATAGTACTATATTTTTAACATAGATTTGCAGTGTTCAATTCAATCAATGGCAAAAGTTTGAAAGAAGACATTAAAAAGTACTGCAATGGATATTGAAAATACGAAAGCACAAATGCGAAAAGGAATATTGGAATTCTGTATTCTTTCGATTATTTCGAAAGGAGAGATTTATGCATCTGATATTCTAGAACACTTAAAAACCGCAAAATTAATAGTAGTAGAAGGTACTCTATATCCTTTGTTAACCAGGCTGAAAAATGAAGGACTATTAGAATATAATTGGAAGGAAAGTACCATGGGGCCACCCCGTAAATATTACAAACTCACTTCCGATGGGTCACAATTTTTAGAAGCATTGAATACCACATGGCAAGATTTGCAATTCAGTGTACAACAAGCAATAACTAACAATTCATACAATGTATAAAGTCATTAACATAAATATCGGGGGCCGAATTTTTCAAATTGAAGAAAGTGCATTTGAAACCCTAAGTCAGTATATAAATTCACTGAAGCAATATTTTTCATCGAGAGAGGAAGGGGCCGAAATTGTATCAGATATTGAATCACGTATTGCGGAATTGTTACAGTCCAAATTGAATGTTGGTGAAGCGAATATTAATAGCTTACATGTAACCGAAATCATTGCATCCATTGGGTCGCCAAAGGATATTGCGGGCGACGACGAGCCTGTCAATGAAAATAAGCAACAGAATCATTCGCAACAACAATCACAAGCTTACCAAACTAATTTTGAGAACGAAAAATCAAAGGTTTTTAGAGATCCAGATGGTAAAATTGTGAGCGGTGTTTGCAGCGGCTTGGCTTACTATTTTAATATTGATCCAATACTAATGCGCTTAATTTTTGTGGCATTGTTCTTTGCTGGTGGTTCGTCCATCCTTATTTATATCATATTGATTGTTGTAATTCCTGTTGCGCGCACAACCGCCGAAAAACTCGCCATGCGTAAAGAGAAAATTAATCTCGATACCATTCAAAAATCAGTTGAAAATGAATTTAATAAAATCAAAGAAACATTTGAAAATAGAAATTTTGGATCAAGACTTACAAATTTTATAAGAAAAGTATTTAATGTTTTAGGTCAGATTTTAACAGGGGTTTTTACAATTGCATTAAAATTTTTAGGGATCTTTTTTGGTATTATTGCATTGATTTTAATTGTTGCTTTTTTTGTAGCAGCCACTGGTAATATTAGTATTGATGGACATTCATCGAATATTGCTAATTTTATTTCAATGAAGTTTTTCGAAAACACGAATGATTCATTGTTAGGTCATACTGTAATTATTTTCACCATATTTTCATTAATGTTAATGTTCTTTTATTGGTCGAGCGCCATATTAACCAATGGCAATGTATTTAATAAAAGAAAATTATTTTCAAGAACCATCGGCGTATTATGGTTATTAACCATTGTCTTATTTCTTATATCTGCAGCGCGATCTGCCGCTTATTTCAGAACAAAGTCAAGTATTGAGAAAACCATTACACTAGATTCTTCTAGCAATAACTTTGTTATAACTTCGATTGGTGACGATGCGGATAGAGATTGGTTTATATTAAAAAATGATGAATTAAAAGTTGATGATATCGAATTGTCAATCGAAGAAACTGATGGTCCTTCAGAATTGGTACAGGTAATATCTGCCTATGGTCAAGATGCACAAAAAGCGAAAATGAATGCGGCTAATTGTGTATATAAAATAGAGATTAAAGATAGTTTTATAATTTTACCCGAAGTATATGTTCTGCCTAAAAATAAAACATATCGCAAGCAGAAAATTCGCTTCGTCTTGAAATTGCACAAAGGCATTCATTTTAGAATAGATAAAAAAGTGAATATTGAAATCGATGGAAATACGTTGAAGGATGAAGGCATTTATGCAGGTAATAAATATGCTGTAGTTGAAAATGGCATCGAATGCGACCAATGCCTGAGTTCTGATACCTATAACGCTGCATTCGATTACAACCGCGTTTATAAAGTTGCCGCATTCAATAAAATAATTGTTTCAAATAATATTTCGGTAAACATTTCCAAAGGAGATGAGAATTCGATTCATGCAAAGGTTAAGGACAATGATCATTTGATTGTAGAAGAAGACAATGGCGTATTGAAAATTCGTTTGAAAAAGGGTTGGTTTTCAAATACAGATAACACCGTTCAAGTAAGTGTTATTTGTCAAACACTTGATGCGTTAGACATTAGTGGAGTGGTTGAAGCAACTGTCGATGGATTCCATAATAATAAAATGATTATTAAATGTAGCGGTGCCTCAAGTTGTAAAGCAAAATTAAATCCAAATTCTCTAAGTTTATTTTTAAGCGGCGTATCCAATTTCAATATCGAAGGCGAATGCAATACCATGGAAGTTAAAGCTTCGGGTGCTTCTACTTTAAATGCGGCAGAATTTCTAACCCAAACAACTACTGTGGTAAGTTCTGGAACCAGTCAATTAGAAGTGAATGCAAAAGTTGCGCTGACAGCAAAGTCAAGTGGTGCATCTAAAATTGAATATTTGGGAGAGCCCTTAACTACAAAATTAAACTGTTCGGGTGTGGCTGAAATAACTAAGAAGTAATTCCAGCGCTCTTATTGATTACAAACGCTTATAAGTTTTCATATATCTAAAATCATCGATCTTTTGTTTAACAGAATTTCAATTGTGATTTTAATTTCTATAAGTATACCAGACACTCAATCTTTCTGAAAACAAAATACAATTTGCTATATTTGAAGTGAAATGAAAATTATTACATGAAAATTTTAAATGCGGCTCAAATTAAGGCGTGCGATCAATTTACGATTATCGAACAGTCATTGAGTTCAATTGAATTAATGAATCGAGCTGGACATAAACTTTTTGATTTTATTAGGGCGCAGTATTCTTTTGAACATTATACATTATTTTGTGGATTTGGAAACAATGGAGGCGATGGTTTGGCAATTGCGCGATTACTTTTTCAAGAAAAAAAAGAGCTTGTCGTATATTTATTAAAAGGAAGTTTTTCCGTTGAATGTCTTCATCAGTTGGAATTGGCTAGAGAGCTCTCTATTCCTATTTTTATAATAGAAACCATTGATCAAATTAATCGCATTGAATTGGTGCCTGCAACTTGTATTATTGATGCACTTTTTGGTATCGGTTTATCTCGTTCATTAGATGGGCTAGCATTGTCCTTGGTGCAAAAAATAAATACAAGTCCTTGTTTTAAATTGGCTATTGATTTGCCTTCTGGATTATCTCCAGATTGCATCTTTTTGAGTGATGAAAATGACACCGTTAAGGCCAATGAAACCCTCAGTATTCAACTCCCTAAATTGGCTTTTATGTTTCCGGAAAACGATTTATTTGTTGGTCAATTTCATGTGATTGATATAGGCTTGTCAAAATCATTTATTGAAAATCAATCCGATTTTTATCTTTACGTAGAAGCTTTGACTATTCATGAAAAGTTAAGGGTTCGACCGACAAGCGGTCACAAAGGCACTTTTGGACATGCACTAATTATTGCAGGGTCGAAATCAAAAGTTGGCGCTTCAATATTGTGTTCTAAAGCAGCCATGCGCTCAGGCTGCGGATTGCTAACTGTTATGATTCCTGAAGAAGCCAATTTAGCGATGAATTGTAATTTGCCTGAAGCAATGGTTCTTATAAATGAAAATAAAAGCCCAATAGATTTTACAAAATACGATGCAATTGGGATGGGTCCAGGTATGGGAATTGAAAAGAATTCTTATACCATTGTAAAGGATGTTTTAGATCATTATACAAAAGCATTGGTTATAGATGCAGATGCATTGAATGTGATTGCACAAAATCCAGAATTAAAGGTAAAACTTTCTAATAAATGTATTTTAACACCACATCCAAAGGAATTCGATCGGCTTACTAAACCCCACAGTTCATGCTGGGAACGCTTTCTTACTCAAAAAGAATTTTCACAAAACTACAATGTAAATATTATTCTTAAAGGTCATTATACCGCGATTACAACTCCAGATGGGCAGTGTTATTTTAATAGTACTGGCAATAATGGCATGGCCACAGCTGGGTCTGGCGATGTGTTAACAGGCATCGTCACAGCCTTGTGTGCAAATGGGTATTCAAGTCAAGATGCCGCAATAATAGGCGTTTATTTACACGGCTATGCAGGCAATCAAGCAGCCTATGCAAACTCCAAAACAGCAATGATTGCTTCAGATATTATCAACTCTATTGGTACCTTTTTCAAGAATTTTGAGTGATCAAACAATTGATTATTTAAAAAACAATAGGCAATAGAATTAACTTAACTCCAAATCAATGAAGCAATTAAACCATTTTAAAAAGCATTATAATGCTATGAACTTGGCGGGTTAGAGGCGTTGTCCTCGTTTTCTCGGGGCTTAGCTTCACTAACAATCATGTTTCTGCCACTCAGGTCGGTGCCATTTAATGCTTCAATAGCCTTAGTGCCATCTGAATCGTTAGTCATTTCAATGAATCCAAAGCCTTTGCTTCGGTTCGTTTCTTTGTCACGTACAATTTTCGCACCAACTACTTCACCATAAGGCTCAAAAGCGGCCTTAAGCTCTTCTGTACGCAATCTGTAATTTAAGTTTCCAATGTAAATTCTCATTTCAATAAGCAGTTTATTTAATTAAAACAAAACTAAATATTTGATGAATATAAGCAAGTAAAAAAAAAATATTATATGTTAGTGTTTGATTTACAGTATATTAAAAATGTTTATGATTTAGTAAAATGTTAAAATAATATTGATTTACATCAGCGCCACAGTCATTTCTCTTTTTCCAGGTGGACCTTCAATTCGAAGTACTTTCAGTCCCAATGATTTCAAATGTCTTTTGAATTGTCCCTGTGCACAATAACTAGTTAAGAGTGATTCTTGAGCCATTTGATTGATAATTCCTTCGAATGTTTCGAGCGTCCACATATCAGGCTGCTTCTGTGGTGCAAATGCATCGAAGTAAACACAATCGTATCCTGTAAATTTGCGATTAATGGTGCCAAAGACTTCTAATGAATTAGATTTAGAAAATATTTGTATCGGTTCCTTTATAAGTCTGAAATAAAATCCCTTTTCGATTTCAACGAATCGCTCAGTACAATCTTTCAGCATTTTTTCTAACAACTTTATTTTTTGGGGAATTGTTTCAAATTGGTTGAAGTAGGCCAAACTTTCGTCAAGTGATAGGGGGAATGGCTCTGTGGCTACATAGTAAATGGTCTTATCTATTGGCTTATGTTGCACTGTAAGTAAAGCATTTAAGCCTGTACCAAAGCCAATTTCTAAAATATTGATTTCGTTTTTTTTTACAGGTTGAAAAAGTAGGCCGTTTTTTATAAATACATGCATGCTTTCTGTCATGGCGCCATTGATGGAGTGATAGGTTTCATCCAGAAAAGCATTGTAGAGTGTAAAACTACCATCTTTGGTTTTTATCAACGCGTGCATATAAATTAATTCAATGGTTTACGTCCAATACCAATAAAAATATCGAGATAAAAGAATTTGCTAAGAAATTAGAAATTAGAAATTAAGATTTCTGTCTAACAGTTCTCTGTTCTATTCTTTTTTCATAATTTTCGCCTTGGAAAATGCGGTGCACATAAATACCAGGCGTATGAATAAAATTGGGATCTAATTCTCCAGGTTCTACAAGTAACTCTACTTCGGCTATCGTTATTTTACCAGCCATGGCCATTAGTGGATTGAAATTTCTTGCGGATTCTTTGAATACTAAATTACCATGGTGGTCGCCTTTCCATGCCTTCACAATTGCAAAATCGGCATCGAATGCTTCTTCCATTAAATAGGTTTTGCCTTTAAAGTCGCGTGTTTCTTTTCCAATCGCTACTTCTGTTCCAACCCCAGCGGGTGTATAAATAACGGGCATTCCATATCCTGCTGCAAGGCAGCGCGTTGCCAAAGTGCCCTGCGGTATCAATTCAACTTCTAGTTCCCCACTGAGCAGTTGTCTTTCAAATTCTTCGTTTTCGCCAACATAAGAAGAAACCATTTTTTTTACTTGTTTGGTGTTTAATAATAATCCAATACCAAAATCATCAACACCAGCATTGTTACTTATACAAGTTAATTGTTTGGTGCCTTTTTTAACAAGCGCTGCAATACAATTTTCGGGTATTCCGCATAAACCGAAACCACCTAACATAATTGTTGCACCATCATTGATATCTTTAATTGCTGCCTCTGCATTTGAAACGACTTTGTCCATAGGGCAAAAATAATTTTTTAATGTGATTAATTAGGTAATTAAATTTATTAATCTGATTAATTTTTAGAGGCACTTTTCTTTGCCTTAGATTTTGAGGTAATTCCACTGCTTATACCAAAATAGAAATCTGCGCCATAAAAATTATTACTTTTTAATTGTCCAATAATATTGTCTGAGCCGACAAACACAGGACCAAGTCTAACGAAAACACCAATTCGACCTGTTTTATAATCATTCATTAATCCCATTGGCAATGATATTTCAAATAGCTTGCTTTCAAACCTCGGGATTACAACAAGATAGGAGGGTTTTCTTATACCAATTGTTTTTTTACCTCTTAAATCTTGTGATAAATTGGCACCTACAAATAAATTTTTAAATAAGTTGTAATCGAATTGCAAGTTTATGGTTGTAGGCATCGTTGTTTTGATGTTTTTATAAGCGCTGTCAACTTTGAATAAGGTTCGCATGATACTGTCTGTAAATTTTAAACCGTCTTTACTAGAAGTCCAAGCATTTCCAAAGGCACCAGTAACGTCAAAATACTTGTCATTTTCATTTGTTATGTGTGTAGTTCGTAAATTGTTTTTGTAGAAAATTCCACCAGCATCTAAAATACTTGCACCCGCGCTCAACAAGTAATTATTTTTTTTGTTAGTTACTTTTTTAAATCCCTCAGGACTGTATTCAACGGTTGCACCAAAATCATAACCAAAGCCTGCACCTTTTAGTTTCTGTGTAACATAATCTAAATTCACAGCTTTTAGATTTTCGAAAATTGCAGGATCTGTATAACCATATTCAACATCTGTTTTATTGAAAATAATTGTATCATTATTGGGCAATCTAAATTGGATGCCTTTATTTTTGATATAACCGCTTGCATATCCCATCAAATATTTGCCAGTAAAACCTGCTTTTAAAACCAGATACTCGTTTTTAATAATTGTTTTCGCTATTGTGCCACCCAGCTCGCCATACGCATTAAAATTCACCGTAAACGCATTGTCTTCAAATCTCTCTCCAACTTTATATTGATTTGGACCACTGTACAAAACATTTCCTTTGCTGCTGTCTACACCGTATCTGCTAAGTCTTGCTAGTGGCTCAGCCATATCATTGATTTGAAAGCTCACGGTATTTTTATATTGTAAACCAACCGCAAAACCCATTGGCAAGCTAATCATGATACCTGGTGATCTGAATTGCGTGTAAAGATTTAAATTTTTGCCTTTTCCATTGACGTTTTCTTTTAACCAAGCATCTTGAAAATCGACTGGAGCATTGGGATCACCATTCTTATGGTATTGGGCAGGTACTTTATTGGTCGCTAAATTCTGTAAGCTGAAAGGCATATTGAGACTGAGATAATCATTGTTAAATCCAAAGCCCATTGTAAATGCATTAATGTAAATTCTATGTCTAGAATTGGCAATATTGGCAGGATTGAGATTGACTTGGTGAATGCCACTATAATTACTTTGTTGAAGACCAATAAAGGTTTGTGATTTCAGAGAAATTATTGTGCATAAACTCAAGAAAATTAAAGATAATTTTAATTTAATTGCATTCATTTTAGTATATTTTTGTATCATGTTTTTGAGAATTAATTTTGAAATACTTTTGGTGGTTGTGCTTATGATGTTAGGTTTATCAGTTTTGCTTGGAGCATTTGGTAGCCATAGTTTAAAGGGGTTGTTGACACCATACATGCTAGATGTTTACCATACAGCTTGTCAATATTTAAGCATTCATTCACTTGGGCTATTACTTATTTTAATACTCAATATTACAACAAAATTTAAAATATCTACGACATCTATTTATTCACTTTTGTTTGGTATTCTTATATTCTCTAGCACTTTGTTACTTATTTCTATTTCTGAAATGACACAAAATTTGTGGCTTAAAAAGCTGGGAATGCTAACACCAATTGGTGGTATTTTGATAGTTCTAGGGTATTTTTGGGCTGCTATCAATATTCTAAAATCTATTAAAGTTAAACCATGAACCAACAGTTAATTTTACTTAGGCATGCTAAAAGTGTTTCGCATTTAACGGCCTCTGATTTTAATAGAAAGTTAAACGACAAGGGGGTTTTGGATACCCCTAAAGTAGCACAAGCATTTATACTTTTGAATATTATACCTGATATTATTCTTTGCAGCACTGCTGTTAGAACCCAAGAAACCTTGGCGTTGTTTAAACAAAGTATCGCATTAAATTCACCTGTGGAATTTTTGGATGAATTGTATCACGCTTCGGCTTCTGAAATATATGATATTATATTAAAATACCCTCAATATAAAACCATCATGGTAGTTGGTCATAATTTTGGAATTAGTAATCTGGCCAATCAACTGAGTACAGATGGTGCTCAGGAAATGAATACCTGCGGACTTTATATTTTTAAATTTCCAGAGAATATTGAACTGAACAAAGGAGCTATTTTGCATTATTTATCGCCTAAATTAATTTGAGTGAATTAATTGAAGATATAATTGATGATGGAAGAGAAACTCTCTATGTAGAGGTCGTTTTGCCTCTGCCAATACCCCGTTTATTTACGTATCGTTTATCTGAAGATATGAATGAATTGGCAGTGGTAGGTAAGCGGGTATTTGTTGTTTTTGGTTCGCGCAAGGTATATACCGCACTCATTGTAAATATCACTTCCGAGGCTCCAAAAGTTTATGAAGCGCAATATGTTTTAGCATTTATTGATGACTCACCATTAATTACCCCACAACAATTAAAATTCTGGCAATGGATCGCCGATTATTACATGTGCACTTTAGGCGATGTAATGTCAGCCGCGCTGCCATCAGGATTAAAAATTGAAAGTGAAACATTTGTGGCATTGGCTGAGGATGTGCAATATGACGAAAATGAATTAGATGAAAAAGAAGTCAAAATTCTTAAACTTTTAGAAGGAAAGGAAAAGATTAAAATATCCGCAATTGAAACTGAATTAAAATCAAAAGCCTCTTTTGTTAAAATTGTTAAAAGTTTATACGATCGGAATTTGATTGTGATCTCTGATGATATTACTGAAGTCTTTAAACCCAAACTTTCCACCAGAATTAAAATCAGTTCAGTTATTAAAGAGGAAGATTTTAATGACCTTTTATTAGCCTCAGAGAAAAAAGCTAAAAAACAATACGAAGCATTGTTAGCACTCATGGGGCAACCAAATGCGGATGCAATTAAAAGTGATTTAATAAAAAAATATAATCTGACTGCCTCTGCTATCAAAGCCCTCGTTGATAAAAAAATTATTGAACAATATCAGGTAACAGTTGATAGAATTAAACTCAATCAAAATGAAGAACTTTCATTTTCTTTATCCGATGAACAAGAAAGAGCTCTAAAAGAAGTTAAGTTGAGCTTTGAAACAAAAAATACCACCTTGCTGCATGGTGCTACTGCAAGTGGCAAAACCTTTATTTATATCGACCTTATACGAGAAGCAATTGCAAGAGGTGAGAGTGTCTTGTACCTTGTGCCCGAAATTGCCCTTACAGAACAATTAATAAAAAGACTCGAACAGTATTTTTCTGATAAAATGGCTGTTTCACATTCTAGATTTAGTCAATTTGAAAAAGTAGAAATATGGCAAAAAGCGAATAAAGGTGAGATTAAATTGTTAATAGGTCCGCGATCCTCATTGTTTATGCCGCTTCAAAAATTAAGTTTAATAATCATTGATGAAGAACATGAGACAACCTTTAAACAAACAGATAAAGCCCCAAGATACAATGCGCGCGATTTGGCAATGGTAGTTGCTAAATCAAATGGAGCGAAAATATTGTTAGGCTCTGCTACGCCGTCAATTGAGACCTATTACAATGCTACAAATGGCAAATATGGGTTGGTTAAATTAAAAAGCCTATATGGCAAGGCCTTGCAACCAAAGATAGTTTTTGCAGATGTAAAAGAGGAAACAAGGACTAAGAAAATGCATGGTATTTTTACCGATACTTTATTCAATCAACTAACACAATTGCAAATTGAAAAGTCGCAGGGAATTTTATTTCAAAATCGCAAAGGATATGTCCCAGTAGTTGAATGTACTACTTGTGGTTGGACTTCTAAATGCGTGAATTGCGATATTGCTTTAACTTATTACAAGTACAGTAACAATTTAAAATGTCATTATTGCGGCTACCATCAACCCAATGTTACAAAATGCCAAGCGTGTGGCAGCAATACCATGGGAATTCAAGGTTATGGCACTGAACGAATAGTAGAAGAACTCCAATTGCTAATGCCTGAATTGCGCATTATTCGATTCGATCAAGACAGTACTAGACAAAAAAATGCATTCCGTAATTATATCAATGACTTTGAAAATGGAAAGGCAGACGTAATGGTTGGCACTCAAATTGTCGTCAAAGGATTGGATTTTGAAAATGTACACTTAGCAGCGGTTATAAATGCCGATCAATTGTTGAATTTCCCTGATTTTAGAGCTTATGAACGCACCTTTCAATTGCTTTCACAGTTAGCAGGCAGAACAGGTAGACATGGAAAGCAAGGGTTTTTAATTATTCAAACCCGCCAAGTTCAAAATGACATTTTACAAGCTGTCGCAAATAATGATTATGAAGGCTTCTTTCAAAGCCAATTACTTGAAAGGGAGCAATTCAGTTATCCTCCATTTAGTCGATTAATAAAATTGACCTTGAAACATAAAAATCCAGAAATCATGAACCAAGTTTCAGCCCAATTTACGAACTTGTTAAAACAACAATTAGGAGGTAGGATTTTGGGACCAGAAACACCTTTTGTTTCGAAAATAAAGAATTTTTATTTGCGAAATATTCTCGTAAAAATGGAAAAAGACAAAGACAATGAAAAAGCAATTAAACAATTCATAAGTAAAACCTATGATTATCTCATTCAAAGAGATAATATCAAAGGACTGCAAATGATTGCCGATGTTGATTGTTATTAAATATAAAATATGAATACCTATATATGCATACTCCGCGGAATAAATGTAAGCGGACACAGAATTATTAAAATGGATGCCTTGAGAAATTTATTTCAAAAACTACTTTTTCAAGATATTCAAACCTATATCCAAAGTGGTAATGTAATTTTTAAATCAGATCAACAAAATAAAAAACAATTGGAAGAAAGTATTCAATCAAAAATACTTGAAGTTTTCGGTTTTGAAGTGTCAGTTTTAGTTAAATCTATTGAGGATCTAACGACCGTTTTTGACAACAATCCTTTTATCATTAGTGGGAGTGAGGATGTCTCAAAACTACATGTTACTTTTCTATCGAATAAGCCAAATGAAATAAACATAGAAAGTCTATCTGAAGTAAATTTTGGCAGCGATAAATACAAAATTATAAATGATGTTGTTTATATTTTCTGTCCAGAGAATGGTTATGGTAAATCTAAATTGAGTAATCAATTAATTGAATCAAAATTAAAAGTAAATGCTACCACTCGCAATTGGAAAACCATCACGCAGCTATTGGATTTAGTGAAATAAAAAAGCCACTGATTAGGTGGCTTTCTCTTAAATTCTTATTTAGTTTAACTATCTGTTAATAATTAATTTTTTGCTTAACATACCTACATTTGTTTGCAACACAATAAAGTAGACCCCGATTTCTAAATCCTGAATAGCCAATTCAACCATATAATCTTGTTTGTTTTGTGTTAATACAACCTGTCCTTGTACATTTAAAATATTAACAACACCATTTAAAGCATGGCTCAACTGAACTTGTTCAGCAGCTGGATTTGGAAATAACTGTAGGTTTTCTAAAGACAATAAACGGTTAACGTTGGATAAGTTAACATTGATGTAGTTCACTTTTGTTACTGATGTAGAACCTAAGCCATTGGTGGCAATTAGGGTTACCGTATAATTGTCGCCATTGGTGAATTTGATATTCGGTATTCTGGAATTCGAGTCAGTTCCGTTTGCAAAAATGTACGTTCCAGGTGTAATTCTCCAAGTCCATGATGTAGGGTCATTGGCTGACTGATCTATTAAACTTATTATTTCATTGACTTTTGGATTTGTTTTAGAAGCAACAAAACTAGCAACTGGTGCCGCTGTAATACTGCTAACATTGATGTGATTGTTTTTTGTTAAAGAATCAGCTCCACCATTATTTGCAGCCCATAATTTAATGGTAAATGAACCCGCTTGCGTAAAACTTACGTAAACAACACTATCAGTTATTTGTGAATTGTTTAATAAATTATAACTGCCAGGTGTGAACGTCCATTTAAAGGCTGTTGGTTTATTCGTTGAAGTACTTTTTAAAACAACTGTCTGCCCTTTGGTAGGAGCTAAATTAGAAACAGTGAAACTGCAAACTGGTCTTGTGCTTGGTATTATTGATTTTATCGTATTATTGCCCTTATCGACAACGTATAGCAGATTTTCTTTTTTACTGTAAGCAATACCACTCAGGTATTCGAAACGTGCACTGGTTCCTATGCCGTCGGTATTGCCGGTTTGTGAAGTACTTCCCGCAAAAAGAGTCAATAAATTATTCTCGTATTTTTTAATACAAATTTGCTCAGTGATATAAAGCGCACCATCCATCATGCACAATGCAGTTGGTGATGAAAGTCCAGAGGTTATAAAATCAGAAGTAATATTAGTACTAATATCAATTTTACGGATGGCGTTGTTTCCATAATCTGCAACGTATAATGTATTACCTTCTATGTAAACATTAAAGGGTGCATTAAATGTTGAAGTGCCTGCCGCACCATTTGCATGTCCTTGTACACCTTGTTGACCTCCGATGGTAGTAACATTTCCACCAGAAATTTTACGGATACAGTGATTATTTCTGTCTGCTACAAAAATATCTCCGTTGGTGGCAATAGCTGCACCACAAGGACCGTTAAACTTCGATAAAGAATTGGTACTATTGAGGTAAGACCCGTTTAATAATTTGATACCTGCAATAGTTGAAACAGAAGGATCTTGTGATGAATTAAAAAATGCGCTTACTTTCCGTATTTGATGGTTATCAACATCAGCAACTAAAATTTCGTTTGTGCTGGAATTTAATGTTAAACCTGCTGGACTGTTAAATCTCGCAGATATACCAGTACCATCTTTGCTGTCTGGTGCACCGCCTGTGGCAGGGTCGAGGTTATAACCAGCTACCAATTTGCAGTTGTTGCCTGTTATTAGCATAATGTTATGCTCATTTGAAATGTAAATACGACCTGCAGTATCAATGGCTATGCCGGTAGGTGCAGAGAACAACATAGAATCTTTGTGATTATTTCTAGTGCCGTTATATAAGCCATTGCCTGAATAGGCTTTTCCTGCAAAAGTTCTTACAGTTTGGGCATTATGAAGAAAAAAAATAAGAGAGAAAAATAGTAGTAGAGTAGTTTTTAGTGTGTGTTGTGTCATTTAGTTTTTAGTGTTTTGTGTATCTAAAGTGTTAGTATTGTGTCGTTTATATTTTCTTCAATTGTTTTATCTGCGTTTGCATAATCCCTACCTACAAATACCTTGCCAGTCATCGCTTCAAATAATTCAGTATATCTGTCTGTTACACTTTGAACGAATTCATCGGTCATTTCAGGAATTATTTCACCTTCCAAACCTTGAAAGCCATTTTCCATTAGCCATTCTCTTACGAATTCTTTTGAAAGTTGTTTTTGTGGTTTATTATCTTTCTGCAATTTTGAGTAGGTGTCCAAATAGAAAAAACGACTTGAATCAGGTGTGTGCACTTCATCGATAAGTACCAGTTTTTTATCATGTACACCAAACTCATATTTGGTATCTACTAAAATTAACCCTCTTTCATTGGCCATTTCGCTTCCTCTTTTATACAATGCCAGAGAAGCTTCAACCATTTGATCCATGAATTTTTTCGTGGTAATTTTATGAGCAATAATATCTTCTACACTAATATCTTCATCATGACCACTGCTATTTTTGGTGGCAGGTGTAATAATTGGCGTGGGAAATTGATCGTTTTCTTTCATGTTATCGGGCATTCTCACACCACAAATCATTCTTTCTCCGGTTTTGTATACGCGCCATGCGTGCCCACACAAATAACCACGAACAACAATTTCGATAGGAATTGCATCACATTTAATACCAAAAGTAACATTGGGATCGGGAGTACTTAATTTCCAATTTTGGATTATATCCTTCGTGGAATCTAAGAAAAAAGAAGCCAATTGTGTTAGCACTTCACCCTTATGAGGAATGGCTTTTGGCAAAACATGATCGAAAGCCGATATTCTGTCGCATGCTATTATCGCAACAAAGTCATTTTTGATAGTATAAACATCTCTCACTTTTCCTCTGTAGAAGGCAGTTTGATCCTTAAAAAAATAATTGGTAGCCATTAATCCTTTTTCCATTTTCGCTGTATATGATTGGTTCATTAAAAACTAAATTTAATAGCGCAAAAGTAATCATTTTTTTGAAAAATGATTTTTAACTTTCGTAGGCCTTTATGATCTCTTTTACCAAGCGATGTCTTACAACATCATCAACATTCAACAACACAATACTGATGCCTTTAATTTTATCTAAAATCTTGGTTGATTTAATTAGACCAGTGGTTTGTTTCGCTGGTAAATCTATCTGGGTTAAATCCCCTGTAATGATTAGCTTAGCGGAAGGCCCCATTCTAGTTAAGAACATTTTTAATTGTGAGTCGGTGGTGTTTTGGGCTTCGTCTAAAATAACAAAACAATTATCCAAAGTACGTCCTCTCATAAACGCTAAAGGTGCAATTTCAATAGTTCTATTCTCAATATACAATTTAAGCTTATCGGGTGGAATCATATCATCTAATGCATCGTATAAAGGACGTAAATAAGGGTCGATTTTCTCTTTCAAATCGCCAGGTAGAAATCCTAAACTTTCACCAGCCTCGACCGCAGGACGGGTTAAAATGATGCGTTTAATTTCTTTGTTCTTTAATGCTTTTACAGCAACTGCAACGGCTGTGTAAGTTTTACCAGTTCCAGCAGGGCCAATTGCAAAAACAATGTCATTTTTTGCAATTTCTTGAACCAACTTGATTTGATTGGCTGTTCTAGCCTTTATTGGCTTGCCATTGATGCCAAATAAAATGGTATTACTGTCGCTATCAATAAGTTTTGAGAGATTTGTATCTGCAGCCATGGTATCCTCAGAACCAAAAATTTCGCTCAGTAATGATTCATTTAGCTCACGGCCCTTCATTATTGAAATATTGAATTTTTGAAACCGCTTCATAAAATCATCAACTTCTTGCTCTTCTCCAATTGCTTTTATCTCATCACCACGTGCAATGATTCTAAGCTTTGGATTTTTGTTTTTAATAATATTGAGATAAACATTGTTTGCACCATAGATCTCTTGTGGTTGCAAGTCTTCGATTAGGATTGATTTTTCTGCCAAAGTGAAAGATTCTTTTTTAATTGAGTGAATTGTGGATATTTTTGCACACGAAAATAATCAATTTTGGCAATCATTCAATTAATATCCGATTTTCAATCTGGCTCCTATAAAATAGGACTGCTGCATAGTCAGTTGCGACAATCTACCAAGGATATTGATATCATTGATATTTCACATAACATCAGGTTGCAAAATATTGTTGAGGCTGCGTTCGTTATAAATCAACTTGAAATCGATGAAAATCAAAATATTATTACTTTAATCAAAATTGGTTCCGAAGGAAAAAATATTATTTATAAAAATAAAAATAACTGGTTCATTTTTCCAAACAATGGTTTACTCTCATTGGTATTTGAAATTGGGAAAAATGAAGCCATTTATGTTTGTGAAAATTCTGAGTTAATGGCAACGATTAATCAACTTTTAAGAAATGATATGAGTCGTTTAATCCGAATTGAAAACATGGTTTTTAGAACACAAAAAAGACCTATGGAGATTGAAAATATGCTGGTATGCGAACGGATATATACCGACCCTCATGGCAATTGTTATTTTAATCTGAACAAGTCGCAATTTGATCAAACCTTTGAAATAGGTAGATTCACCGCAAAAATACAATTTGTAAGAGATGCTAAATTTTATGAAATCCATGCCGATTATAATGATGTAGGACAAGGGGTTGCGTTGTTAATGTTTAGTAAAACTGGTTTTTTGAAGCTGGCAATCAATCAAGGAAATGCTTCACAATTATTCAGAATCAAAGAAAATACCCAAATCTCCATCTCGAAAATATGATAATACGCTTGGTTAAAATGAGCTTTAAAACGGAGGAAGTAGATAATTTCCTGTCCTTTTTTGAAACTGTAAAATCTAAAATTAGAGCCCGTGAAGGCTGCACCCATTTGGCACTTTGGCAACAAAAAAACCAACCCAATGTTTTATTTACCTTCAGTTTGTGGGAGAATGAAAGCGCTTTAGAAAGCTATCGACACTCCGATTTGTTTAAAGAAACTTGGGCTTTAACAAAAATCAAATTCAATGGTCAACCTGAAGCTTGGAGTGTTGAACAACTTGTTAGTAGCGATAACAATATATTAGGTTAATTTGTCGTTACAATTACAATGAAGAAATTACTCGTTTTTATCTGCTTGTTCAGTATAACATCATTTGCTTTTTCTCAAATGAAATATTATGACAAGGCCCTATCACTTTATCAACAAAATAATTTAAAAGGCGCAATAAAATATATTGATAAATGTCTGGAGGATAAGGATATAAAAAACGATCCATTAGTTCGATTGCTAAAGGCAAAAATTATGTTCGGGGTATCAACAGATCCTGATTTGAAATTAAAATATCCGAATGCTTTTAAGGATGCCATGCGTTATGCTGAATATGATAGTGATAAGAAGTTAATAGTTGTAGATAATAAATTTATTTACTTAGAACCAGAAAATGCAGAATTTTTTAAAGCCATTGTAAAAGTCAATAATAAAGAAGGTCTCGAAGCATACAATACCAATAAATACGCAAAGGCTTTGCCCATTTTTAAAAGAAGTTTATCTTTTGGAATTGATACCCAAGCCTTGGTTTTAGTTGGCGAGTGCTATTGGCAAATGAACTTAAGAATTGAAAGTTTGCCTTATTTTAAACAAGCCTCTGAAATGATTTATGCAGGTGTATTAGAAAATGGATCCAAATTATATGGCTATAGTAAATTACCATTCAGACAATTGGGGTCATATTATATCGAGAAAAAACAATACGATACGGCCTATATCATTGTAAAAAATGGCAGAGAAATTTTACCAAATGATCCTGTATTAAGTTCCTATACTTATAATCTTATGCGCTTTGCATTGGAAAAAATCCCACCTAGCGAAGACTATCTTAGAATGGTGCAACAGAGTTTAAATGATTTTCCAACCGATTCATTTCTAAATCACCGTGAGAATTCCATCTATATATTTTTACTTAATGGAATGGCCAAGGCTAATGAACAGAGGGAGTTTGATAGTTTAGTTAAGTTGTATGCAAAAAGCAAAGAAGTTAAGTCGAAATCCAAAAACCTGGAACTAATAAAGAAGTTTGATATTTTTGCAGGTCAAAATCAAGCTACATTTCTTGAAAATATATATAAATATTTTGGTGACATTAATTTAAAAGAAGCTTGTTATGCAGCCTTCACAACATGGACCAATAGTATTTATCAGCCCAACATGATGCATACCTTTTCATACTTTGTAAAGGAGCAAAAGCCTTTCTATTCTGAGATATTATTTGGCAGATATTTAGAGTTACAGCCCAAAGATCAAATGGTGAGAAAGGTACGATATGATTACATTATTGCTAAAAACAAAGTGGCAACTAATTATTATGATTTACTTCCACTCGTTGTTTTAAATGATGTGGCTTCAAAAGATTTTCCAAAGGATTTGTCGTTAAGAGCGAAAGCCAAAGCGTATAGGGCTGAATTAATAAAAGAGGCAACAGATAGCAATGATTTTGTTTTAGCAAGAAAAATTTGGCATGAATCTAATAACATGTACATAGATTTGAAAAAGTCTCTTGAAACACAATGGAAAGACATCGTAGTTGCTGATTTTAAAATGAACTATTTTGGAACAAGAATCAATCCTTTTGGAAAAAAAGAAGCCGGAGTACCTGAATATAAATGGAAAGGTAATATCGATCAATGTTTGCCAGGAAAAATGAGTGATACAATTATTTTTCGTTTAGAAAATAGAATTAATTATTTTAGGAGAATGGCAGGTATTAGCGAGGAAATTGTTTTAACCTATGATAATAATGAAAATTGCGAAATAGCCGCCCTGATGTGTGAAGCCAATAAAAGTATGAGTCATGAACCCAACGATGGTTGGCGTTGCTTTATTCCTGCTGGATTTGATGCCTTGAAATTATCGGTGCTTTCAAAAGATGGCAATCCGGCTATCGCTATAATGGCAGCAATGGGTCAAAATCATCCGACAGTTGGCAATCGCCGTTGGTTGCTCTATCCTTATTCACAGTTAATGGGTATTGGAACTTCAAATAATTACACCTCTATATTAACCATTGATAATTCAAATAAATTTGATACTGCTAAATACAAATCGCAATATATAGCTTGGCCACCTGCTAGCTATTGTCCCAAAATGATGATTTATAAAAAATGGAGCTTTACCATTGACCAGAATTTAAAGGGAGCCATTGTCATAATGAAAGATAGCAAAGGTGATATTGTTCCCTTAAAAATTGAAAACTTAGTGCCAGGTTATGGCTTGAATACTGTGGTATGGGAACCCGAAATTAATCCTCAAATATTACAAGACAATGATGAGTTTTCTGTAACCATTACACTTTCTAATACGAAGGTATACAATTACAAAGTTAAAGTGGCAGATATAAAACTATAATATGTTTCAAAAAATTTTAATGGCATTGGTTCGTGGAGGAAATGGCAAGATCTTAATTTTCATATTAATTGCAGCGCTCTGTTTCTTTTTTTATAAAAAGTTTAGTTCAAACGATCAAACAGTTATTTCGCATGAAGCACTTGTTGAAAAAATAGAAGCGCTGGGTAAGATTGAACTCACCAAGTTTACCATCAAAGATGTGATTGAGAAAAAAGTAATCAAAGAATGGTGGCCCGACTCTAAGGTATTGATGATAGCGGTTGGTCAAGCTGTTGGCTGCATCGATTTAAGCAAGGTGAAGGCTGCAGACGTTAAAAAATCCGGGGATAGTATCATTATAACAATACCGAAACCTGAAATTTGTTATGTGAAAGTTGATCATGAAAAGTCAAAGGTGTACGATATTAGCGGTGTATACTTTAAAGAAGATACCCGAAACATGGTAGAAGCTGTCTACAGAATAGCAGAAAAAGAATTGACCAAAGAAGCCTTGGAGATGGGTATTCTTGAGGAAACCCGAAAGAATGCCAATTTAATTTTGAAGCCCTTATTTGAGAATATTGCCGGTAAAAAAGTGGGTTTGAAAATTCGACAGAGGAATCTTTAAATAGAATTTATCATTGGCAGTCAATATTTAGAGTAATTTGAATACAATCGTATACAAAATGGTAAAAGAAAAAAAATGCCTATGTCTTTCTATTCAATAATATTTCTATTTTTGCAATCTTTTAAATACAAGCAAAGCAAATTATGGGAATTTACAGCGATATAGTGGCAAAACAAAAATCTATTGCAATCATAGGTCTTGGATATGTTGGTTTGCCTTTGGCATTAGAGTTTTCTAAAAAATATAAAGTTGTAGGTTTTGATATCAATCCTAAACGTGTTGAAATGCTAAACCGCCACGAAGACCCTAGTAAAGAGGTAGAACCCCATGAATTTGAAGGTGGTGATATTACTTTTTCATATAACTTAGAAGATATTAAAAACTGCGGCTTCTATATCGTTGCAGTGCCTACACCAATTGATGATGCTAAAAGTCCAGATCTTAAACCACTTTTGGGTGCATCTAGAACCGTAGGCAAGGTTCTGAAAAAAGGAGATTATGTAGTATTCGAGTCTACCGTATATCCAGGATGCACTGAAGAAGATTGTATCCCTGTAATGGAAAAGGAGAGTGGTTTGGTTTTCAATCAGGATTTTAAAGTTGGTTATTCTCCCGAGAGAATTAATCCAGGTGATAAAGTGAATACTTTAACGAAAATTTTAAAAATAGTTTCTGGTAGTGATGCGGAAAGTTTAGAAGAAATTGCGTCTCTATATGGTTCAATTATTACCAAAGGTATTCACAAAGCACAATCTATAAAAGTTGCTGAAGCTGCTAAAATTATTGAAAATACACAAAGAGACTTGAACATTTCGTTGATGAATGAATTGAGTTTGATTTTTGACAAAATGGGAATCAATACGTATGATGTAATTGAAGCGGCTGGTACCAAATGGAATTTTCTAAAATTTAGTCCTGGACTTGTAGGTGGCCATTGTATAGGTGTTGACCCTTATTATTTAACATATAAAGCGACTGAATTGGGATTGCACCCTCGCGTAATTGCTGCCGGTAGATACACCAATGACATGATGGGTGCCCACATTGCAAAAGTTGCCATTAAGAAACTCATTAACAATGATAAAAAAATCAAAGATGCCCGTATTTTAATATTAGGTGCCACCTTTAAAGAAGATGTCGCAGATATACGCAATTCGAAAATTATTGATATTGTAAAAGAACTAAAAAGTTACAGCGTAAATGTAGAGGTTGTTGATCCGAGAGCTGATAGTGAGGAAGTATTCGAAGAATATGGTTTTCATTTGGCAGATAAAATTGGAACAGGATATGATGGCGTAATTGCTGCTGTCAGTCATCAAGAATATAAAGATTTAAACGAAGCTTACTTCAAGTCTATTTGTAATGACCACTCATTTGTACTAGATTTAAAAGGCTTGTTCCGTAACACATTTGTGGACATGGAGTATTGGAGTCTGTAAAAATTAAACTATAAATTGGCTTATTACGGCTAATTAAAACTGAAGTCATGCAACCTTTTTAAAAAGGTCAGTCGAATGTAGATATAACGCTGTGACTATGAAAAAAAATACCCTGCTTGCTTTTTTGCTTTTTTGTTTTTCGTTTTTTAATATCAAAGCGAATTCTGATTCGACCAATTGTAATTGGAAGGCCAGTATATCCAATTTTTATACTTGGGATACCTGTCAAGGCAATAGTGGCATTAACAGTGTCAATGCATACATTGCGATTAAAGGGAAGACTTGTTTGAAATATTCATGGTCGATTAATGGTTCAGCAATTAATTCATCAAGTTTTATTATTCACAAAAGAATTACTACAAATGGAAATTATAGCCTCTGTGTTAAAATAACGGATACTTGTAATAATTGTGATACAACGCTTTGTTATTCGCGCAGCATTACTTGCTTTAATACCTGTAATTGGAAATCAAAATCTCCAAGTCTAAACAACTTCGACACTTGTCAAGGCAATGGAGGATATAACAGTATCAATGCTTATTTTGGTATCAATAGCAGAACATGTTTGAAATATGTTTGGAGTATAAATGGTGTCACACAGAAAACTAAAAATTATTACATCAATTATCCTATTACTCAAAATGGCAAATATGATTTATGCGTGAAAGTAATAGATACTTGTAATTTTTGCGATACGACTTTTTGTTCTACAAGAAACATTACCTGTTTCTCGATTTGCAATTGGAAATCAAAATCGCCAAGTATTACCAGTTTTGATACTTGCAAAGGTAATGGCGCACGCAATAGTATGAATGCCTATTTGGGTATTAGCAATCGTTCTTGCCTAAAATATCAATGGTCTGTGAATGGTATAACACAATCGACAAAAAATTATTATATCAATTACCCAATTTCAAAAAATGGCATATATGCGTTATGTGTTAAAGTTACAGATACCTGCAATCATTGTGATACAACGATTTGCACTACCAGGACGTTTACTTGCTATAGTGCTTGCAATTGGAAAAGCAATGCTTATTTCTATTCTTGGGATACTTGTAAAGGCACTGGTGGTGTAAACTCTGTTAACGCTTATATTAGCATTAAGAATGGAACATGCAACAAATATAATTGGACGATTAATGGAATTGATGCAGGACACGGCAATATATTACATCATGCAATTACTCAAAACGGCACATATAATATTTGTGTAAAAGTAACTGATACTTGTAAAAATTGCGATACAACTTATTGTTCTATAAGAAATATTACCTGTTTTAGCGGATGCGATTTCAAAGCCAGAGCTCCTTATTTTAATGTATGGGATTCTTGTGTTGGTCACAAAAGTTCAATCAATGGGTACATTAATTTCTACAACAGAAATTGCATGAAATTTGATTGGACCTTAGATAGCCAAGCCATCGGAAATGGCAGTAGATTAGTTTCTGTTCCTATCTATAAAAATGGCAGTTATTTGCTATGTGTAAAGGCTACAGATACTTGTAATCATTGCGATACAACAATTTGTGTTTCACATATAATAAATTGCAATGGTCTGGGTATAGAATCCAACAAAACTTTGAGTCATATTCAACTCTATCCAAACCCTGCCAATAATTTAATTACAATTCAAATCGAAAAAAATACGCTTAATGACACCCCAAATTCATATTTCATTTATGACATTATTGGAAATTTAATTAGTGAAGGTTTTTTAAATGAAGGTAATTCAACCCTATTTACTAATGAATGGCCAAATGGTTTGTACCTAGTAAAAGTTGGAACTGTTCATGGTGACAAAATAATTAAATTGATAATTAATCATTAGATTTTATTTTCTTTTTGAATCAGGTAAAGTAATTAGTAATCAAACTTGTAATGCTTTTATATAAAAATTAGGAACCTTCAACATCCGATATAAAGGGAGCACCTGCTATTCTATATTTTTAAAGTTAATGAAAGTAAGGATTAATAAGTTTTTGCAGTTTGTAATAATGCACTTAATTTTTTTTTTGTTTTTTGCAAGTAATTTGTTTCCACTATGAGTTTTCGATAATTTTTTCGATAATTATTCACTAATTCCTCGCTTGTTGTGTTTTTTACAATCTTTTCTAGAATGCCTGTAAATAGCCGTTATTTCTTAAAAAATTGTGCCTATAAATTTGTTCTAATCAAATCAATATTTTATGAAAAAGTTAAATCAAAACCAACGCCAATTAATACTAACGGCCTGTGTTTTTTTCTTGTCGTTAATTAATCTTAATGCTCAACAATATCGCGATTCAATTATCAAACGTCCTGTAATCGCAATTTTAGATTTTGATACCAAAGGGTATAGTTTTAGTCAAGAACAAGCCATACAATACGTCATAAATGAACTAATAAGAATAGGAACATACGAAGTAATGGATAAGTATGAAGTCGCTTATATTGCCAAAGCAGATACACTGGTTACATTAGGTTGTTTTTCTAAAATCTGTCTTTCTAAGGCGGGTAAACATTTAAAAACTGATAAAATGTTTACAGGCAGTATTCAACTTTTAGGAGATCGAGTGAATATAACCTTACGTTTATTAGATGTTAAATCAGGTGTTTTTGAAAAAACTTTAGTTAAAGAATTTTTAAACATTCAAGGGAGCGAATTAATGATGATCAGAGTTTCGATTAATGAATTATTTGCCTTGAAAAATGATGAGGAGTTGGTGAAAAAATTAACCATTCAGTCAGAATATGAGAGCACCATAAATAATCCATATAAATTGGTTTTACGTGCGGATGGACCTAGATTGGGTATTGTAGGATTTTCAGGAGCCACTGCTCAAACCTTGATGAATCCTATTAACAAGGGTGGTTACAACACGTATCCATTTATGTTTCAATTCGGATATCAATTTGAAAAACAATATTTAAATCAAGGGAATTTTCAAGCTTTGATTGAGATGATACCCAATATTACGGGTATGGACCAAGGCAGATTAATTCCTAGTTTTACTTTTTTAAATGGTTTGAGAAATAATCGCAAAGGTTGGGAGTTCGCTTTTGGCCCCACTTTTAATTTAATGAAAATGGCTGAAGGGTTTTATTATGATGATGAATGGCATTTGTCTTCAGAGGCCAAATATTATACAGGTGCGCAAATCGATTTAGTCAAACGCCCTGATAGCAGGGGCCATGTAACGGCTACTGCAGGATTTTTATTTGCAATTGGTAAGACATTTAAAAGCGGTAAAATGAATATACCTCTAAATTTTTTCTTTATTCCTGGAACAAGCGGTGCACGTTTTGGCCTGTCTTTCGGTTGGAATGGCAAAGAGCGGTATCAATCAACTAAATAATAAACATTATGAAATCAAATTATTATTCAATTTTAATGTACTCAGTTCTAACTGCGAATTTGATTCAAGCTATGCCCACTATTACCAATGAAAAACTGAATGTAAAAGATAAAAAGGTGTATATGACTTCAACCGTCTTTAGTACAGGATTTACCTCAGGTGCTTTTAGTCAACAGTATTTTAAATATTTAAAAACAGATTATATTACTTTTCTTTTTTTTGAAATACCAATTAAAGAATATGAATATTCTGTTGTAAGATGCAATTATTATTTGCCAAGCATCGGTATTAGTAGGACCTACTCAACTAAAGCTTATAAAGGAATTGATGTTGGGGTTGATTTTCAACCTGGTTTTGTCAATTTAAAGAATAGTATTAAGATGCTTTGTATTGTAACACCACATTTTAATTTAAATAACATAACTATCCGAAAGTCTGAATAAATAAAAAAAATACGGAAAAGAACTCAAA
>JAQSCZ010000095.1 GCA_029945665.1 bacterium | reverse complement strand
ATTTGGTGCAATTTACAATATTACGTATACTTGTGCAAGCTTTCTGACAGTCATAATAAATAATATGCGACTCATTAACCTTTAAGTTTTTTGGGGAAATCATTAATAGTTCTATTATAATACCTGTTTTCGCAAAAAAAATTATCATTTTGTTGATTCCAATACTCAAATCAATTCTTTGATTGGGTCCCAAAAGTGCTTTACAAAATCAATAATTTGATCATTTTCAACCATTACACCTTCTGATATAAGGAGCTGGGACATGCGTTCACCCCCGAAATTAAACTTTCCTGTTAATAGGCCAATTCGATTTACGACTCTGTGAGCTGGAATATCTTTTGGATTAGGATGTGACTTATTTAATGCCCATCCTACCATTCTTGCAGATGATCTTGTTCCCAAGTACGCGGCAATGGCTCCATAGCTAGTAACCCTGCCTTTTGGAATCAGTTTAACCACCTCTATTACATTCTCAAAAAAATTTTCTTCTGTCATTTTTATGTCAGTAAACTATTTTGGCAAAATTGTTGTCTATAGTATTCACAAAAGAATCATAATTTTGCATAAGAACCCATGAAAAATCATTTTATTTTAAAAATCGCCCTAATCGCCTTTCTTTTTTTCAATTGTAATATTGAAATTAACGCACAGGGTAATAAAAAACCTATTCCTAAGAAACCAGGCATAGGCACCGCAGCGGTTAAAAAACCAAACGCAGGTTCACCAAGCCCTATTAAAAATCCTGCAACTATGGTCAAAAAACCAGGCTTTGATCCTAGTCAAGTTGGCCGTGCTCCGGGTAGTTACGCCATTAAGGTAAAATTAAAAGGTTTTAAGAATACTGCTATTTATTTGGCGGATAATTTTGGTGATAAACAATATTACAGAGATACTTGCTTTCTAGACGCCAATGGTGTAGGTACATTTAGAGGAAATCCGAAATTACAAAGAGGTTTATACATGATTGTATTCCCAAATGCAGCAGGTTATTATGAATTACCAATTACAGATGATCAGGATTTTTACTTTGAGGCAGACACCACTTTAGATGAATCTAAAATAAAAATAACAGGTTCTGAAGAAAATGAATCATTTGTTGCCTATCAAAATATTCGCCGGGTTTATGGCGAAAAACGTTACAATTTAGAACGCAATTATAAGGATGCTAAAGAAGCTGGCGACCAGAATACAATAACATCTTTAAAAAGAGAAATTGATACCCTAGAAGCACAAGATACACGTTACAGAGAAGGCTATGCAAGACAATACCCTAATTATTACTTAACCAAACTATTTACTGCTTTCAAACAAATAATTGTTCCGAAACCAACAGATTCAAATGATTCTATGTTTGAATACAGATATTATAAGAATCATTTTTGGGATAATGTTGATTTTTCTGAAGACGGACTGATAAGAGCTCCTCAAGGTTTATTGGTTATGAAATTGAACGATTTCATTGATAAAGTTACCTTGCAAGACCCAGATAGTTTAACCAATGCAGTTAGTTATATCATCAATAAAACCCGCCCTTATACCGAAACGCAGAAATACTTTGTACAGTATTTAACCAATAAGTTTCAAGATAGAAAAATAATGTGTCAGGACAATGTGACCATTCACATGATTAATAATTTTTATTGCACAGGTAAGGCTTGGTGGTACAACGATACCGCAGAACTCCGTAAAATGTGTGAAGAAGGAAAAAAAGCTATCCCTACCATGTGTGGTAGAACTGCCCCTGATTTAAATATGTCAGATACTGCTGGAAAAATGCATAGACTCTATGAAAATTTAGGTAAGAATCTGACTATTTTATTTTTCTATGATCCAACATGTGGCCATTGTAAAGAAGTAATACCCGTTGTAAATGCTGTTTTTCAAAAACACAAATTAAATGGAATTACAGTGTATGCTGTTTCTACAGAAAACAAATACGAAGAATGGCGAGAAATGATGCGCAAAAGACCAGAACTAAATGAATGGATCAATGTATGTAAGACTGATCGCTATTATCCTTGGCCAATTAATAAATATGACTATAATATTATTGCCAATCCGACCCTATTTGTTTTAGATAATAATGCTAAAATAATAGGTAAGAAAATAGATGAACATCAACTTGAATTCTTCATCGAGTCCTTATTATTTGAAAAAGGTATTATCAAGGATAAGCCTGTTCCACCTTCAGATAAGAAAGAGGAAAGTTCAAAAGTTGAGTCTAAAGATACGCACTAGTTTTAGCGCATTTCTTGGTACTCTTTATAGGCTTCTCTAGCCTTTCTAATAATTGTTCCTGTTTTTATTTGTAGGCCAAACGTATAAAATGGGCCGTTAAATTCATGTGAATGACTGAGTGAAATTCTTGTTCCAAGACCACCGCCTACCCAAAGCCACCATTTTAATTTGTAACTGGCATTTATACTAAATTCAATTGGAACAATTCCGGGATATCTGTTTTCATATAAGGTTGACTTAGATTGCCGAATATATTTACCTGCTCCTAAACCTGTGGCAATTGGAACAGATAATCGCCATTTTCGTGAATTATGGAACATGTATTCTATACCAAAATTGAAATAGCCCATACCATAGGTCGCATATACTGTATTTGAATCCACCTTCCCCTGCGGTGCTGTATTATTCTCTACGATGTAACTATTATTCCCATAAGTATTATAAAAACCTAGATATAAACTTGTTCTATTGTTGAACAGGTAACCGCATTGGACTCCAAACATTTTCACTTTCAAATCACCAACAATGTTATTTTTACCATCCAATCCTACAAAGAACTTTCCTCTTTTTGTAAAATCATATTTAATCGTATCAAACATATTTCTCACCTGAGCATGCAAAGCAATGTTGACTAAAAAGACTACAATTAAAAATAACTTTTTCAATGGGCAACAAAATAAACATATATTTGGACTATAATTTAATTGATATTTACCCATAGTGTTAATAGTTTTAGAAATACTGTCTGTTTGTTGTAATTTTTTATATCTCTACTATGCAATTAAACAAAAGCCAAGGGCTTGGTTATTTGGTGTAGCGGCATCTATTTCAAGCTTTTTTTTATTCTATGGACATCATTTAAACGGTAGTGCCATGCTTAATATTGTGTATGCCATTCAGGGAATATTTGGTTTTATGCAATGGCAATTTATTCAGAAAAATAACTATCCAAGCTTTAGGCTAAAATTGAAAGAACATCTATTTCTTATTGCCTTTACCTTGGCCATATTTGCAATCTTATTACTCAGCTTTAAATCGCATTTCCAATCAAGGGCCATGCAATTAGATTTGCTGTTAGCATTATTTTGCATACTTACAACCTTTCTCGAGATTAAAAAGGAGACAGCCTGCTGGTACTACTGGATTAGTTTAAATGCATTGTATACTGTACTATACAGCTATCAGAATTTATATGGTTATGCGGTCTTGATGTTTGCATTGGGCCTCTTTTCTATTTGGGCACTCAAAGAATGGACCAAAAAAAGCAAAACAGAGCTTATACTTTCGACTTAATAAATAAAGTAATAGCCTGATAAATCGCTAACAATTCAGGTTCATTATTCAGCATTTCTTCGTGCTTTTCTAAAGTCAATACATCATTCCTTTTAGCGGGTCCAGTTTGCGCTTCACTTGGCATGTTATGCGTTATCTTCTCTATGGTCCTTTCAATAAGTGGTCGAAATAAGTCAAAATTTAATTTATTATCTGTACTCATTTTTTCTACAGCCATCAGCATTGCATTTGTAAAATTATTGGCAAATACTGCTGCCAGATGATATTTCATCCGCAAATTACTATCAACTTCGGTGCTGTGATAACCCAACTTCTGAATCAAAGATTCTAATAATTGCAAGGTCTCGCGTTGATTAGATTCTAGCAAAAAGGGCACCTTAAGATTTTTAACATCCATGGTTTTTGAAAGCGTTTGCAGTGGATATACAACACCGTAATGTTTAAATTTATTTAGGATTTCTATTGACACACTTCCTGCGCAATGACAGATGATGGCAGCTGTGGAATCTTGCAATTTGCCTACACATGCCTCAATTTGATTGTCAGAAACACATAAAAGTAAAATTTCAACCCTTTCATCAATTATAAATTCGTCGCTAAATTCAGCATTTACCTTCTGCGCCAATTGCTTTCCAGTAACAACATTTCTACTTATAATTTGTACAATATTAAAGTCATGTGTCAATAACCGATCAGCAAAAAAGTTAGCCGTGTTACCGGAACCAATAATACCTATATGCTGAATACTACCCATTAAAGTAGGCGTCTTCTTTTGACTTCTTTAAAACGTTGCAAAATAGAAATGATAAAACCAAAGATCATGATAAATGTGCCTCCCCACAATAAATTAATGTAAGGAAATTCAATGGCTTTTAAAATAATATAATCAATTTTAGGTCGTCTTGTTGCAGTGGTAACAATGAACTTCATGTTTTTGTCATTGTTTTCATCTTGAATAATTCTATCCATTATAACCATTATACCTGCTTCATTGATAACAGATTCCTTAATGCGAATTCTATCTTCACTTATAAACTCAGGACGAGCGATGAATGTATCACCTAAACTATTCACAATAATCTCTGCTTGTAAATGAAGCTTTTTTAAGTCAGGCGTAGCTTCTATAACATTAATATTGTTAAAAGTTAGCTGTCTTGTACCGTCCTCCGTAACAAATACACCACCAATTCCTACAGTATCTGTTTTAAAATGATCGAAATTTTGCTCTTCTACTTTTTCTAATCCACTTTCAAAAGTTATGTGGGTGAAAATATCTCTTGTTAAAAAATGGCGTGTATCAGGGTTATTCACCAAACCCATTTTAGGATTATTTTGTGAATTAGGTTGCAAGACAAATGAGTCCTTAAGTTGTCCTTTGTCATCAAAGAATTTATATGCGACCTCAAAATATCTGTTAGGCGCTATGTCTTTTGAAGACCTATACGTTGCTTCCAGTGTATTATTTGCTAGTCTTACTGGCCGACCTTTGGCCAGTAAAATATTTTCACGGTTATTCGTAATGGCATTTTGATCAACTTTTCCATCTTCTGTTTGCTCAGCAAAAAACCCTTGTCCGCGGCTATTATCACTTAATATCTTTTTATTTGCAGAAGACACTAGCACGCCAACCATCATTAAGCCAAAACCCGCGTGTGCAATACTTGCTCCAGCCAATTTTATCTTGCCTTTCAATACTACTCTAATATAATGTGTGTTGGCAACAATGGCAAATATGCCCCCGATTAATAAAAGCAAATATTTTATATTCCACAATTTGAATAGGTACAAAGCGCCAACAGATAACATTACTGAAATTAGTAAAGCAGTAAGCACTGGTTCCCAAAATTTCTTTGAATCCGTATTTTTATATTTAAAGTATTGTCCAATACCTGTAAGAAATACAACCATCACAGCAAATGGCATTTGCCATAGGTTGTAATAATCCTCGCCTCTTGGCGCTCGCGAAGTATTGAATAATTTATTAAAAACCGGAATACTTGTTTGTGTAATTATATGCAATCCTGATAAAAGTAAAACCATGCTTCCAATTAACATCCATAATTCACGACTATAGGCCTTGTCATTTTCGAGCCCCGATGCATATAAATTAAAAAGATTATTAATAAACCAAATTGTACTTCCTAAAAGTATGCAAGAACCAACAATACTTATAATTGGTATTGAAGTATTAAAGGGCCAAAAAACCAAAAGCATTAAGCTGCTAAAAACACTTACAAAAAAGATAGTTGCATGCCATCTGTTTTTAAAACTCAATGCAAATGTTAAAGCAATAAATAGAAATAGGAATAAGATTAATTGACCAGATAAACCCAGGTCAGTGAAAGAGTGTACACTGGCATTTCCTAAAACACCACTGCGGGTTAGAAAAGTGGCGTATAACACCATAAAAAATGAAAAAATGGTGAGTACCATGGTTAAAACAGGATATTTTCCTGTCGCCTTGTTGATAAGCAATAGGTGTAAGGCTGTTATCATTAATAACCACGGCATTAATGATGCATTCTCTACTGGATCCCATGCCCAATAACCTCCAAAAGTTAAACTTTCGTAAGCCCAATAGCCGCCCATAATGATTCCAGTCCCTAAGACTAAAACGGCTATCAATGCCCATGGCAATGCAGGCTGGGTCCATTCTTTAATTCTTTTGGTCCATAGCCCAGCAAAAGCGAAAGCAAATGGCACAATGGTAGCAGCAAATCCAAGGAATAATGTTGGTGGATGAATTACCATCCAATAATTTTGCAACAATGGATTTAGCCCATTGCCATCTTTGTATATTTCGAGATAGTTAGCACGGCCAATTTTTTCAAGAACAGGAATTAAAAGTGCTTCAGGGCTATGTTCGCGCAACAAAATAAATGGGCTACTCCCAATTTTGAAATCGCCAACATGGATGCCTAATAACATGGTGCCTAGAACAAATTGAGCAAGTGCAATGATCGCTAAAACAGGTGCTTCCCATGTTTTTGCACGCTTCATCAAAATGAGCCCTAACACAACATGCCAAAACATCCAAAGCAGAAAACTACCTTCCTGTCCTTCCCAAAAACAACTGATCATATAATAGATCGGCAGCTCGTTTGAAGAGTGCTTATAGGCATAGTGATACTCGTAATAATGATTTTGAATAATGGAAAAAAGGATGGTGAAAACAGCGAGTACTGCAATACTTTGAATAATGAAAAATAGACGTCCAAAATTCAGCAGACCGTTGTACTTCTCTTTGGTTGACAAGGCATAGGTAATGGCGGCAAAAAATGCTGAAAAGACTGCAATTACAACAGCAATTTGTCCAAAATTTCCAATTGCTAAATGCTCATTTTTAAATAAAATAGTTTCCAATGGTGATTATTTTTTTTCGTATTTGCTTGGGCATTTTTTCAGTATATCCCTTGCTTCAAAGTATCCATTTCTGCTGTAACCAATTAATACCACTTTATCCGTCCGCTCCATATCCTGAGGTTTTGCATTGTAATAAATTACTTTTCTTTCTGCACCTGTTGTATCATTGGCGTAAAATTCATAGTAATTGGGATCTTGTTGTGGATTATATACTTCAGGCTTTGTTTTGCTAAGTGTAGTAACTACATGCAGTTGCAAGTTAGGTCTATCCTTGGCTATTTCATCGGCTTCTGCAAAGCATACATATTTGCTTGTGTCGCCATAAAAACTTATCCCAATAGCTAGCGATACCGAAACTACTACTAAAATTATGAGGTAAATAGGTTTAAAACCCTTTCCTTTTTTAGATGTATAAGGATCATTTGTAAGTGGTGTATTTTCCTGGGTCATTTTAGTTCTTTTTCTAATCGAGTAATTTTAGAATCTAATCTTATCAAATAGATACTAATCAGTGTAAATATGATGGTAAGAATACCAACCACAACATATATTTTTCCCGAGGATCTAAAAAGAGATTCTGTTTCAATGGTTTGTGGAACCACATCTAACAATATATTAAGCAAATAATTTTTCATTTTCTTTACGCTGTTTTAAAAGTTCATACCTGGCACGTATTTCTGCTATCCATACAAATAACAGGGTCCAACCGATGATGGCTGGATAAAAAACAATTTCCATGTTATTGGTTTTGTTATAGGTTTTAAAGTTTACCGATTCGCCACTTCCAGGATGGATACTAAACTTGGCCAATTTTGGCATTACAAAGATGAGTGCTATAAATAAAGGGAAGATGAAAATATTGTAAACTGAAGCCAAACGCGCCTTTTTTTCACCATCGTTTACCGACTTTTGTATGAGCCAATATCCAGCATACATTGTCATACCGACAGCAACTCCGTTTAATTTAGGATCATTGGTCCAGGGCGAACCCCAGGTATTATAACCCCAAAACATGCCAGTAAATAAACCACATAATCCCATCAAAATACCAGTAAAGGTAAGTGCTCTAGCTATAATTTCGTATTTAGCATATTGATTTTGTAAATACATAATACTATAAATCCATGCGACCATTAGAATTAACATCATACCAAACCACATTGGCACATGATAAAATAAATTTCTAATAGTTTCATCTAACATTCCAACATCTGAGGGTAATGGAATTAAAAGGCCATAAATAATGGTATAGCATAACAATAAGATTGCTAAAATTTTATACCATTTATAAGGGATTTTTGCCATGTTTTAAGTACTGCAAAAATAAGCATAATACCCATTATTTTACAATATATTTCAGCAGATCTGCTTACATGCTTCACTTCGATAATTTTATCTCTACTCCTTCCAGATGAACTTCACTAAAAGTATTCCAAGAATCACAATCAAAACATTCATCATAATTAGAATTAAGGTTTCGGGTAATAGGGTTATAAAACCAAGTCCATCTGTTGCCTTTTTACTTGCCTTTACTCCAATTAGCAACAAAGGAACCACCAAAGGAAATGTAAGTACAGGAAGTATCATGCCCGGATGATCTGTTTTTGCTGCAATGCTGCTGCTAATTGTAAAAACCGAGGAGATACCAGTACCTGTAACAACTGCAATTAACAAAAATGAAAAGATATCATCTACCATTAACCCATGAATAACAAGAAAAATGAACATAGAAAAAATTGTAAACAGAAACATCAATAAGAAATTAGCTATTAGTTTAGTGATTAAAAACTCAACTGGAGATAGTAATTGATGCCAATATAAAAAATGGCCTTTGTTCATGGTTAGGAATGACTTACTGATGCCTTGTATGGTTGTAAAAATGACAATTAACCAAAACAAGGAACTAAAAAGTGCTTTATCTATTCCAGGTAAACTTAAATAGGTTATTAAAACCGCAATAAATATATGGATAAACACACTGCTTAGGGCATATTTATTTTTCCATTCTGACTTTAGAAAAAATTTAACGGTATAAGGTATTGATGACAAGTCTAAAAAAATGTATTTTCGCACAAAAATAATACAAACCAAGTTATGCATAGCAAAATAGAACATTTAAGTACAGCTGAAAAACAATTGATACACGATGCTCCCTTATTGGTAACAGCCCTAATAGCGGGATCTGACGGCGATTTTGATGATGCGGAAATAAAAAAAGCAATTAAAATAATTCACATCAAAACCTATTCAGAAAGTAAAGATGTGAGAGGTGTTTATAGAGATATAGATGCCCATAGTGAAGAAATGATTGATGATTTAATCCATTCTTTGCCTAGCGTTACCTATGATAGAACTTTATTTTTAAAAGAAAAATTGAGTGGGTTAAATCAAATATTCCCAAAAATTGATGCCATTTTTGCTTCAGAATTGCACAAAAGTTTGCGTGAATTAGCTTTTTATGTAAGTCGTGCTCAGGATGGTGAAATTGGCATTGGATATCACAATGAACAAGAAAAACACTTGGTGCATCTTGATTTTATTCATGAACCTAGTTAATTTTTCCTAAAATTTCATCCGACTCTTTTATTTATTTAGAAGGGCTAATTTTCTAATGCCATTTAAAAGAATGGCACCTATGATAAAAAATACCATCAAGGATAACACTGAGTAGCGCATACTTGTCTCTCCGGTAAGCTTATAAATAGCAAATTCAATAAATCCGAAACTAAATGTTCCAAGTACAATGGCTACTTTCTCAGTAAATTCATAAAAACTAAAATACGAGGCAGTGTCGTGGGTTGAGGTAGGAATTAATTTAGCATAAGTACTTCTTGATAGACTTTGAATTCCACCCATTATTGAACCAACAACTGTTGCTAACAAATAAAAGGAATTAATAGTGTTAACGAAATAAGCGCCTATACACACACCAACCCAAATAATCACTGAAACTAATAGTGCATTTATATTGCCAACTTTATTTGATAATCTCGAAAACAACCAAGCGCCTAAAACAGCAACTAGTTGAATAATAAGAATTGTCATAATAAGATTCTCTGTTGGCAACTTTAGTTCCTTATCACCAAAAATAGCCGCTACATACATCACTGTTTGCACGCCCATGCTATAGAAGAAAAATGCACCTAAGTATTTTTTAATAGCCTCATTTTTCTTTACCTCAGCATAAACTTTTCTCAATTCTTTATACCCTTTTGTGATTGAAATACTATGATCTTTTACCTTGCTCTTTGGTAGATATTTAAATGGTATCAAAGAGAATAAATACCACCAAACGCCCACTGTAATAAAAGACAATCGACTTGCAGAACCAGAGTAAAAATTCTTTGCAGCTTTAAGCGCCTCTTCAGAAGTCATCCCGTTCGTCATAAATTGATTTGATTTTGCACTCACATTGAATAATAATTCAGGATATAAAATAAGTGCTAAATTAAATATTAGGAGGATGACACCGCCTATATAGCCCAATGAGAATCCTTTAGCACTCAATCTGTCAAAGTGTTCCTCTGTTGCGATTTCGGGCAGATAGGCATTGTAAAACACCAAACTCCCTGCAAATCCAATGGTCCCCAAAATAAAAGTTACAATACCAATCCAGATGTGTTGACTATCGAAATAACTCATTCCAAAACAACTTAAGCAGCCTAATATTACAAAGGCTTTCATAAATGCTTTTTTATTTCCAGCAATATCTGCGATACCGCTGAGTATTGGATTGACAAGTGCAATCACTAAAAAAGAAAAACTTAAGCAATAGGTATACAAAACAGAATTACTGAGATGCATGCCAAATAAATCAACACCAGCTTCAGTTTGGCTATTCCAATAAATCGGAAAAATTGCAGAAGTAATGGTTAGTGGGTAGACACTATTGGCCCAATCGTACATGCACCAAGCATTGGTAACTTTCTTAATATTTTTTGCTGACTTATGATCATCAATTGCTTGTTCCATTTTACTAAATAATAATTACACAACAATAGTAAATTTTAAGTAATCATTTACACAGAAATAAAGTAAAAAACAAAGGCCAACCGAAACGGCTGGCCCTTGCGCGAGAATCAAGTTTTAGTTTTATCTTAAAATACTTGCTCTTATTGTTCTGGAGCTAGTACCATATTTAAATGTTATGTGATAGAATCCATTTGCCAAATCGGCATCTAAAGTGATTGGAAGGACATTCTCTCCTTTTTTTGTATATCCTTGAATGGTCTGAACTGTTTTACCAAACATGTCTGTAATCGTAAATTCAGTTTGCAATTCCTTTGTTGAGAAAAAATTTATGGTAAAAGTACCATTGTTAGGATTAGGATAAATGGTGAGTGTAGAATTGATATTTTTACTAATCGTAATTACATCACTTAATACTGTAATGTTACCATCCCTGTCAATAGTTGAAAGTCGATAATAGGCATTTTCATTTGGATTAGCCATGTGTGTACTAACATAGGTATTGTAGTTGGCCGGATTGTATGCAATTTCATCAACAGTTCCGAAAACAACGCCATTGGTACTGTATTCAAGAATATACTTTTCGATATTCTCTTCCTCGGCTACTTCCCATCTAATTGTATTATATCCAATTTCTTCTTCTGCTACGAAAGACAATAACTTTACTGGTAATGCGATGGCATCTATTATTGTAAACTGTGAAGTTGACATGGTTGTTGAACATCTTGCACTTTGACCAGAGATTCCGGTTG
>JAQSCZ010000094.1:76573-110696 GCA_029945665.1 bacterium | reverse complement strand
TAATAAACTTTAATAGAAAGGCCCTGTGTAATTATTACACAGGGCCTTTTTTTATTGCTAAAAATGACGACTTATAATACCAATTATAAATATTATTTAGTGTCAAAATTATCATTGTTAAATGCCGCTATAGTTTATCCATACTGCTAGGTGGCGGACTAAAGAATAAACAAAAGCATTATGAAATCTATAAAACAAAAAAAACTGCATCCAATGAATGTAGTTTTTTTAATTCAGGGTCAATTATTTTTTTACTTCAAGTAGTTTGAAGAATTGGTCTAGCTGAGGAATAATAACAATTCTGGTTCTTCTATTTAAAGAGCGATTTTCATCTGTATTATTGCTAACCATCGGCATGTATTCACTTCTGCCGCAAGCAATCATACGTTGTGGTTCAACACCAAATTCTTTTTGTAAGGTGCGCACAACAGAAGATGCTCTTAGTACACTCAAATCCCAATTGTCTTTTATTGATGAGGTTTTTATTGGTTTATTATCGGTGTGTCCTTCCACCATAAATTGCAATTCTTTCTGAGCATTTAAAATTAAGGCAACTTTGCCTAATACTTCTTTGGCACGCGGGGTAATATCATAACTTCCACTACTAAATAATAATTTATCAGATAGCGAAATAAAAACGGCACTGCCTTCTACTTTAACTTCTATATCCTGGTCGTTAATATCTTTCAATGCGCCTTTTAGATTTAGAACGAGTGCTAAGTTTAAAGAATCTTTGCGGGCCATAGCCACTTGTAAGTCTTTGATATATGCGTCTTTTGAATTTAAATTTTCTATGGACTTTTTAACACTTTCTGCTTGTGTCTGAGTTAATACGGCCAAGTTTGTAAGTTGATTAACCAAGGCATTACTATTGGATTTAAGCACATCAACTTCATTTTGTAGCGATTTAATTTTGGCTTCTTGTTTTTCTTTTTCAGACATGCATAGATTTAAATCGCGACTTACATCGTCAAATTTCTTCTTTACACTTTCGAGCTCTGTCGATTGTAATTTGTATTTCTTCTTGCTTACACAAGCTGGGGTGGTAACTAATACCAACGCAGTTCCTAATAAGATAAATGGTTTCATTCAATAAATATATTTTGTTACAGAAAAGTGCAAATACAATGCCATTGATGCATTTAAAGCCTTGTATTTTCTTGTAATGACATATAATTATTAAGCATAAAAAAGCCCTGTGTATTTTTTACACAGGGCTTTTTTAAATAGGTTACTTAACTTAGCATTGATTTATCTTTTTTGAATAAGTCTAACACAATTGGACAAGCAATAAAGACAGTTGAATAACTACCACTTATTACACCAATTAATAGGGCTAATGAGAAACCTTTCAAAGCAAGTCCACCAAATAAGAATAAAACCAATACCACAACAAATACAGTTACGGAAGTCATGATGGTTCTACTCAAGGTTTGATTGATTGCACTGTTAATAATTTTACCTTTATCGTGTTCCGATTTAAACTCGTTTAAATTTTCTCTAATTCTATCGAAAATTACAACGGTATCGTTAATTGAATAACCGATGATTGTGAGCACAGCCCCAATAAAATTTTGATCTAATTCTAATGCGAAGGGAACCACACCATCAAGTAAGGCGAAGATAGCAAATACCATCAATACGTCGTGTAACAAAGCTACAATTGCACCAACTGCAAACCCAATGTTTTTGAATCGAATAATAATGTAAAGAAAAATTGCAATAATCGAAACAATTACAACCCACATTGATTTTGTTCTGATATCCGAAGCAACTGTTGGTCCAACTTCCGAACTACTTAATATATTGTCTTTGCTGGCGTTATATGGCGCAAGGGCTCTTATTACATCGTCCTCTATACTATCAGCACTCATGCTTGGCTCATTGATTTTGTAGGTAGTTACAATTTTATAACGGCCTTCGTTACCAATGGTTTTTACTTCATTGCTACTTCCCGGCAAGCCTTTATCTAAGGCCGCTTTGATATCTTCAGCTTGTTTACCTGTTTGCAATTGCATTACATAACCGTAACCGCCTTTGAAATCGATACCAGTACTTAATCCGCCATTCTTAATTAAGACAGCAAAACCAATGACAATTATAATACTTGAGATTGCATAGAAACGTTTTCTTTTTCCAATAAAATCGAAATTAGAATTCAACATTAAGTTTTTCGTAAAATTATTAGAGAACGATACATCTTTGCCTTTTTCAGTTCTACTTTCAATTAATATTCTTGTAATAAAAATAGAGGTGAATAAAGAGGTAAGGATACCAATAATTAAGATAATTGCGAAGCCATAAACAGGACCTGCACCAACGAAGGTCATAATGATTGCGGCAATCAAGGTTGTTAGGTTACCATCTATAATAGAAGAAAACGCTGCAGAGAAACCTTGAGAAACAGAAAGCTTCATGCTTCTTCCATTTCTTATTTCTTCTTTAATCCTTTCGTAAATTAGTACGTTCGCATCTACGGCCATACCGATTGTTAACACGATACCAGCGATACCTGGTAAGGTTAATGCGGCACCATAAGAAGCCAATATACCAATGATAAAGAATATGTTCGCAAAAACAGCAATTGTAGCAATTAAGCCACCTCTGTTATAATATAATAACATTAAAACCAATACAGCAGCAAAACCGATGATGAAAGAGTTAACACCTTTCTTGATAGATTCGGCACCTAAGGTAGGACCAACCACATCTTCTGCTATAATTGTTGCTGGAGCAGGAAGTTTACCTGCTTTTAAAACGTTCGCTAAGTCGGTAGCTTCTTCAACAGAAAAACCACCACTGATAGATGAATTACCATTTGGTATTTCTCCGTTAACACGTGGCGCTGAGAATACCTTATTATCCAAAACAATGGCTATAAAATCATTGTTGTTCGCTGCTTTTTTAGTGATGTTTTTCCAATCTTTAGAGGCTTGTTGGGTCATACTCATGCTAACTTCAACCTGACCGCTATTAGCACTATTGGTTGCAAATGCATCTGCTATGATATTATCTTCACCACTTCCTAATGCCGATTTACCTTCTTTGGTAGAACGCAAAGCATAGAGTTGATAAACAGCAATTTCGGCACTTTCTGGTTTTGCACTCCATGCAAATTTAACATCTTTTGGAATTGCATTTATAACAATGGGGTCTTCTAACATTTTGTTGATTTTAGTCATTAGCTCTTTTGGAGCTCTTGCTAAAATACTACTTTCCACGATGCTACCTTTTTGATCCATTAAAGGAACTAAGCCAGCTTCGGCAAATGGATACTTAGAAGAATCTTTTGCATTTTGTGCTTTTACGAAAGCTTTTCTAGCACTATCGCGTGCCGTTGAATCTGTCATGGCTGCAATGGCTATTAACTCAGCTGAATCTTCCGATGAAGTACCTTTTGTTAAGCGCAATTTTTGAGCATAAGCAGCGTTCATAGGCTCATATACTTTTTTATAACCCTCGAAATTATTTTTTGAGTTATTGCCGTATACTTCCCAGAATTCAAGTCGAGCGCTTTGCTCTAACAAGGCTCTGATACGTTTAGGATTATCAACACCCGGAAGTTCCACAGATATTCTGCCGCCATCTAGTTGTTGAATGTTCGGCTGACTGATATTACCAGAATTTAAACGGGCTTCGATAACCTGTCTAGTATTGTCTGCTTTGCTTTTTAATTCTCTTTTAAGGTATGCAACGATATCAGCATCAGTAGAATTTGATTTAAGTTGAGGATTATCTCTATTAACAAATAAGCTACCTAAGGTTGTGTTAGGGTAATTTGTTTTTAAATTATTTACAAATAAGTCAACAAAATCGCCGCCACCTTTTTGATAGTCTTGCTCAGATTTAGAAACTGCGGCTAGAAGGTTAGGATTTTTTTGGGCTTGCCCAGCTAAAGTTTTTATAACTTCACCTTTTGAAACTTCCAAAATAACGTTCATTCCACCTTGTAAATCCAGTCCTAGCTTAAGCTCGGCGTCTTTACATTGGAAATAATCCTTTTTGGTGATACCTATGTCCAGCAATGGCTTTCTTCCTAGAGAATCCAAGTAAGTACGGTATTTCTCACCGTCATATACCCCGCCTTTGGTGGCAAATGCTTTGGCTTTGGCTTCGAAGCTTCGAGCCTTCCATGTAAAAGACAATTGATAGATGCATGTAAGCGCTAAGACAATTGTAATAAAAATTACTAAACCTTTATTTTTCATTTTGTTACGTTAAATCAGATTTTATTTAAGGGTGCGAAAATAACACTTTAAAGCTTTGTTTCAAATTAAGTATGAAAAATAATGTAATTCTTGACAATACAAAGACTTTTGTCTTGGTTTTAACAGGCTTGGTCAATTTTGAGTAATAGAATTTAATCCGGATACTAAAAAATCATTAAGTTCGTTACCATTAAAAAATTAATGCGATAATTAATGAGTGAAAAACTTAGGAGCAGACTGCTATCTGAATTAAATAATGGCAACCACGAAGTGGCCTTGAAAAGGAGTATCGACCATGCTTTGAGTTCAACTTACAAAAGTGATTTGAATGAGATTGTGCGCAAAATGGCAGATTTGTTAAATAATAAAGAATCAGTTGATTTGATAGAATTAAATATTCACGAATATTTAAATATTACACAAAAATTTGAAGAGCCTATGCGTGTTGAACATTCAGAATTAGTGCTAAAGGCCAATGGTATAAGTAAGCAATATGCAGTTGGGTCATTTCAATTCAAATCAATTAGTTTTGAATTAAAGGCAGGCAGTTTAACAGGTGTTGTTGGCAGAAATGGGAATGGCAAAACGACCCTTCTTAGCATGTTGTCAGGCGATTTATTAGCTAGTACAGGTTTTATTGAATATCCATTAATTGCTGCGAAGAATCAAGATCCTTACACTATTAAACAGCATATCGGATATATTCCCCAACGCATACCCGCTTGGTTTGGTGTGCTCGAAGATAATTTAAAGTTTGCCCTCGCTACTTTAGGATTTCACCCTGAAGAAATAGAATTTAGGGTTGAAATAATGCTTAAACGTTTAGGTCTTTATGAGTATAGGCAATTTACTTGGTCGCAAATTTCGGGCGGTTATCGGACACGATTTGAATTGGCAAAGGTGCTTCTAAAACGACCAAGTATATTGGTACTCGACGAGCCTTTGGCAAACTTAGATGTTAAGGCACAGCAAACATTTTTGCAAGATTTAAAATACATGGCCATGACAGAGGGTCATCCAATGGCGGTTATTCTAAGCTCGCAATTATTACACGAAGTTGAGCAGGTTTCGGATGATCTATTTTTTATTAAAGATGGCCATTGTTTGTACCAATCTGCTTCAACACCAAATAATTTAGAAACGATTATCATTGAGTTTATTTCCTCAAATCCATTCGAAGAGATAAAAAAAATAGCCAATGGCTTAAATGGAGAATTAAAAGCGGAAAATAATTTTTACACCCTAACAACCTCTAAAATATTAAGCGCCAAAATACTATTAAAAAGAATATTGGATGCGGATATAGATATTCAATATTATAGAGACATCACCAATTCAACCAAGCGTTTATTCTAATCCATATTATTCAATGTTAAAAAAGTTTTTAATGCCAAATTTCCTCGTAAAAGTAGACCGCTATTTATTGCTAAATTTCCCATTAATATGGAACAGTCGGATTCATTTTGTGGCTTGGTATTCTCTTTTTGTATGGCTCGCCATGGTTGTCTTTGGATTGTTGGTATCGAATGAATTAATCAACAATGATTTTCTGGGATTCTATTGGTTGCTCTCAATTTTATGCATGTTGGCTGCTCTGATTATCTGGTTGTTTTTTTTGTTTCGACATAACAGCACTAAACAGCATGGCAATAGGGTATGGGGTCGCGAATGGGTCAATATGTTGTCGCAATATCTCTGTATGTTATTAATTTCTTCATGCATTTTAGTAATGCCTGCGGTAAAGTTGCTTGATTCACATTTTAAAATTCAAAAGGGTAATGACCATGAAAAGGTTAATATACTCAATGTAAATGCGGGATTTTTTCCTCAGAATGAATATGATTTGCAAGCGATTTATTTACCTATGGATTCCATGCATTTAAATGCGATCTCCTATAAATTAAGCTGTCCTAGTAATTATTATGGTTACGACTCGTATCATAAATTAGATTCAAATTATTTGATTTATTCGGCTGTGCAAGAACGTTTTTACGGAATACAAGGAAAAGATAGTATTCGGCAAGGGGTGGAAAGTTATTTAACCGTTTTAAAAAGTATAGGACTGTCACATCCCTACTCGGTTCAAAAAATAACAGCCTTAATAGATGATACCTTGGCCTATCAAAGAGACCTAACCTTCGAGGATATTAATACGTCGATAAACAATGCGGCTCATTCAATTATAGACACTGATTTTACAGTGATTAGTCGATTCGATTTTTTATTAGACCGTTATTTCTACTTCATTTGGTTAATTGTATTGTTGCCTTTAACACTCTTAATTCTAACTATTTTCAGAAACACGTCGTTGAAATTTTTTTTAATTACCATTGGTATATGTATCCTATTAGTTATAGTTAATTCAATTGTGTTTGGTGTTTTTTTTAATGAATATCTCAATGTTGGAATCAATATCATTGCTTTAGGGGTTATTGCGGTCTTGTGGACGCTTGTTCTGTTTCTATTGTCCATTAGGGTCTTTTATCAGAAACGATACCGAATAGTTAATGCGTTTGCCGTTTCTATATTTAATATATTGGTGCCTTTTTTACCACTAATCGCTGTGTCCTTGTATATATTGTATAACCATCAAATGTATCATTGGTATGCGGATAGTAATAACATTCAGGTGTGTCCTAGTGAGTATATTAATTCCTCTGAGGCCGATTCATTTTTCACATTTGCCGTATATATTGGTTTCTTTTTGTTAGTGGTTTTACAACAATTGTATTTCAAGCCTTTGTATGAGCGCTTGTGGTCATTGCCAAAATAGAAGTTGTGATGTTCAGATACGACACTATTTTAAAATCTGCACAGATTGCCAACAAACGGCATTTGTCATAATAAAATGTTAATTTTGGAGATTCTATTTAAGTTATGATGCAGCGGTTTTTTATTTGTTTGGTATTTATATTCAATGTTATAGCAGGCATTGCTAATCCTTCTGATTCAAGTTTTATAAAGGACCCTTATTTTCAAAAACTTTTAAAAACAAACTCTCAAGTTTCAGTATTTTATAATGAAAATGTAAGACGTCAGATTGGTGTTTACATTAAGAATTTAAATAATTCAACGGCCATTCTAATTGGTAAAACCCAATATTATTATAACTTAAATGCACACTTATTTGAAGAAAACGGTGTGCCAAAACAATTGTTTTTGGCATGTGCTGCGAACAGCGAAAGCAATCCGACTTTTGTAGATTTAGATGGAGCAAGTGGCATGTGGGCACTGACTTACGCGATAGCTAAAAAGTATGATTTAACAACCAATAGTTATGTTGATGAAAGAAGAAATGCAAACAAGAGTTCGAAAGTAGCAGCTACTTATTTTAAGGATTTAAATTTAATTTATCAAGATTGGCTAAAAAGTTTAGTTGCTTTTAGATGTGGTCCAATAAATATGAACATGGCCATCCATAAGGCCAATAATTCATTAGACTATGGGGTCATTCACAACAAACTTGACATTGAGTTTCAAAACACCGCTGTTAATTATTTTGCTTTTTTGTATATCTGGAATTTTTATGCAGAACACCGCATCGTACCAATTAAGTACAGATTACCCGAAACAGATACAGTGCAAGTTCAGCATGAAATAAGCCTGTCTTCGTTATCTTATCAACTTAATATTTCCGAAGAAGTTTTGAAACAATGCAATTCCGAATTGCGTATTTCAATAGCGCCAACAAGTTACAATGTGATTGGTTTAAAATTACCTAAGGACAAAATTGCAGAGTACCATGAAAAATTAAATATTTTATTTCCGCCAACTTTTGTTTTTTCTGATACCTTGCTGAAAGATTCATTGAATCTGGGAGAACGAATTTATGTAAAACCGCCAATCGATCAGCCAGTTGTTGAATCGGATGACACAGAGGACGAACCAACAAAGCCTAAGGTCGTCGAAAAGTCTAAAGTAACCATTACATACATTGTTAAAAAAGGTGATGGTCTATTGCTGATTGCCGATTTGTTTGACTGTAGGGTTAGCGATATAAAGAAGTGGAATGGCATGAAACGAGAGTCTATTTTTAAAGGACAGAAACTTAAGATACAAGTTCCAAAAGCCAAGGTTACGCAATACAAGAAAATTAATTCATTGAATTTAGTTCAGAAGAAAAAGCTAGCCAAAAGAAGCTAAATTAAATTTTTATCGCAAGCTCTAAATTTATCAATTGATTTTTGTAAAGTTTCTTTGTATTATTGTATTACAAAAAATTAAAAATTAATTGATGCGTTTATTTCTTTATTTTACTCTATTTACTAGCCTTATTTCTGTTTTTTTTTCATGCAATAATGCCATGAAAAATCAAGAAGTTAGAAAAGACTCCACATTGGTTCTTGAGGAAAAACTGCCTTCAATTCCTGTGTTTTCTTCATATCGTGAAGCCATGGAGGCCATGCGAAAGCACAAAGACGAATCAACCGTTAAAAATGGAATAATTGAGAAAGCCAACGTGGAAAGTTTTAAAGGCTTAAATTATTTTCCGCCGGATAGCACATTTATTTTCAAGGCTAAGCTAGAATTATTGAAACCGGAGAAAGTTATATTTAAAACAACAGACTCTCGCGCTCCAGAATATTACAAATTTTGCAAATTGAATTTTGTAAAAGATGGTAAAAATTCTATGTTATATGGATATGTAGAGAATATCAATAATCCAGAAAGTTTATTTGTGCCATTTAAAGATGCTACTTCAAATATTGAAAGCTATGGTGGTGGGCGGTATATGGATATTGATTATCATGGTGAAAAGACGATGTTGTTATTGGATTTTAATTATGCCTACAACCCATATTGTCATTACAACCATGATTATAGTTGTCCTTTAGTGCCTTCTGAGAATATACTTGATATTCCAATTAATGCGGGTGAAAAGAAGCTGTATGAATAAATCAATTGTAATTTTAGCGGTGTTGTTTTTTTGCACTATGAATGCAATATTCGGACAAGCGAGCAATCCATTTATTCAAGTTAAACTCAACAATAGCCAAACATATACAGTGAATAATTATGCTCGGTTTAATTTTAAGGTCGGAGAATCAGAGATTTTTAATTCGAAAGTATACATTGTAAATGACAGTCAGTTTTTATTGCTTAATAGGTTTAATGAAATTGGGTTAGATACTTTTAACATAAAAAATATTTCATCCATCAAAGTTAAACTCCGTGGTCAAAAAAGGCGTATAAACCCTGTTTTCACTGCTGTTGGTCTTGTTTTTTTTAGCACCATTGCCATTCCAATTCTAGTCTTCAAATTACTTGTTCGTAAAACTACTACCCATTGGGTAGACAGAGGAGATTATACAATTGCAATCTATAACAATCAATAATAATAAATAATTTTTCAAAATGTATAAAAAATTTACACTTATTCTTTTCGTAATCTGTTTCATGAATACCTTGTTTGCGTCAAAGGGTGATACCACCCGAGTAATTACGCATAGCAAAGTGGTTATTAAAACTAATCCTAGTATAGGTTCTACGACCTATCCAGCTTGGGGTGTATTTCCAGCAGATAGTATAAAATATCGCAAAGTATACTTATACATGGAATTCGGTTGTGCCCCAGGTTTGAATTGTGGCGAATGGGATTATATCAACAGTATATACTTAGGTCGCAAAGGTGGTGTTAAGTGCGATAGCTTATACTATGAATTAAGTCGTTTTATTACGCCTTATGGCAACCAATGGAATGCCGCCAGTAATTGGAAGCATGGTTGGTATTACGATCTTACCGATTATGCATTTCTATTGCACGATTCTTTAGAAATTATTTATAAGCATACAGGTTATGAAGCTAACAATGATAGAGGTTGGACAGTTACCCTCGATTTTAAATGCATTGAAGGAACACCTGTTTTGGAGCCAAAAGGAGTTACCCGATTTTTTGAAGTTTCGGCTCCTTATGGTAATATCAATAGCCCTTTCAAAAATGCTTTGCCAGATAAAAATTTTACAGTAAAAAGTGGAGCAGATATGGTGCGTTTTAAAACCATTCAAACTGGGCATGGTTTTAATACAACCGAAAATTGTTCGGAGTTTTGCGATAAAGTGAGAACCATTAGTATCGATAATAATACAACAAATAGTAGACATGTTTGGAGAAGCGATTGTGGTTTAAATTCTTTGTATCCGCAAGCAGGTACATGGCTATATGATAGGGCAGGTTGGTGTCCAGGTGCTCCAGTAAAACCTGCTGATTTCGATTTGAAATTAAGTGAAAATTCACAACATACGTATTCATTGAATATGGAAGATTATACCAATACGGCTGGCAGTAGTGCCAATTATTATATCAGTGCGTATGCTATGTATTTTAAGGACAATAGAAAAGTAATAGATGCGGCTATTGATGATATTCTTGCTCCTTCTTCGCATTTGGATTATTTGCGTTTAAATCCGGAGTGTGGGGCACCTATCATTCGGATAAAAAATATGGGGACCGAAACCATTCGCAAGATTTATTTTGAATACGGGAAGTTAGGTGGTAAAATTCAATACATAGAAGTGCAATGCAATATTCCCTCTATGCAAGACAGTGCCGTTAATTTAGAAGCTATATACGATTGGAGCGGACCGGGGAATACGTTTTATGCAAAAATATTAAAGGTCAATAACCAAACGGATGAAAACGACGAAAATAACGTGATGTATTCGAAAATTACGAATACAGTAACTTGGCCTAATAAAATAATCGTGGTACTAAGCACAAACAATGCCGCTAGCGAAAACTACTATAGAATTACAGATTCCAAGGGTAACATTGTTAAGTTTAAAGATAATTTAGTGAACAACAAAGTTTACCGCGATACAGTGCAATTAGAAAATAATATTTGCTATAAATTTGAATTGTTTGATGACGGTCCTGGACCTGCTAATAATCCATTGAACAAAGATGGTTTAAGTTGGTGGGCGAATTCTACCGACGGCAATGGTTCAATTGTTATAAGGAATGGAATAACCAACGCTGTATTGAAAAATTTTGGTGCAGATTTCGGTACTAAAATAATGCATAATTTCTATACCACTTTTTCAATGGATGTGCCTTCAGTTTTCAATCAAGGAGATGCCCCAATTCAGATACGCGTTTTTCCAAATCCATCAGATGCAATAACAAATTTTTCTATTGATTATATCAACAATGTAACTTCGCAAATTGCGATTTTCGATGCTGCAGGAAAACAAGTTTTCATGAAAGAAGTAAGTGCTTTATTTACGGCATTTAATTTAGAACAATTATCTTCGGGCATGTATAGCATAGTTGTAACCCAGGGGGATCAAGTAAGCACACAAAAATTTATTGTAAAATAAATTATAAAGTGGTTAGTTTTTCAAGTATGTAGTGCACTGCAGGGCAAACACTAGAATTGGTAAGGGTCAGATTTTTTCTTTTTATAAATACATCCTCATCGGTGTAAGGATAACGTGCGCAGTCGGATGGACGCACTTCATATATTTTACAAGTATTATCTGAATTTAAAAAAGTGCAGGGTGATTGTTTTAAAACAAAATCATTGTCCTCATCTAGTTTTAAATATTGTTCGATTAAATCCGTTTCTTTAATTCTAAGGTGTTTACTAATGCGCTTTAAGTCGGTGCTCTTAAACGTAGGACTGTGGTTTTTGCAACAATTGGCACAATCTAAGCAATTTATTTTAGCAAAGGCTTCATCGTGAAGAATGGGCAATTGTTTGATAATTTCAGCAGGTTTAGCAGTATTTAAATAGCGTTGGTACGTTTTCCTTTTTTCCTTGGCTTTTTGTTGCCATTTCGTATCAATACTCCAATCCATTAAACGCGATATTAATGCTTATTTAATTCGTATGAATTCGAATTTAGGATTACCGGTTCTATCAGCCTTGTCATAGAAATCGAGAAAACGCAATTTGTAAAATTTATTGTCTGTATCGCGAATAATGTAGGTGATTTCAGGGTGCACTGTATATCTGCCTTTAGCACCATTGATATAATCGAATGTTTTCCAATTGTCGTAACCAATGGCATCGCGGTCTGTATTGAAATTAAGATTGCTAATTGAATTGGCATTTATATCATCGAACTTAACAACTTTTTCCATATAAACTGCCACGTTGTTTGGATTGTTTAAAACACCTGTTAAAGTGTACAATATGGTTGTTGGAGGATTGGGGATAGTGGTTCTATATTTAGTAAATACAAAATCCCATTCATTTTTAGGAGGCTCGGCTAAATTAACGATACTGCCTTTGTTTTTAAAACTGTAATAAGTAAAATTTTGTGTTTTGTTTTTCGGTATTTTTATGATTGACGCGTTGTTTGAATCCAACGCACATATTTTAACATTAAAAAAAGAGTCATTAACGCTTATTATTTGTAATTTTTTAAATCTATCGCGACTAGTAATATACCCAAGTTCGATAAAATAAATACCATGAATTGTATCGCCCGTACCTGAAGGTTTTTTATAGGTTTTCCAATCACCCATGGCACTTTGATCTGGATTTCCATTGCTTGCATCAACCAATTCGTTTTGAAGCAAAATATAATTGTCGACATCATTAGTTTTCGACTCGTTTAAATTGTAAAGTTCCGCTTTTCTAACTGTAATACCGTTGCCTCCATTGATAAAAACACCAAATCCATCATCTGAAGACTGAAAACAAATGTCCCAATCTTGTAATTGATTTTCGTAAAATTTATTAGTACTCAAATCAAAGTACATTTGTTTCGAATAATGATCTGCATCGGTCCCCATAAAGCACGAACTTATTTCAGTATAGCCAGGAGGTAAGGTTACTGCATCATCTTTTTTAAAGCAGGATGTGCCTAATAAGACGAGCAATAATAAGCCTAGAGTGTATTTCATTTTTTAGAGTATAAAATTGAGCTGAAAGAAGAGTGATCGCCCGATGGATACTGGCATTGAATTAGAGCCTGAAGAGTGGAAGGTTAAACTTCCTGTTGAATTAATATTGGTAACATTGAAAATGTTTTTGCAACCTACTGTAAGATTAAATTTCTTTTTGTATAGTGGCTGATTAATTGTAAAATCCAACATGGAGTAATCCATTATTTTTGTCTGAACCACTGCGCGGGTGTCACTCAGTGAATAGCCTATGCGTTTGCCATTGTATTTATAAAAAAGGGAAAGCGTTGTTCTCGATTTTATGTTTTTTTTGCCTATGCCATATGAAACTTGGGAACGAATTTCAGGTGAATAATTGTATTTATACTCATTCACATATTTAAAGGCATTGTTGTAAATTCCTGTTAGTGCAAATCCTGAGGAAATATTCAAATTTTTATACTGCAAAGACGCATTGAAATTGGTGCCAATAGATTTGAAATTGTCGATGTTCATGTATGTGTATTCATTGATATTCGCATTAAGAGAAACCAGTGAAATTTGATTGTAAATATGGTTATAGAAATTGCCGTTGTCTAGAAATATTTGCGCTCTTCTGTTTAATTTTATTTTATATCGCAATGTGAAATTGTGATTGTTTGATATTTCTGATTTTAGCTCTGTGTTTCCTTGTATATTGTGATTGTAGTCTACAAAATTAAGATACAATTCTTTTAACGAAGGTGCTCTAAATCCTTTGCCATACGAGTAGCGAACTGTTAGATTTTTAACTCCAGCATATTGTACTTGAATGGATGGAATAAATGGAGCAGGGTAGCGGGAATTGTAAGTGGCCCTCACACCTGGTTTAATATTAAAGTTTTTAAGGTGTTTAATTTCTACACAGGCAAATGCTGCATAATCATTCATTTTGCCTTTATCATTTTCTATTCTGGTTCCAAAGGCACTGTTTAGATTAATATCAAACCCATATTGATAGTTAAAATTTTTATTGTATTGTTTGTTATAACTACCTCTGGTCATGAAATTAAGAAAGTAGTTTCTGCTCTGTGATTCTTTATTGTCAACTAGGGTAGGAGGTAATCCAGGATCCACAAGGTCTTTGAGATAGGTAATCATATCCCTGCTGTAAAAACTAAATGAGGTAAGTAGATTCTCATAGGTGTTGGAGTCTCTTTTATAATCGAGACTTAATGAGCTTATCATCCTGTTAGTGATATAATATTGGTCTTTTGCATAAGCCTCAACATGGTTAATCACTGGTTCTCCTTTGTTCTCAATTTTCTCATTGAAAATATCTGTTTTGAAACGAATTCTAAGTTTTCCTTTTTCGTTTAAAATACTAAAATTGCCAAATACTTGTTGCTTAGGTTTCCAAAGCATTGTTCTGCTGTTTTTGTCGGGATTATAGCCTGCAAAAAAATTGCGATTAACATTGGCCGAAAAATCCATCAATTTGTTCACATTAACAACACCTCCGCCACCGATATTGTATTGGCCTATGCTTTCGTAATAAGTGTTGCCACTTAATTGCGACTGTTTTTCTTTACTTAGCAGAACCTTTTTAGAAATTAAATTAATAACACCTCCTAAAGCATCGGTTCCATAAATTACAGAAAGGGGTCCTTCAATAATTTCTATTCGGTCGATATTCGTCAGGTTAATTTGACTCAAGTCGATATTGCCATTCTCTCGGCCAATCATTGGAACACCATCTAATAGTATCTTTATATTTTGGCCACTAATACCTTGCAAACTCATTGAACTGCCAAGGATATTATCGTTGTCGATTCGAATATTAAGCTCTTTAATAAGCACATCTCGTAAATTAATTGCGCCTTGTCTCTCAATGTTTTTGAATGTGATTATTTTCACATTCTGTACAGTTTTTGAAGAAGTAGTAGGGGCAATTTCGCCCGTAAATACAACCAGTTGTAATACAGCTGTATCATCAATCTGCGCTTTTGCATTGTTATAAAATAACAATGCAAAAGACAGAAATAGATATGTTGTAAAACGGGTCAAAGAATTATTCTTTTACTAGTTTATGCGATGAAATGCCTGACTTGGTTTGGATATTTAAAATGTAAATACCGCTAGCCAAGTTTGAAATGTCTATCATGTTGTTGTTTGCTATAAGCTTTGTTGAGGCGCCTGTGATATCAATTAGTTCGATGTTTGAAATTGTTTCATTGCTGCTAATATTAACTGAGCCATTTGCTGGATTCGGATAAATATTGCTAACATTGTTATTGATGTTTTTTAAAGAGGCACTGACTGGTGTTACAGAAAAATAACTTTTACCTGCAGAAGAACCAATGAAGCCGTTGAAAGACACTTTATAGTCTTTGTTAGCAATGTTCTTGATAAAGTATACAAAGGTATCTACAATAACAAATGGGCCTGGGCCTTGAGGCGCTATTTTCCAATCCCATCCAATGTTGTCTATGTCTGAAATAAATGGTGCGTTAACATTTGTTAACCATATTTCGTTACATTTTTTACCTAGGTTTTTTGCAATTTTGGTGTTTTTATTTGAAAGCACACCAGTAACAGGATAGGGTGCTGTTACGTTGAAAATTGTAACTACATCTTTATATCTGGTCCAAACTAAATCCCAAGTGTTTTTGGCAGGTTCTCTGTTTATTAACTGCTTATTGATTAGGTCGTAGTATACAAACAAGCGGTTAGGGTATTGACCTTTACTAAAAATTAAATTAGTGGAATCGCTGTTGTCAATATTAGAAATAATGACATTCCATAATGTATCGTAACCCAGAGATTTGATAAATATTTTTTTATACATGCCAGCATTTTTATTGTAAAGCACAAAAACGTTATTGCCTTCGACATCATGGGTCGTGTTATTGTAATTGCCCCATATAAAATTGAAAGGCGCTTTTGTATAGTTGTAGCCTTTGGTGAATGCACTGATATCCCAAGTTTTGAAAGAATCTAGTCTTTCAGGTAGTGTAAATAGGCCAGTTGTGTCAATTTTTCTCCAATTGGCTGTATTAGCGCCGTTTAATTTTACAAGTGTATTGCCTTTTACACTGTTTACTCTTATAGCGACACCTGTTTCTGGTTTCAGAGGGAATTGACTGCCTTGCACCGAGAAGGCGAGGTTCCAATTGTTATTCGATTCCGTTTTAACAGTGCCGTTTTGCAGTGAATAAAAGACGTCGTTAGCGTAAGCTGGTCCCATTACAGTGCTATCTGAGGTGACACATTGTGAAAATAGTTTTGTTGAGCAAACAACAAGTAAGAAAATTATTAATTTTTGTTTCATTATACTGATTTTTATATAGTGGTGCAAAATTACGTCATTACTACTATTTTAACAGAACTCGGGTCGGGATATTGACATAAAAATGACAATTGTCAAGAAGTATTAAATTTTTAAATTTCAAAACGATAGCCAACGCCTCTAATGGCATTTATATATTGTGGGTTTTTAGGGTCTGATTCAAAGTATTTTCTGAATGAAAGAATAAAATTATCAATGGTTCTGGTTGAAGGATAGACTGCATAGCCCCATACTGTTTGAAGAATTTTTTCACGGCTCACCACTTCGTTTTTATGCTCTATTAATAACTTAAGCAGCAAAGCTTCTTTTTTTGTAAGTGTAAACTTGCTGTTTTGCGTTCTGGCTTCATAGGTTTCGAAGTTTACGTAATTGGCACCAAATGTAAAATCTTTAATAGAATGGCTAACATTAGCGGCTGCATTTCCTTTGCGAGCCAATAGATTTTGAACACGCAATTGTAGTTCTTCAAGATTAAATGGTTTCGTTAAGTAGTCGTCAGCGCCTTTTTTAAGGCCAGCAATTCTATCTTCTGCCGAATTTTTGGCAGATAGAAATAGGATAGGCACTTCGGTGTTTTTTAGTCTAATATTTTCACATACATTGAGTCCATCAATACCGGGTATCATGATGTCTAATACAACTAAATCAAACTGCTCGTCTTTGAATCGCTTAATCGCTTCAATACCGTCTCTAACCCCCACAACTTTATTGCCATCCAATTCAAGGTTAAGCTTAACCAAATCCAATAAGCTGTGTTCATCTTCTACCAATAGTATTCTTTTACTCATGTTGTTATGTTGTTTTGATTGTAATTATAAATTTAGCACCTTTTGGTACATTGTCTTCAACGGTAATTTTTGCATCGTGCACAATCAGAATTTGTTTGACAAGAAATAAACCCAAACCAGTACCTTTGGTTTGGCGCGTGTTCTCGTCTCCGCTTCTGTAAAATTTGGAGAAAATTTTAGATTTTTCAATATCTAAAACGCCAGGACCGTTATCAGATAAAATGATTTTCAGTTTCTTTCTATCAATGGCGAATTTCACGTCGATATTGGTGTTTTCTCCAGCGTATTTAATGGCGTTCTGAAAAATATTGCTAAATACTAAATTTAGCGAAATTAAATCTCCTTTAATAAAATAAGTCCCGTTTTCAATATTTAAAGATCCATTAAAATAAGGTGGATTTAATATTTGATGAGCTGCTTTTTCAATAACAGATACAATATTGATTGTTTCAAAGTTGTAATGATAGCTTTTGCCATCAATTTTTGTTGCCAAAAGCACGTTGTCTATCAAATCATTGAGGCGGTCGGCATTTTGCACTGTTTGATTAATTACTTGTGGCAGTATAGCTTCATTTAGTTTTCTCTGAGAAAGGGTTTGAGCACTAAGTTTTATTGCAGCCAATGGTGTCTTTAGTTCGTGGGTAACCGAAAGCAGGAAGTTATTTTGCATGCGATTTAAATTTAACAAGGATTCTAAGCGAGAGAAGACCCATAGTACACCGAGAATTACGGCAAGTGTAAAGACAATTGCCTCGGAATAAAAGGCTCTTAATTTGGTTTCGTAACGCTTATTTATTTTTGTAAATTCGCTTCGGTTTGGCGAAATAGTCAATAGGTCGTTGAAGTTGTTTTTACCAGCATTGATGGTCAAATCGACCAAACATTTTTGTTCTTTTTGTAAATTATTTAACAATTTTGTAAACTCATTTTTATTGGATTCGAAGGTCATAAAATATCCGATTTCTGAGTTCTCGTTCTTGTACAAAAAATTAACTAATTCTTCTTTGATGTGGGCCGATTTGTATTTTATGGAGCTAATTTCATAAGCATGTTCTTTGTTCGTAAAGTCAATTAAAGAATATAACCACCAACCGAAGGCTGCTAGAATATACAGAATCACCATAACAAGAAATAAGCGTATTTTCAATAAATATAAATTGGTAGTTCAAATATAATTCAATTTATTTGATGTTATGGATTTACCCCACTTTACTTTACAACAGCTTGCTCTGAGAAATGGTCAAGATAAACCTGAGATTTGGGTGGCTTTTAAAGGAAAAATTTACGATGTAAGTGATAGTCGACTATGGCGTGGGGGTAAGCATTATGAGCATTGGGCCGGCCAAGATTTAACCCTAGAACTTGAAAATGCACCTCACACAAAGTCAGTGTTTGAACGTTTCAAAACAGTTGGAATTCTAAAGGAAATTTGACAAACTTTTTACAAATCTATTTTCTCTACGCGCTTTTCATGCCTACCGCCTTCAAAGCTTGCATTTAAATAAGCCGAAACGATCTCGTTGGCTAATTCACCATTAATGTATCTAGCAGGGAGGCATAAAATATTAGCATTGTTATGCTGTCTTGCAAGGGCGCCAAGTTCGGGTAGCCAACACAAAGCAGCTCTTATGCCAGCATGTTTATTAGCAGTTAGACAAACTCCATTGCCACTTCCACATAATAAAATTCCAAGCGTGTTTTCGCCAGATAAAACAGCTTCTGCAACCTTATGTGCGTAATCTGGGTAGTCAACAGAATCCATATTATAGGGCCCATAATCTTTTATAGAATAACCTAAAGATTCGAGTGATAATTTAACAGATTCTTTCTGTTCAAAGCCAGCGTGATCGCTACCAATAACGATATTAGGTAAATTGTTGTTCATCTTGTTTTTTTTGCTTTTCAACACGTTTAGTTATAATAACACCCATTTCAAATAAAGTGTAAAGCGGTATGGTTAGAATAATTTGGCTCACAATGTCTGGCGGAGTTACAATTGCTGCAATAATTAGAATAACAATAAAAGCGTATTTTCTATATTTTTTAAGGAAGTCTGAAGAGATAATGCCGATTCTTGCTAGGAAATACATGAGCACTGGAAGTTCAAATATTAAGCCTGTTCCTAAAACCAAAACACTCATAAATGAGACGATGCTTTGAATGTTAATTTCGTTTTTAACCAATGAACTTAAAGTATAACGGGCAAAGAAATTGATGGATATAGGGCAAAGGATAAAATATCCAAAGGCAACTCCAAGAAGAAATAATGTTGTGGTGTAAAAAACAAAACCACGGGTGTTTTTCATTTCCTTATTGCTAAGGGCGGGTTTGATAAAACGCCAAATTTGCCACAATATAAAAGGCATTGCCATGATAATTCCTAATAGGAATGCCAATTTGAACGACATCATAAACTGCCCAGCCATTTCTGTATTCTGCAATTTAATATCAAAATCACCAACACAGAGTTGATCATTATGGTAAAAAGCTTGCGACCATTCGCACAGTTTGCGATAAGTGAAGAAATCCTTTTGAAGGGGGCCTAGAATAATTTTATGGAAAATATAATCAATATAAACGAAGGCCACGATTGTAAAAAAAACAATCCCCAACGCGGCTCTCATTAAATGTTTGCGCAATTCATCGACATGATCGAAGAAAGACATTTCTTTGTCTTCTCCGATGTTCTCTGTATCTATATCTACTTGGTCTAGTGACATGCTTACATTACCATACCGCCACAAATATTGATCGTTTGTCCGGTGATATAAGTGCTCATATCACTAGCGAGAAACAAACATAAATTCGCTACATCTTCGGTTGTGCCACCTCTTTTAAGCGGAATTGTATCTATCCATGCAGTGCGCACTTCTTCTTTTAATTCTGCTGTCATCTCTGTTTCTATGAAACCGGGCGCAACGGCGTTACATCTTACATTTCGACTGCCAAGTTCTTTGGCAATAGATTTTGTAAATCCTATTAATCCAGCTTTACTGGCTGCATAATTCGCTTGGCCAGCATTTCCAGTAATTCCTACAATACTTGTCATATTTATTATGCTCCCAGCTTTATTTTTAAGGAATACTTTTAAACAGGCTTTCGTTAAATTAAAAGCTGATTTTAAATTGGTATCCATGACCTCATCCCACTGGTCCTCGCTCATTCGCATTAATAATGTATCGCGCGTAATGCCTGCATTATTAATCAATACATCGATGGTTCCAAAGTCGGCAATGACCTTATCTGCTAATTCTTGAGAAGAGGCAAAATCTGCAGCGTTACTTTGATAACCGATAGCTTTTACACCATATTTCGAAGATAATTCAGCTTCGAAAGCCTTCGCTTTTTCGACAGAACTTGCATAGGTGAATGCAATGTTAGAGCCATTTTTAGCAAATACTTCTGCTATGCCTTTGCCAATTCCTCTGCTGGCTCCAGTTATTAATGTTGTTTTACCTTTTAACATAATTAAGGTGCAAAATTAGGTAAAAAATAGATGCAATGAACGTTGCTTTTTGTAAATTGCAATTATTGAAAAATTGAAGGCTATTAGGCTTCTGTTAGGCCGTGTTTAACCGCATAGGTGGCTAATTGTATTCGGTTTTTCGCATTAAGTTTAGTCATTATTTTTTCAATATAACCTTCCACTGTGCGGGAACTGGTATTGAAACTAGCCGCAATTTCTTTGGCAGATTGACCTTCCGCAATTAACTTTAGATACTGTTTGTCTTTGTCGTTCAAGGATGCAAACATGGCACTTTCTGCGCCACTTGCCTCCATTTTATTTTGAAGTGCATTCGCAACTAAACTTGAGTTAATAAAACCTTTATTGTAAAGTTCAATAATGGATATATAGATATCCGAAGGTTCAGAATCTTTGATTAGATAACCTTTAGCGCCACTTTCAATCATTGCTATAATATGGCCATTGTCTTCAAACATGCTCAAAGCAATAATCTTTAATTTAGGGTATTTTTGAATTAGTTTTTTGGTAGCTTCGATTCCAGATATTTTGGGCATATTAACGTCGACTAACAAAATATCGGGTAGCTGTTCATCTGCTTTTTGTAATAAATCTTTTCCATCACAAGCTTCCCAGATAATATTTAAATCATCATATAGTGAAAGTAATGCTATCAGGCCTTTTCGAAATAATCTATGATCATCGGCAATGCCAATATTAATAATATTCATTTTCGAAGTCTTTAATAATTGTTACTTTGGTTCCCTTCTCGCCGCTGTTAAAGGTTATACTGCAGTTTATAAATTTAGCCTTGTTCTCAAGAGAATGTAAACCGGTGCCATCTCGAAATTGTCTATCTCGCAATATTTCAGTTTCGTCAAAACCTTTGCCATCATCTTTTACCGAAATGGTTAGCACCTCATTTACATAATTAAGCTTCACGTAAATATTTTCACATTCACTGTGTTTAATAGCATTGTTAATAAGCTCTTGAACCATGCGAAAAAGCACCAATTCAATTCTTGGATTGTATTTTTTTTCTTTGCCTTCTGTTTTTAATTCTATTTTAATAGCTCCAATTCTATTGATTCTATCCGCTTGATAAGTTATCGCGTTGAATAATCCAAAGTTCTCTATATGTTGCGGTGAAATACTTCTTGATATATGTCTTACTTGCTCTTTAATTTCAGTGACTAAAGATTTGGTGTCTTCAATCTGCTTTTGAATATTTACGGGGGCCTTCTCTCCAATAACCTTAATGTGCAAAATAACAGAACTTAATATCTGACCAACATTGTCGTGAAGTTCTTCTGATATTTCTTTTAAAGTTTGGGCTTGCACTTCAATTTGAGAATTTAGTATCGCACTATCGTATTCTTGTTTTATGCGAAGTAAATTTTCATTGTATTTAAAACTGCGTTTTTGTGTAATGTTTAAAAATATAACAATAAAAGCCACCAATAAAAGTGCAAATATGGCGCTAGCTAGCACTACAAAAAGTATATTTACTTGAGTCTGCATAAGAATGAGATCATAAAAAGTGAGTTGGTAATAATATTAACTACTGAGTGCAAAGACCAAATAGTTGGACTTATTTGAGAAATTTCTCTGAAAAAAAGGAATAGGAAAAAATTGCCTGCAAAGTAGAAAAGCACCCCAATACTAATCCAGAACATTGGAATCTTAAATATTTTTGTTCTTTCGAAAATGAGTGTGTTAGACAATTGGCTGAAATAAAGCAGAGAACAAAATACCAGAAAAAGTGATTCAACCACTCGAACCTCTGAATTAAATTCATAGATAGATCGTATAAATATGACAGCAAATATGGTAAATGCTGAAAAGAACCAGATGGAGTAATAAATCCCTTTTCGCCAATTGCGGTTATTTATATTTGAGTAAAATAAGTAAGCATAAAACCCATATTCCAAAATACTAAAAATATTAAACATTGGCATGTTGTTAATATTGTGATTGGCCAGCCACGAAATGGTGAAATCTACAATCATAAATACACCAAAAAAAAGTAATATCTTTTTGCCTTCTATATCGAGCTTTCTATAAGCGAGTATGCCACCTATGTTAGGCAGTATAATGGAGGCCATAGAAATGGTGACCAATAATTTATAATAATTCATGAGGGGCGTTCATTATAAATTAAAGTACTTAAACATTATTATCCAGTTTTACATCCATAAAACATTATTACCACTGCATTGTGTAGGGCATGGTTGACTCATGTCTGCAATTATTCCATTGGTCATATCATTGTTGTTATTGTCTACACCTACTAGTAATATTTGAGGTTGGTTGTTGTCATCTATGGCATTATATAAACGCAAACCGATACAGCCTGGTTGATTTAAAATTTCGTTGATAATTACATTACCAAAAAAGTGTGCTTTAACAGCTGTTGGATTCTGGTTTCTGAAATTGGTGGTCCATTGAATGGCTGAAGGAAGTGAAATTTGACCGCCTGTGTTTGGTGTAATGTTTGGGTTAGGCATACTATTTATTTATTAGATTGCTCAAAAATAAGAATAATAATAAGGCAGCAAGTTTTTTTTTAAAATCACTATCGCTGCATAAACAATAGAAAATCAATTGGTTGCAAATAGTGTCTACTTTTGCGTACGTAAAACTACGTAAAAATTTTGCGTAGTTTTACGCTTTTTTAATTGGATAAAGTATCCTTCCTTTGCACCAGCTGTATGTTGGACTTTGAGAAGGCGGGCCCACTTGAAAACATGGGCCACCCTATACGCCTTCTCGGTCCAGCTCTTTTTGTTACTTTAAACCTAAAGCTCTTAAAATCACAAACGAACCTCAGTTATGCTGGGGTTTTTGTTTGATAGTCTAAATTTAAAAGTATTATTTTTGTGTCATTATCAGAATGCAGACAACTTCTCTCTCAGGAATTAAAAAAGAATTACAAACCTTGCCTCAAGAACAATTGGTAGAATTGTGTGCCCGAATGGCAAAATATAAAAAGGAAAACAAAGAATTACTTCACTATATTTTGTTTGAAAGTGGCAATGAAGAATTATATATAGAAAATATTAAGGCAGAGGTAGAAGGTTTATTTGAAGAAATCACAACCCGAAATTATTATTTAGCTAAGAAAAGTATTCGCAAGATTTTAAGATCCGTCACCAAATACATAAAGTATTCAGGGAATCCTCAAACCAGTGCAGAATTGCTCATACACTTTTGTGTGCGGTTAAATGGCTTAGGTTTGGACTTCCATGGCAGCACTGCGCTGCTGAATTTGTATGATGGGCAAATAAAGAAAATCCGCAAGTCGATTGCCTCAATGCATGAAGATTTGCAATATGATTTCATTAAATTGTTAGAAAAACAGCTAAATATTTACTAAACATTTTTAACTAAAAAGAGCACCTCTTGCGAAGCGCTCTTTTTATCAATGAATTCATAGATCTATTTCAGGTGTACTTTCATAGAACTATCTTTATAGGCTAGTCTACATTGTCATGTAAATATTTATTGCCTCCATCTTTGAATCGGGAGGTTTTATTTTCTTTTTCTTCTTCAAGAAATAATTTTGACATTTCAATACCTTGCTGCGCTTCATCAAAAATTACATTATGTCTCAAATAAGCAGGTATTTCCATATTGTTTAAAGTTTTAAATTTGTTTTCTGCCGGTGCAGGGTTATTTTCTCTTTGGGTGCGCAATCTATTGATTTCCAAAAACGATAATTGCTCCATTTGATTTGGCACTTCAGTTGGTTTGAAGTCATCCAATGGCAATACGATGCTTTCTGGGGTATCTAAATTGATTTCGAGCATCCCTTCATTGTTATTGTTTTCAAATCCTATCTCATCCTTTAAGCGGTTTTCAAATCCTGTGGCAACCACCGTAATTGCAATTTCTTTGTCGAGTGTATCATTGTATGTTAACCCAAATTTCAGGTTGGCATTGGAACCCGCTTGTTGTTGGAAGAAACCCGTGATTATATCAATTTCATTGGTGTACGGCTCGTCGTTACCAAAACTAATATTAACAAGAATATGTTTTGATCCTTCTATGCTATTTTCGTCTAACAATGGAGAATCTAATGCTTTCTGTGCCGCATTTATTGCTCTGTCGTCGCCGCTAGCTATACCAGTACCCATTATAGCGCGGCCGCTATTTTCCAATGCTGTTTTAACGTCTCTAAAATCGACATTCATATAGCCTTCAACAGTAATTATTTCGGCAATACCTTTCGATGCAGTGAATAAAATATCATCTGCCTGACTGAGTGCTTCGCGGTATCTTAGGTTGGAGAACATTTGTAAAATGCGCTCATTGCTTATGACTAATAATGCATCTACATGTGGCTTTAAATCATTGATGCCTTTGTCTGCTTTTTCAGCCTTGTGGGGACCCTCATTCTTAAATGGACGGGTTACGATACCAATGGTTAATATCCCCATTTGTCTTGCTTTTTGAGCGATTATAGGAGCTGCGCCAGTTCCTGTTCCACCACCCATGCCAGCAGTAATAAAAAGCATTTTTGTATTATGTCGAAGTGCATCTTCAATTTTATCAATACTTTCCATGGCACATCTTTTTCCAAACTCTGGGTCGCCACCGGCACCCAAGCCTTCGGTTAAATTGCTGCCCAATTGTATTTTATTGAGTACCGGACTTTTTTCCAAATGTTGCGCATCGGTATTGCAAAGAAAAAAATCGACACCTACAATACCTCTATTAAACATATGGTTAACAGCATTGCTTCCTCCGCCACCAACACCCATTACTTTGATAATGGAAGATTGTTCTTTGGGTAATTCTACTTTAAAATAATTCATTTTTAATTCAATTTATAATTCTGTTTTAGACCACTTTTTTTATTTAAAATCATCCATAGATTGGTCATCATCAATCCATTTTCTGAAGCTGCCAAAGAAGCCTTTCATCATCCCGCCTTCATTGCTTGTTTTCGTCTTTGCGGACTTTTTCATTGGGGTGTTTTTGTTTTCGTTTTCGGTTTCTCTCAGATCCTCAAAACCTTTTAAAACAAGGCCAATACAAGTTGCATACATAGGACTTCTTACTTCTTCAACTAAACCTTTGCCCAAATGAGGGTCAGGTAAACCGATTTTCACTTCACAATGTGTTGTATACTCAACCAAATGAGAAAGGTCTTTTAATTGTGCCCCACCGCCTGTTAAAACAATGCCCAAATTTAATTTATTTTTATACCCGGATATTTCAATTTCTTCATTCACCATTTCCATGATTTCTTTAACCCTTGCATGAATAACATGTGCTAAATTGCGAACTAAAATTTCTTTTGCTTTTCTCTCCTTAATGCCAGGAACACTTATGAATTCATTGCTTTTAGTACCCTCTACCAAAGCATGTCCATATTTCACTTTTATCATTTCAGCTTGTTTTGGTAAAATACCGAAAGCATCTGCTATGTCGGCAGTAATAATTTCACCACCGAAAGGGATTACCGCAGTATGTCTTATTTTTCCATCGTGAAAAATAGCAAGGTCAGTAGTGCCACCGCCAATATCTAAAATTGCAATACCCGCTTGTAATTCTTCTTCGCTTAAAACAGCATGCGCAGAAGCTATTGGTTCAACAACTACATCGTTTGCTTGTAAACCTGCATTCTCAACACACTTTGCAATGGTTTTTGCAGCGCTTACACGGCCAGTAATAATATGGTATTTGCATTCCAATTTTGTGCCCGGCATGCCTTCTGGTTCTTTAGTGGTAAAGCGTGAATCAATGGTGTATTCTTGAGGAAGAGCATGTAGAATTTTTGATCCTGGTTCAACAGCAATTCTATATTGCTCTTTATTCATTTCATCTAATTCTTCTCTTGTAATTTCTGCTTCAGAATTTTCTCTTATTCTAACACCTGTTTGTTGGAAGCTTTTTATATGTTCGCCAGCAATTCCAACATTAACTGCATTAATTTCAACATTTGAAATTTTTGAAGCTTTGGCTATGGCTTCCTTTATGGCATCCACAGTTTTAGAAATGTTGGTAACTTCACCGCGCATCACTCCACCGAGAGATGGCGCTGAACCAACTCCTAAGATGTTGATTTTTCCATTTTCATTTCTTTGGCCTACAATGGCACATACTTTTGTAGTTCCAATATCTAAACCAACGATTAATTTATTCGACATATCTTTTTGAAAATTACTTTTTAAATTTATTTTGCGGTATCTGAAGCGTTTTTGAATAGCCCATTTTTTTCGGCGATAATTTGATTATCGTATTTTACATTGATTGATTTATATTTATTCCACCCGATATTATTTAATCCTTTGAAATAAAATTCCTTCAGTCTAGTAAACTTGCCATCTAAGCCTTCTGCAGAACCGAATACAATAGTATGATTTCCTACCTTAGGAATCAACAAAATGTCATTATAATTATCTACATACAATTGTTCAATTTGTGCATCCCAAAATTTATCCTTGCTGCAATACTGTGCAATTTGGTATAAATCTTTCAATACTTTAGTCTTAGCAAAGATACTGTCAGCAAGGCTTTCAGTTATATTTCCATTGGCAACTATGACCCTTGCAGAGTACTCGTCATTGCGTGGAATTTTGTATCCATTTTTTGATACATAGTAACTTTGACCTTTGTTATTGAATACCCTTAGCACTGGACTTCTCTGTAATACCTTTATTTTCATTCGACCACTTAAATCAACAGAAATATCTGCTTCTTCAACAAATGGATTAGCTTCTAAGTCGGCTTCCATCTCGTCAATTTTTATATTTTCTAGTCGCGCACCCACCAAAATCATATCTGGTTCAATGCCTTTAATGACATTGATAATTGCATTGCTATCCAAAAAACTCAATTCAGATTCAGGTAGTATTGTAACACTTATTTTTTTTATTCTTAGGGTGTTTTCTTTTTCATTTATAATCAATAAGGATATTACTAAAAATAATGCAATAGCACTCCACAGAACGACGTTCCACTTTTTGTTTTCTTTAAAAAAGGCAACGATTTTACGCATATAAAACTTGAATAGGTTTTACAAGTTTATCAATATCGCCAGCACCTAATATGACTAATAATTCTGGTTTTTGTTCAGCAATCGTTTTAAGTACCCAATTGCTACTAACAATCTTTACGTTTGTGGTCATTTTTAAGGCCAAAAATTCAGAACTAATTCCAGGTATTGGTTGTTCTCTCGCTGGATATATATCCATTAACCAACATTCATCTAGAAGTTCTAAGGCTGTTGCAAAATTATCTGCAAAATCGCGCGTGCGCGAAAATAAATGGGGTTGGAAAATGCCAGTTATTTTTTTGTTAGGATATAATTCTTTGATTGAAGTAATGGCTGCTGTTAACTCAGTGGGGTGGTGGGCATAGTCGTCGATTACTACATGGTTTGGTGTATTAACAACATATTCAAATCGGCGTTTAATACCTTTGAAATTGGCCATGGCTTTTGCCAAATCATATTCGTTTACACCAATTCTTATGCATGCCGCAAGCGCAGCTGTTGCATTCTCAACATTGTGAAATCCTGGAATTCCACTGTTTACATTTAATTCGATTTTGCGATACGAAAATTCGAAATTAAATTTGAATTGTTCAATGGTTATATGGTCATATCGCGCTTCTGATTTTCGTGCTTTACCATAATGAATGGTTTCTCCTAAGAAATTTAAATCTAATTTTTCTCTGATGATTGCTGTGCCATCTGATTGCATGCAATTTATAAAAGCTTGAAACGATTTTTTTACTTCTGCTGCCTGGCCATAAATATCTAAATGGTCGGCATCTGTTGAGGTGACAATTGCAATATTAGGTGACAGATGAAGAAAGGATCGATCGAATTCATCGGCTTCTACCACTGTAATGGATTCTTCAAAAATCTCTCTGCCATCAGTTTTGTGCCAATAGTTACTATTGAAATTTGTACTTATACCGCCAAGAAAGGCTGTAAAATTAATGCCACATTCATTTAATAGATGGGCAATCATGCAACTTGTTGTTGTTTTGCCATGTGTGCCGGCTACAGCAATTGTAAAAGTGTTTTTTGAAATTAGACCCAATATTTCAGAGCGTTTATAAAGCTTTATTTTTTTCTCCTTAAGATACAATAATTCGGTATGTTCGGCTGGAATTGCGGGAGTATATATAACAATCGACTCCTTAGGAGAGTTGATTATTTCTTTTGGAATATTTTGAATGTCTTCGTAAAATCTAATGTTAAATCCTTCGGCAATTAATTGAGATGTAAAATCGTTTTGCGATCGGTCATAGCCATAAACAGCAATGCCCAAAGATTTGAAATAGCGGGCAATTGCACTCATTCCTATGCCGCCAATGCCAATGAAATAAGCTGTTTTAATATCCTTTAAATTCATATTGCTACTGGGTTAATTTTCTAATTTGGTCAACTATGTTGACTAATGCATTCGGTTGCGCGAAGTGGGTTATGTTTTCTGAAAGCTCAAGTTGCAGCTTTTTGTTTTTTAACAATTCAATTGCGGTTGCAACCAATTTGTCATTGGCCTCTGAATCTCTTATGAGTAGGGCCGCAGAATTATTAACAAGTGCCATGGCGTTTTCTGTTTGATGGTCCTCGGCCGCACTCGGTAAAGGTACTAAAATACATGATTTGCCTAACAGTGATAGTTCACTAATAGAGGTAGCGCCTGCTCTTGAAATTACAATATCGGCTGCAGCATAGGCGGTGGCCATATCGCCAATAAATGGCAGGGCCTGTATTCCTTTTATAGATTGTGTATCCGGCGAAAAGAGCTGACCAGTTTGCCATAAAAGTTGGCAATTGTTTTCCTCAAATAGTACGAGTTTAGATTGGATACTTTGGTTAATCATGCGTGAACCTTGACTGCCACCAATAACAAGTACCATGGGCAACGCAGAGTCAAATCCTAATCTATCTTTTGCGCTTTTTTGATTAATTCCAGAAGCGTCTGCTATGGCAGCGCGAACAGGATTGCCTGTAATCATTATTTTTTCTTTGGGAAAAAATTTTTCCATGCCTTGATAAGCCACACAAATGGTATTAACTTTTTTACTCAACCATTTATTGGTTAAGCCTGCATATGAATTTTGCTCTTGAATTAGGCAGGGTATGCTTTTGCTTGATGCAGCATAAAGTATGGCTGCACTTGCATATCCTCCAACACCAATAACAATGTCTGGCTTGAACGCTTGTATTATTTTTTTTGCTTTTAAAATGCTTGTTATTAATTTAAAAGGCACGAATATATTTGATATCGAAAAGCTTCGTTGAATGCCGGTTATTGGTAATCCGACAATTTTAAATCCGGCAGCTGGTACTTTTTCCATCTCCATTCGGCCAAGGGCTCCAACAAATAATATTTCAATCGTTGGATAAAGTCTTTTCAATTCATTGCCAATAGCAACTGCGGGAAAAATATGCCCACCAGTTCCTCCACCTGATATAATTACTTTATTAAGAGGCAACTTGCCCTCCTTTCTCTACAGTTTCTTTTGCTTCTTGTTCTTCAATAGAACGGCTAACACTTAAGATAACTCCAAATGCAGCGCTTGTAAAAATTATACTGGTTCCTCCCATACTAATTAATGGTAGAGTTAAGCCAGTTAAAGGAAAGAAACTTGTAGCCACCGCCATGTGTATAAAAGCTTGCAATACTAAGCTGAAGGCCAATCCAACGGCAAGCAATGCGCCAAATGCTTTAGGGCTTTTTATTACTATGCGAATTGTTCGGTATAAAATTAATAAATACAATCCTGCAACAACTAATCCTCCAAATATTAAACCATATTCTTCAATAATAACTGCAAAAATAAAATCTGAATAGGCTTCAGGTAAGTAAGCACTTTGTTCTCCTTTGCCGGGTCCTTTTCCTGTTAATCCACCTGAAGCAACTGCAATTTTTGCTTGAATGGTTTGGTATTCTTCAACAGTATCTTTTCCTGTAAAATTTTCTAGTCTGGCTTTCCAGGTTGCTGCTCTACCAGGTAGCATGCTTTCAGGCGATTTTAACAAAACTGTAAAACCGATTAATGCAATAACAATAAAAGAGCCTGTTAGTAAAAGTAAATGTTTGATGCGTGCATTGCCAATAAAAAGAAGCATGCAACATGTAAAAAATAGCACTAAGGAAGTACTTAAATTCTCGGGCATGATTAAAATACAGATACCACAAATCCAAGCTAAAATAATCACAAATCCGCGCAATGAATTCATCTCTTCTTGATTTTTGGAGAGATAGCGGGCAATGAACATTATTAAAGTAAATTTGGCAAAATCACTGGCTTGAAACGTAATACCAAATATTGTAATGGTTCTTTTTGCATCATTTACATCGTTCCCGAAAATCAAGGTTGCTACTAACAAAATGATGGCTATCACCACAGCCATTTGCGATAGTCTTGAAAAGTATTTGTAATCCAGTAAATGAAAAAAATACATAAGAAAAAAACCACCAAATAAAAATAGGGCATGCTTAAAAAGAAAATATTCGGTATTGCCATCTTGCTTTCTAAAGGCCAAAGAACCTGTAGCGCTATAGACAGCCAATAGCCCAATAAGAGATAAACAAATTATCGCAAACCAAATATAGGCATCGCCTCTGAATGTTAATTTTCCTATTTTCATATTCATTTATCCAATGTTTTTTTGTTTCAAAAACAGAAGATATTTAAATTCTTATACTGACTTCTGCAGTGGTTATAAATTTTTAACTGCAGCTTTGTATTGCCAACCTCTGTCTTCGTAATTGGCAAATAAATCGAAACTCGCACATGCCGGAGAAAGCAATACCACATCACCTTTTGCTGCGAATCTTTTAGCAACTTGTACAGCTTCTTCAGCGCTGCTTGTGTTAAGCATTAAATCGACATGCTTGCCAAATGCTAAATGAATTTTAGTGTTGTCTAAACCTAAGCATACAATTACTTTAACTTTTTCTTTTACCATTGGTAAAAGTGATTCGTAATCATTGCCTTTGTCGACACCGCCTACTATCCATACAATTGGCTTGTCCATGCTCTCTAAAGCATACCAAGTAGAATTGACGTTGGTGGCTTTGCTATCGTTGATGTATTCTACACCGCCAATAGTGGCTACATATTCTAAACGGTGCTCAACATTTTGAAAGTCGGTTAAACTCTCGCGGATGTTTTCTTTGCTAATGTTTAGGACATTGGCTGCTATTGCAGCGGCCATTCCGTTGTAGCTGTTGTGGATGCCTTTTAAGGCGAAATCATTCATGAACATGGTTAAATAGTGGTTATTGTTGGTTGGATTGTTGTTGTCTAATAAGTGAAATTCTTTATCGAGTACATAGGCCCCTTTTTCTAATTTCTTTTCGTAAGCAAATGGTAATTGTTGCGCATCAATTTTATGTGTTGAAAGATTTTCAACTGTTATTTGGTCGTCGGCACAATAAATGAAATAATCATCTTTGGTTTGGTTCATCGCAATGCGAAATTTCGAATCGATGTAGTTTTGAAATTCGTAGTTATATCGGTCCAAATGATCGGGCGTAATATTGCATAGAATAGCAATATTGGGGCGAAAAGTATAAGTATTGTCCAGTTGAAAACTGCTTAATTCTAAAACGAAGTATTCAAAATCATTTTGGGCAACCTGGCGAGCATAGCTTTTGCCTATGTTGCCACCAAGACCCACGTTGAATCCTGCCTTTTGTAAAATGTGGTAGCATAATAGGGTTGTGGTTGTTTTGCCATTGGTGCCTGTTATGCCAACATGTTTTGCTTTTGTGTATCGACTAGCGAATTCAATTTCAGAAATTATTGAAATATTTTTTTTCTTTGCTTTAACAATAATATCTGCTTTGTCTGGAATACCAGGACTCTTTATTATTTCATCTGCATTCAGTATTAAATCTTCTGTATGCTGACCTTGTTCAAAGGCAACATTCATTTTTTCTAATTCAGCAATGTAAGCAGCTTTTATTTCGCCTTTATCAGAAACGAATACATCATATCCTTTCTGCAATGCTAGTATAGCACAGCCAGTTCCACTTTCTCCGGCACCTAATATGACAATTCGTTTTTTCAATTTATTATCTTATTTTTAAAGTGATAATGGTTAATACGGCTAGTATGATGCCCACAATCCAAAATCTTGTAACGATTTTAGCTTCGTGAAATCCTTTCTTTTGATAGTGGTGATGAATGGGAGACATTAAGAATATTCTTTTGCCTTCGCCATATTTCTTTTTAGTATATTTGAAATAGGCCACTTGTATCATTACACTTAAATTTTCTACCAAGAAAATTCCACACATGATAGGAATTAATAATTCTTTGCGAACAATAATTGCTAAAGCAGCGATGATTCCACCAATTGTTAAACTGCCGGTATCACCCATAAATACTTGGGCAGGGTAGCTATTATACCAAAGGAATCCAATGCAAGCTCCTACAAATGCGCCAGCAAATACAAATAACTCGCCCAAATATGGGATATACATTATATTGAGATATTTTGCAATAATGACGTTACCAGAGACAAAAGCAAAAACACCAAGCGTAATGCCTATAATACCCGAAGTACCTGCTGCTAAGCCATCAATACCATCTGTAATATTTGCGCCGTTTGATACAGCGGTGATAATAAAAATAACGATAAGTACATAAATAATCCAGCAATATTTACTTGCCGATTCTCCAAAAATGGAAGTGATAGTGCAATAATCAAATTCGCTGTTTTTAAAGAATGGAATCGTTGTTTCGGTAGACTTTATATTCTGCATGAATAAGCGTTCCCCTGCAATTGTTTTTCCTACCAATTTAGTGGTGTCTAGATTTAAAGCGGCAACTTCTTTAAGGCTGTAATGGTTTGTAACCACAACAGCTTTGTTAAAATATAAAGTCAATCCAACAACAAGACCCACAATTATCTGGCCCATGATTTTGTAGCGTCCTGCTAAACCTTCTTTGTCTTTTTTGAAGACTTTGATGTAATCATCAATAAAGCCAATAAGACCACATAAAATTGTTACAGCAATCATCAATAAAACATAGACATTGGTTAATCGCGCCAGCAATAATGTTGGTATTAAAATAGCACCAATGATAATTAATCCACCCATGGTAGGCGTGCCTCTTTTTTTCTCTTCACCTTGTAAACCCAATTCGCGAATTGTTTCCGATACTTGCATGCGGTGCAAAGCATTGATAAGACGTTTGCCAAATACTGCAGAAATCAACAATGAAAAAATTACAGCCAAGGCCATACGGAAGGTAAGGTATTGCCAAACACCTAAACCGCTGATGTGATATTCTTGATGCAGATATGTGAATAGATGGTAAAGCATATTATTTCATTTGATTAAAAATTTCTGTTAATACAATTCTGTCGTCGAAAGGCGTTTTGATGCCTTTTATTTCTTGATAAGTCTCATGACCTTTACCGGCTATTAGGATAATGTCTTTAGGCTTACTTAACATGATGGCCGTTCTAATGGCTTCCTTTCTATCTGTTATTTTTAATGTTTTCTTAAAATCGATAGC
>JAQSCZ010000094.1:0-76563 GCA_029945665.1 bacterium | reverse complement strand
CTATCATTTCATCTATAATTTCATCGGGTTGCTCATCTCTCGGATTATCACTTGTAAAGATGACTTTATCACTCAATTGAGAAGCCACTTTGCCCATTATTGGTCGTTTGGTTTTATCTCTGTTACCGCCACAACCCACCACAGTTATAAGTTGTTCGTTTTTCGTTCTTACATCGTTAATGGTATCTAATACATTTTTTAAGGCGTCAGGTGTGTGTGCGTAATCTACAATACCAACTACACCAGTGCTACTTCTATACACTTCAAAGCGACCGTTTACGCGGTTTTGTAACGTAAGTTTAGTGATGATTTCTTCTTGAGAAATGCCAAGTAAAAAGGCTGTTGAATATACTGCCAATAGATTGTAAGCATTAAATTTTCCAACCAAATTGAACCACGCATCGATGGTATCTATTTTTAATAATAGGCCATTAAAATCGCTCTCAATAATTTTGCAATTAAAGTCAGCTGGGGATTTAAGTGCATAAGTGTATTTTGCTGCTTTGCTGTTCTGTAACATAACAATTCCGTTGCGATCGTCTTTATTCGTTAATGCAAATGCATCTGAAGAAAGGTTGTCGAAGAATTGTTTTTTCGCCTTAATATAATTGTCGAATGTTAAATGGTAATCTAAGTGGTCATGTGTAATGTTGGTGAAAATAGCACCATCAAATTGAAGTCCATTGATTCGGCCTTGCACCACTGCATGAGAACTTACTTCCATAAAGCAATACGTGCAATTTTTACGCACCATTTCATCAATTAATTCATTTAATCGAATTGGATTTGGTGTCGTATGCGTGCTAGTAAAAGTAGTTTTATCTATCATGTATTCTACCGTGCTAATGAGTCCACAAGCATTGCCCAAAGCTGTAAATAATTGATACAACATTGTTGTTGTTGTGGTCTTGCCATTGGTGCCTGTAACACCTATTAGTTTAATTTTTTCAGAAGGGTGGTCATAGAAAGCAGAAGCGATATATCCAACTGAAAGTTGCACATCCTTAACAAGTATATAGGCAACAGTTGGGTTTATTTCTGATGGTAATTCACTGCATACAATAGCTGCAGCTCCTAAATCAATTACTTGAGAAATGTATTGGTGAGCATTTGTTGTGGTTCCTTTTACAGCAAAGAACAATGCCCCTTTTTCTACCTTTCTTGAGTCCAATTCAAGTTTGGTAATAACAGGATTTTGTTCACCGTGTTGTTGAATGATTTCAACCTTGCTCAATATGTCTAAGAGTTGTTTCATTAGGTGCCAAGTCTTATTAAAATAATCGAGCCTTTGATAACGGTTGTTCCAGCTAATATGGATTGAAAGTGAACCGCTCCATAGCCTTCTGTTACCACTTTCAAACCTCTGTTTTCTAGAAGATAAATGGCGTCTTTTAATCCCATGCCTTTTACATCGGGCACTTGATGCGTATCGGTTTCTAATTCTTTTAAATCGATGGATTGTACATCAACGCCAGTTTTTACCCACTCGGTTTCGGCACTGCCTTTTATTTGGTGATTGCTAATCATCAAACGATCGAGTATATATTTTATGTCATCTCTTTTGCCATTTTTTACCGTAGGCATGGCAGGGTGGTCTACCTTTTTTAATGGGCTATGTAAGTCGGTGTTGGTGCTGTATACTTTGTCAGCAATCTCTTTAAATACGGGGCCTGCAACAGCGCCGCCGTAATAAACGCCGTTGGCTGGCGCATTAATAACAACTATGCAGCTATATTGTGGATTGTCGGCAGGAAAATAACCAACAAAAGATGCTTTGTGTGAGCTTTTGTCATACCCTTTGGAGTTCAATGCAATTTGGGCAGTACCTGTTTTTCCAGCCACTTTATAACCCAATCCTTTGAGGTTTTGTGCTGTGCCATTTTCAACAACACTTTCTAATAATAATTGCAGTTGTTTTATAGTCTCAGCACTGCATATTTTTTTATTTAAAGTAACAGTCTCATTTTTTTGTATGGTTTTGCCAAATTCTTTTACTTCTTTTACTAAATATGGTTTAACCATTACGCCGTTATTGGCAACAGCATTGTAAACGGAAAGTATTTGCATAGCGCTCAATTGCATTTCATAACCTATGCTCATCCAAGGTAATGAGGTGGCACTCCAGCTTTTTGCTTTTGTGTTTTTAACATCCGGTTTATTTGGAGTTTTAATATCAAAAACCAAAGGGTTATTTAAACCTAGACTAAAAATGTGATCGATAAATTTAGAAGGTTGATTTTTGTAATTTTTAACAATTGTTTTCGCAATGCCAACGTTGCTTGAATGTTCGAAAATATATTGAAAGGAAGCGCTTTTAAAAGGTGCGGCATGGGCATCCTGCATGGTTTCTTTTCCAAATTGTGTTTTACCCCATTCGATGTCTATTGTGTCAGTTGTTTTTACTAATTTATCTTCCAAAAGTGCCATAGCACTTACCAATTTAAAAGTTGATCCAGGATCAGTAAATTCATTCACGGCATAGTTTTCTGATTCTTCATAAGTAGCATCACCCGTTTTTTTCAAATTGGCAATTGCTCTAATGGCACCTGTTTTAACTTCCATTAATACGGCGCAACCATGGTCAGCATTGTTATTAATTAAACATTGTTTTAAGGCATTCTCAGCCACATCTTGAATGTTAATATCGATGGTTGTATAAACATCAAAACCATTGTGCGGTTCTAATTCTGCCTTGTCTATTACGGGTTTCCATACACCTCCATATATTCTTTGTTCTAAGCGTTTGCCGCTGCTGCCCATTAAGAAAGAATCATAGGCGCCTTCAAGTCCAATTTTAGTGCCCGATAAATTAGTATAGCCAATGGTTCTAGCTGCTAATTGTCCGAATGGAATTTCTCTTTTGTTTTTTTCGATTTTAATAAAACCGCCTTTGTATTTACCTAAACTAAAAATTGGCCAGTTCTCCATTTGTTTAGCAACAACATAATCAACATCTCTTCGTAACAATAAATATCTTTCTGAACGCGCTCTGGCTTCTTTTAAATAACGACTCCATTCAGTGGCTGTTTTGTCGTTAAATACATTCGATAAATACCAGCCTAAACTGTCTACATGCTCTTTGAAATAGGCATTGGTAACTGTTTCAACCTTGGTATCCATTCTGATTTCATATTTAGGAATGCTGGTTGCTAAAAGGCTGCCATCATCTGCGTAAATATTGCCTCTAGAGGCTTGTACTTCTCTCCATTTAGTGCTTTGTTCGCGACTAATAGCTAAGTATTTTTCTTTTTGTGTAAATTGAAGGGTAATAATTTGCCATACAACGCCTCCTGCCAATATCAATACCATGATAAAGGCAACCCAGGCGCGAATCAATATGGCTTTTTTTAGATTACTCACTTTTTGTTTTCGATTTCTATAATGTTAGGAGGTGTCCTTAATTCTTTAATGCCTTCGGTTTCTAATTCTTTGGCTACTTCGCTCTGATTGCTTTTTTTCATCAAGCTGCTTTTTACAGTAATATATTCAGAGCGCAATTCATTCAATTCTCTTTTCAACTCTTCTTTCTGTTTCAAACTTTTCACATGGTAATGCGAAAGTGATATATAGACTATCGCAACAAATACACCCATGATAATAGCTGGAAGGGTTTTCCCAATGTTTTCTTTGTCAATAAAGAAAGTAAACTCACTTGCCTTTTTCAAAGCTTCGTCTGCACCTGGATTAATTGGTGTTTTTACTTCGTTTTCACTGGCTATATTTTTCTTGAATTGATTCAACGTTTTTCAGCAATTCTTAATTTGGCACTTCTTACGCGCTTGTTATCTAATATTTCTTGATCGCTAGGCACCATCGGTTTTTTAATAATGGCTTTAAATGGGATGTTGGTTTGACCGAAAAAATCTTTTTCTACTTCGCCTTCTGTATTTCCCGAGTTTATAAAGTTTTTCACTAAACGGTCTTCCAATGAATGGTAACTCAATACCACTAATCGACCGCCTTTTTTAAGCAATAGTGTAGACGCCGAAAGCAATGTTTCAAGCGCTTTCATTTCCTCGTTTACTTCTATTCTTAACGCTTGAAATACCTGTGATAAGTATTTACTTTCTTCTCTTGGTGGTGTGCAGTTTTTAATTGCAGTTTTAAAATCTGAAATGGTAATAATGGGTGCTGTTTTGCGCACATCGATCAGTGTTTGTACCAATTTATAAGCGTTGTTTATTTCGCCATAAGTTCTAAATACTTTGAGCAATTGTGCTTCGGTGTAATTATTAATTACATCGCTTGCAGATACCGTTGCTTGCTTGTCCATACGCATGTCTAAATTGCCTTCTAAGCGATGCGCAAAGCCTTTCTCTCCCTCATTAATCTGATAAGAAGATATGCCTAGGTCGGCCATAATGCCGTCGACAGGTATTGCATTTAAATAAGCTAAAAACTGACTGATGTATTTAAAGTTATGATTGATAAAAACAAGACGCTCATCATCAGGTAAATTTTGCACCGCATCGTTGTCTTGATCGAACGCGTATAATTTGCCCTTCGGTCCTAAGGCATTCAGTATTGCTTTTGAATGACCGCCTCCTCCAAAGGTTACATCGACATAGGTACCATCCTCTTTAATGTCAAGTCCATTAATACATTCAGACAACATTGCCGGTATGTGGTATGCTTCAATTGGTTTTACCATCAGCTTCAGGTCCTTTAGGGGTGTTAGTGTTATTTGAATTGCCCATCAACTCTTCCGCCATGCGAGAGAATTCTTGATCATCGAATTTCAATTCTTCCTCGAAGTGTGCTTTGTTCCATATTTCTATTTTGTGGTTATAGCACGAAATGATAATATCGTCTTTTAAGGAAGCATATTCTGCTAAGCTATTGGGAATGTTTATGCGACTAGAAGCATCAATAGGAACGATGTTGGCGCCGTTGTTAAACTGACGGATGAACTTTCTTGCATCTCTTCTAAAATCATTTAAAACGGTTAGTTTTTCGGTCTCCATGTTCCAATCAGCATTGGTATAAAGCACCAAACACTTTTCAAATCCACGGTTTATTACCATTGCCTTGGCATCCTTGTCAGGTATTTGCGAGCGCAACTTAGCCGGCAAGATAATGCGACCCTTGTTGTCAATTTTACACTCAAATTCTCCGATAAACCTAGCCATTCCGATTGAAATTAATTTTCGGTAAAGGTAAAACCAAAAAATCCACTTTTCTCCACTTTCCCCCACTTTGTGGAAAAATATAAAATGTTTTTTTGTAACTAATTGAAATACAGTTAGATGTATTGAGTGAATAAATTAGGCTTAATTATTAATTAACATTCAGTAACAAATAATTTGTTATTTTCGAGGCTATGAAATTGTATAATCTCAATAAAAGTCTGTGTTTTTTAGTCTTGTTCACCTTGTTGCTGAATCCACGTAATCCATTGCTATCACAAGGTTGTAGTGATGCAGGAATTTGTACTGCGGGTGGTATGAATTCAACACATGGTAAAATTGATAAAGGAAGTGTTACGCTAAACCTACAAGTTGGCGTGGGAGAACAGAATGTTAAAATTTTTACGCCACAGTTAGAAGGTATGCTTAGATTGAGTAAAAAAAGTACGGTACAACTAAAGCTTCCTTATTTTTCAGCCAATGGAAATTTGGGAGCCAATAGCGGACTGGGTGATGTTACGGGTGTTTATACCTATCGTTTTCGCGATACTAATAAATGGCAAATGGCTTTGAATATTGGTGCCAGAATTGGTGTAAACAATTCCAATCAATCGCGAACGATAAACGTTGAAAATGGCATCAATGCTTTGCCTATGCCTTATCAAAGCAGTTTGGGTACCCATGATTTATTAATTGGCGCCGATATGTTGTACAAAGAAAAATGGTTGTTTGCCTTTGGCGTTCAAGTGCCGCTCTTTCAATTTAATAAAAATGGCTTTGATACAGCACTTATATCAATGGGAGCGACCAAAACATATCAATATTTTTCATCCTACCATTTAATTAGAAGACCTGATTTAGTTTTGAAAGCCGATAAAATATTTAAATATAAAAAGCATATTACTGCCACCGCCGGGGTATTAGCAATCTATCATCTCTTACACGATAGATTGGTTGATAGGAATGGTGTAGAAAGAGCAATTCACGGTTCTCAAGGTTTAACAATCAATATACCCATTTCACTAACCTATACCTTTAATGACAATTGGTCAATTACTGTGCGTTTTGCATCGCCGATTCTTGTTCGCGAAGTTCGACCAGACGGCCTTACTCGGAAATTTGTTGCCGGCTTTGAATTGAGGTATAATTTCTAATACTTTAAATAATCAACCATGCTGGCATTTAATTTTTAAAGTTTCAGGGCTTACATTTGCACAATGGCGAATAAGAAAATTTTAATTACAGGTGCCAATGGCTTATTGGGACAAAAGCTCATTGATTTATATTTAACCAAACCTAATAAAACTTTAATAGCTACTGCATTAGGGGACTGTCGCTATCCTCATCGCAATAATTTTATTTATGCTTCATTAGATATTACTAAACAAGCGGAAGTAGAAGAAGTCATCAATCGCTTTCAACCTGATTGTGTTATTAATACAGCCGCCATGACCAATGTAGATGCCTGCGAAACAGAAAAAGAAGCTTGTGATGCATTGAATGTAGATGCGGTTAAATACTTGGCAGAGGCTTGTAAAAAAGCAAATGCGCACTTTATCCATATCTCTACCGATTTTATTTTCGATGGTAAAAATGGTCCTTATAGTGAAGAGGACGAAGCTTTGCCATTGAGTTATTATGGTTGGTCGAAATTAAAAGGAGAGGACATGGTGAAAACACATGCCGATCATTGGGCCATTTTAAGAACTGTTTTAGTTTATGGTGTTGTGCACGATATGAGCCGCAGTAATATTGTACTTTGGGCCAAAGGTGCATTAGAAAAAGGGCAATCGATTAATGTAGTAGACGATCAATTTAGAACACCAACGCTGGCCGAAGATTTAGCCATGGGTTGTTTTTTAGCCGAAGATCAGAATGCACAAGGTCTGTTTAATATTTCGGGTAAAGATTTTATGAATATTTTTGATTTGGTAAATGCCATTGCTAATTATTATGAGCTCGATGCAACTTTAATTAAGCGGTCAAGTTCTACCAACTTAAATCAACCTGCAAAGCGACCACCTATTACTGGATTTAAATTAGATAAGGCCATGCGCGTGTTGAATTATCAGCCGCATAGTTTTGATGAGGGTCTTGAAATTGTAAAACAACAATTAGTACGCCATCCATAATGAAAGCCTTGTTAATTGTCTTTTTAGGTGGTGGCTTAGGCTCTAGTTTAAGATATTTAATAAGTCTTTTTATAGGTAAATCAGATGGTATTCATTTTCCAACTACCACATTTATTGTCAATGTTTTGGGCTGTTTTTGCATTGGTTTAGTAGTAGGTTTGTTAAATAAATTCAAGGTGAACGAGGTGTATGCCTTGTTTTTAATAACAGGTATTTTGGGTGGCTTTACAACCTTCTCCTCCTTTGCTATCGAATTTGTGCAACTTTGGAAAAATAATCAAACAACTTTGGCGTTATTGTATGTACTATTTACTAACTTTGTTGGTATAGCCTTTGCAGCATTTGGTTTGTATTGTATTAAATAATGAAGTATTAACAAGATAGAATCGAATTGACCTATATTTTAATGAAAAATAATGTTAAAATCATTTTTATATTCATTTTTAATATTCTGGTTTTGCCCCCTCGCAAGGGGGCAGAATTGGAATCTAAAAATTGGAAATGTAAGTACTTTTGAAAATATTTTGGATAGGGGTGTTGTTGAATGGAACGACCATTATCTTATAGCATATTATCAAAATTTCAATAGTTATAATATAGCCATTGTAAATAAAAACGCTCAAATAATAAAAACGATTAATATCAAAAGCAGAGACTATCCTGATTTTTATATTTATGGTTTAAGTGTTTTAAATGGTAAACTCCTTGTTTCTGGCAGTCTTGGCACTAACTTTTTACTTGAAGAAGGTTGTTTTTTTGAGTTAGATTCATGTTTCAAGCCGATTAATTTTACAAAAATTGAACATAAAAATACGAGAGACTCTTTCAGCAGAGTGTTTGGTTTTGCAAATTATGATTTATCGAGGAAAACCCTAATTTATTATGTTTCTCGGAATAAATGGGGTGGAGGAACTGCCTTGGTAAATTTAGAAAATGATACAATTAAAAATGTTCATTATATTGAAGAAGAGCTTGAAACTTTTCAAATAGTTAATAATGAACTTTTGTTTGCAGGAAGTAATGGAGCTCATCCACCAAACACAAATGTTAATGATGTTTATCTCAAAGGTTTTTTTGGGAGTTGTAATACAGATATTACTAGATTTAAATTTAATTATTATAGATATATAGATAGTAATAATTTTAGTATGTCTACATCTATTGGTAAGTTGGAAAATGAAAATAAAAGTGTTATTTTAATCTACGATCGTTCTAAAGATATCTCAAAAAATCCGAATGTACTAGGGGCCGGAACAGTCGCTATTGTCGATAATTCTAACAATCAAATTGACAAGGAGTCAAGGTTTTTTACCGATACGAGTTATACTGAATTTCCCAGCTGCCAGTTAGTTTCTTCTAATGGAAAAATTTATATGTTTACAGGTCAAAATAATGATCCCGAATTCCACACTATTTATGGATATATTTATGACTTAAACTTAAATAAATTATTAAAAAAGCAAATAGGTGTTAATTTAGGTTACTTGCATGGGTTTTGGGATAGCGATAGTAGTATCGTTTTGTATTCCTATTTTAATGACAATGGTAATTATAGTGTTGTACTAATGAAATATGATAAGGATTTAAATGAGGTAACTAATTCGAACAGTTATCCTAATGTTCCATTATGTTCAAATATTCCAAACAGTATTGAATTAAAAGACTATAAAGTTCTTATTTTGGACCACGATACTTCTAAATATATTAGGCGGCCAACAAACGTCATATCTCATAATAAATTTAATTTTAGTATTTATCCTAATCCATCGAATGGTAAATTTAATGTTAGTATAAGTCATGGCAAGGATTATTTGATAGATGTTTATGATTTATATGGTCGTCTATTAGTTCAAAATTTAAAAGTAAATGATTCTAACCCGCAAATTGATTTACAATTTTACAAAGCTTCAATGTATACGCTTGTTATAAAAACTACGAATGGGGAAGCGGTATCTGTTCAAAAAATAATTAAAGAGTAATTTGTCGAAGAGTGCAATAAAATAATACAAACTATATTGCGTTATACTTTTTTATTTACTAACTTTGTTGGTATAGCCTTTACGGCATTGGGTTTGTATTGTATTAAATAATGAAGTCTAAATTTAAAGTCCTTTTTTTATTGCTCATAACTTTCAGTAGTTATCGGGCAAGCGCCTTGCATATTTTAATTGGCATGGATGAGAATCAAAAAGACCATTTAAAATCCTATGGTATCGCTTTTTGGATTTTACAAAAAGGCGGCGAGGTAGATTGGCTACTGAATTACGATGGAGGTAGTTTTATGTTTCCTTTCGAAGTAGCTTATGAAAATGAATGTAAGATAAGAGGCGTTAGTTACGATGTGGTGACGGAAGCTAAAGCGAATTCTATAATGGCCGAAATAAGCAATCCAGAAGTGAATATGGAGAGCGTAAAACTACTAAAAGCGCCAAAGATTGCTGTTTATACACCTAAAAATAAACAACCTTGGGATGATGCTGTAACCATGGTTTTAGAATATGCCGAAATACCTTATGAGAAGGTTTTTGACGATGATGTGCTAACTGATAAATTAGCCCAATACGATTGGTTGCATTTACACCATGAGGATTTCACTGGGCAGTACGGGAAGTTTTGGTACAGCTATAGAAGTACACCTTGGTACATGGAAGATGTGAAGGAGAATGAAGCCTGTGCTGCGCGCAACGGTTTCGCTAAAGTTTCTCAAATGAAACTAGCGGTGGCTAAAAAAATAAGAGATTTTTGTATTGGCGGTGGTTATTTATTCGCCATGTGCAGCGCTACAGATACTTACGATATAGCTTTAGCTGCCGATGGTGTCGATATATGCGAGGCAATGTTCGATGGCGATGGTGCAGATCCCGATGCCCAAAATAAGCTGAACTATGATAATTGCTTTGCCTTCCGTGATTTTCTTTTGGAACGCAGTCCCTATGCCTATGAACACGCTAGCATTGATAATACCCAGCAACGCATGGTTGAAGAAAGAGACGATTACTTTACGTTGTTCGACTATAGTGCAAAATGGGATATTGTGCCAACGATGCTTTGCCAGAACCATACCCAAACTATCAAAGGCTTCATGGGCCAAACCACGGCGTTTAGAAAAGAATTTATTAAGAGTGAAGTGCTTATATTAGGCGAGAATAAATCAGCCGATGAAGCGCGGTATATCCATGGCAATATGGGTAAGGGCACTTGGACGTTTTATGGTGGTCATGATCCAGAAGATTACCAACACATGGTAGGAGAGCCACCAACCAATTTGGCGTTGTTTCCTAACAGTCCGGGTTATAGATTAATATTGAATAACATCTTATTCCCTAGTGCCAAGAAGAAAAAATTAAAAACCTAATTAGGCTTTTTATTAAAATTAAAAATCTTACAGATACTTTGGATCGAATCTCCGATTAGGCGAAATATTATACATCATTATCACTCTTGCATATCGAAAGAAAAAAGGTGTGAATAACAATGCCATACTGATAATTGTGATTAAGATATTGGTAAACGTCCAATCATTGTTAATGGCGATAATTCCAAATACAATCATTAAGCCTGAACTAAAGCTATAGCTAATATACATGGCACCCCAAAAGAAACCTGTTTCATGTTCATATTTAAGATTGCAATGCGGACAATGGTCGTTTGCCTGACTAAAATGAAAAATATCGTAGGTTGGATATTTAAACATATTACCGGTTCTGCAGCGAGGACATTTACACCCAAGCATGCTGCCAAATAAAGAAGGTGTTTTAGGCATTAGTTGGTAATGAGCGTTTGTAGTTTCTATACCAAAGTATACCTACAGTAAACACGATAATATAAACCGAAGAAAGTAACAATAAGATGCCTGTATTTAGTCCCATACCGACACTTTTGCCACCCATGCTTTGATTGCTTTCAACACTGGCTTTGCACATTGGGCATTGTGCCGATAATTCGGATAAAAAGCAAGTAATTGAAATTACGAAAAAGACTATTTTTTTAACCATGGTACAAAGATAATGCTTAGTTAATTGTTTTATACAGCATTGACTAAAATCATGATTAATAAAATGGAGAAATCATAAAGTAAACCACCACGCCTGTAACAGAAACGTAGAACCAAATAGGCCACACATATCTAGTTAGTTTCTTGTGCCTGCTATATTCGCCTGTTAGGCCTCTATAGACTGCAAAAAGTATAAACGGAAGTATAATGCCAGCCAAACTAATGTGGGTTAAGAGTATGAAGTAGTATATGCCTTTAGCTAACCCTTCTCCGCCGTATTTGGTTTCAACAGTGGTAAAATGATAAAGTACATAAGTAACAAGGAATAAAATGGAACAAACCAAAGCGCTCAGCATTAATTTTTTGTGTAATTCTAATTTCCTTTGTTTAACTGCAATAAGTCCTGCAATTAATAAAACGGCAACAATAGAATTTAAGAAGGCACTCAATTGTGGGAAGATATGGGTGTCGAAGTCGAAGCCTAAATCTATTTTCACTTTTCTCATTAATACAACCAATGCAAAAACAACGGCTGATAAGGTGAGTATTATGATATTGGCGAGTTTATCGTTTTTCTTTATGTTTTGCATTGGGCTTATATTCTAATTTAAGATTTCTAACTGCATCTATGATGGCACTTTTATCTAATTGACCGCCAGTTTCAAAGGCACCTCTAATTCTTAAATTTTTATCTACCAAAACAATCTGGCTGCTATGGAACATACCTTGATGCTCACCTTGTGCCCCTGGAATTAAAAAGCTGGTGGCAGCTAAGTCATAAATTCGTTTTCTATTGCCAGTTAAAAATTGCCAATTCGGGAATTTTGCCAAGTATTGATCTGCATACTTAAGCAACACTGTTGCACTATCATGCTCTGGATCAACTGTAAAACTAAGAAATTGAATAGAAGTATCTTTTGCAAATTCTCTATAAATATGTTGACTGATAAATTCGTTCATTTTAGGACAAACAGTTTCACAGCTAGCGAAAAAGAAGCTGGCTAAAATTATCTTGTTTTGGTAGGTTGCAAGGGTAACAGAATCTCCATTTTGATTTACTAATCTAAAATTATCTATGGTGTGGTAAATGGTATCGCCATTTGGAGCTAACTCTTTTTCACCTAAAAATGGAAGTGGACGTGTATAATGTTCACCGGTTTTATTAAGGATAATCCATAAAATGGGCAATCCTATTATTAAAAACAAAACGCCCAGAACTTTAAAGTTAGGGCGTTTCTTAATTTCTTGATTCATTTCTTAATAGGTACTAACAAAACTGCCTTCCAATAGGAGTAACCAAGCAAGGTAAGAGATAAATACAGCTGCTGGCAATGCTATCATCCATCTAAGGAATTTTGCTTCGTAATTAAGGTGCATAAATATACCTACTATTAATACAGCCTTTACGAGTCCTAAAGCTACAAAAACTATATTTCTACCTAATCCTGCAGGAGCTATAAAATAAATAGCAAAGTCGATAATGGTAATAAATAAGAGAATGAAAAATACTTTCCACAAGGTTTTAGTGCCATGTGTTTCAGGATGTGGAATATAGGTTTCAGGTATATATTCGCCTTCTGCCGCGTGATGATGTTCGTTACTCATGATGTGAATGTGTTTATAATTAAAATTAGATTAGATAATAGAATGTGAAAACAAAGACCCATACTAAATCAACAAAGTGCCAGTATAGTCCTACCTTTTCAACCATTTCGTAATGACCTCTGCGCTCGTATGTGCCACGAATAACATTCAACCAAATGATGATATTGATAATAACACCGCTTAAAACGTGGAACCCGTGAAATCCAGTTACAATAAAGAATAAAGAAGCAAATGGCACAGGACCAGGTTGGCGGTCACCTGCCATCCATTCGAAGTGATTACCAAATTTACCAGCTTCATGCAAATGCGTATAACCTTGAGCAGTGATACCAAAATTGTTTGTGTCCAATCTTCCACCTTCGTGAATAAATTGCGACCACTCCCAAGCTTGACAACCTAAGAATGCAGCACCTCCAATTATGGTTAAGATCATGTATTTTGAAACTTCTGCTTTTGATTTTCTGTGCCCTGCCTCAACGGCTAAAACCATAGTAACAGAAGAGCCAATCAAAATGAAAGTCATCAAACTTACAAATAATAGGGGTAAATAAAAACCGTGAAAACCAGGAAAGTGATTAAAAATTGCAGATGGATCAGGCCAAGGGGTAGAAGAACCTGAGTAGCTAAAGCGAATTGCTCCGTAACCTACTAATAAGGATGAAAATGTGAATGCATCCGATAATAGGAAAACCCACATCATCAGTTTACCATAACTTACATTAAAGGGAGAACGGCCACCGGCCCATAATTTTGGTGATATTGTTGCTGAATTAGACATTACTGTTTTAGCTGTTAAATATTATGCGAAATAAAGAAATAATAACAACAAAATCCATAGTATTCCTAAAAAATGCCAATATGTTTTGCAAATATTTATAAACACCATGTTTTTTTTATGTATTTGTAATCTCGAAGCTCTAACAATACCAACGGTTAATAATACTAATCCGCCAATTATATGTGCAAAGTGTGCGGCACTAATTACATACACAAAAGACGCCGAAATTTCTGCTGGTTCCTTATTGGAGAGGAATAATCCCCGGTCCATTAGGTTTATCCAACCGTAAAATTGGGAGATACAAAAAGCAATTCCGCAAATAAGTGTGATAGTTAACAACGATGGTATTTTATAAATATCATCTCTTTGAGCAGCTCTATAAGCCATTTGCATAAAAAAGCTAGAAACGATAACTATAATTGCACTAATCCAAAATTCAAAAGGCAAATCAAATTTTAGCCATGCATTATTGAGCAATCCATCACCTTGGTGCACAAAGTATGCACTGCAAAAGGCAAGGAATAGCATTGTACTGGCAACCATAAAAAGCCAGATGACAAAGGTTTTGGGGCTGAACTCTTTTGGAGTGTTATTGACAGATGAGGTAGACATAATTTTAATTGAATAAATAACTTAATAAAATTGAAGGCATATATATTAAAGTGGCAAACATAAGGGAGCGCGCACTTTCTACAGTTGTTTTATGATAAAACATAAAGGCTCTAAACAGTAAGTAAGCACCTATTGGTATAATAACTATAAGTGAATATAGACTTGTAAAATCGATTACGATTGGATAAATACTGACAATTATAAGTATCATTGAATACCAAACAGTTTGTAAGGCATTTCGTTTGGTTCGACCTGCATAATTTGGCAACAATGTATAGCCAGCTTTTCGATAATCATCTTCTAATATCCAGGCAATGGCCCAGAAATGTGGAAATTGCCAAAAAAATTGAATTACAAATAAGAGCCAAGCAATCATATCGAAATTTCCTGTTACAGCTACCCATCCAATAGCAGGAGGCAAGGCGCCTGGTATGGCTCCAACAAATACAGCTAAAGGTGTATTTTTTTTCATTGGTGTATAGCATAAGGTATAGGTAAATATAGAAATTAAACCAAGCAAAGCACAGGCAGAATTTGTGTAATAAGCGAGCATTAGTAAGCCTAAAACGCCTAAAACTGAACTGAAAACCATGGCATCATTCACAGACATTCTGCCATTAGCGACAGGTCTATCTTGTGTTCTAGTCATTAGCTTATCTTCATCCTTTTCGTATACTTGGTTGAACCCATTGGCCGAAGCAGTAACAAACATGCCGCCAAATGTGAGGCCAAATATAGTCAACCAATCGATACTGATTCCTACCTTATAAATACCGAGGAAATAAGCAATAAGGGTCGTACCTACAACCGTTGTACTTAGTCTAAATTTACTAAGTTGTAGATAATCTTTAAAATAAGCCTTGCTTAATGGTTCTGGTTTCACAATATGATCCGTTTGATTATCCAAGGTTTGAAGCATTGTTTTGGGATGAAAAATTAGAGATGCAAATATACAACGAAAGTCCAAAAACTACACCTGCAAAAAATATATGTGATACCTGTGGAACGAATGGGAAATTGTATCTTAAATTGAGTATACCACTAATGTATTGAATAATAAAGGTTACAGGAATTGCAAGCGCAATATTGCGCCATTTTTTATCTTTCAATTTCCTCAATTGAATGATAGGAAAAATGCTGAATAGAATTAATGCGATAGCAAAAATTCGATGCCAAATAAATACCGATCCTAGCGTTTGTAAATTGACTTGGCCATTGGTATATAAACTGCCGTTTTTTAAACTGAAATCACTTAGCTGTCTTAGCTGAGTTCCGTAACTTATTTGAACAAGACTAAAAAGAATTAGAAACAGATAAAACCACTTATATTTTAATAAAATTTGGGTTGATTCATTTCCCCTCGCCTCAAGAACACTTATCATTAATAGTGTAAGCGCCGCATAAGCCAAAAGATAGTGTATGGTAACTATGATTGGAAATAGATTGGTAGCCACGACGATACTGCCAAGCCAACCGTTGAACAACATTAAAACAAAGCCACCTATACCAGTCCAGAATTTTGTTTTATGACTATAGAATCTGGTTTTGAACAGGGTTATGAAAAAGCCAAGTGAAAACAAGCCTGAAAGCACACCGATAATTCGGTTAATATATTCTGTCCATGCTTTTTTCGTATTAAAATCCTCAGGTAGATATAATACAGGGTCGTTTAGGAGTTGATCCGCCTCTTTTTCAAAGCCTAGTTTGTGCATTAATTTCGCAAACTTGATTGTTTTTTTAACGCGCTTTTCTACATATACATCGCGGTAATTGGTGGGTAGCTGATTTATATTAGTCGGGGGTGTATAACCATCAAAACATTTTGGCCAATCTGGGCACCCCATGCCACTACCGGTGCTTCGAACAACACCACCAGCTATTAATAATAAAAAAACCGAAGAAATGGTTAGTATGCCAAATCTTCGGTTTAATGTTTTAAAGTTCATTTTAATTTTAGTTTATTACTCTGAAAATGAATTCAGAATCGTTACTAAATTTATGCTTTTTTCAACAAAAATAAATACGCGAAAGAGGAGAAGAATACTTTGGAAGCGCTATCTTTACTATCTGTTACGTATGTTTTTTGAACCTCAGCTGGACCTTCATAATGAATTGGTTCGCCATTGCCTATTTCATTTTGAGGGAAATAATCCAATTCTCTATCTGGACGACTATACTCATGAGGGCCTCTGTAAACAGTAGGGATTTCACCTGGCCAGTTACCGTGTAAGTGCTTAACAGGCGTACTCCATTCGATTGTATTTGATTCCCAAGGGTTTTGCACTGCAGGCTTACCTTTGAATATACTTCTAAAGAAATTATATAAAAATAATATTTGCGCAGCACCACCAAGAAAAGCAGCTACTGTAATAAAAATATTCACGTTCATCCAAATACCAAATTCTGGTATTAAGGAAAATTGGTAGTATCTACGAGGAACACCAGCTAATCCCATAAAGTGCATTGGGAAGAAAACCATGTAAGCGGATGCAAATGTTAACCAAAAGTGCATGCTGCCTAGTGTGCTATTCATCATTCTACCAAACATTTTAGGAAACCAATGATAAATACCACTGAACATCCCAAATATAGCTGCGCTACCCATTACCAAGTGGAAGTGAGCAACAACAAAATAACTATCGTGTAATTGAACATCTAGGGCGGCATTACCTAAATAGATACCAGTTAATCCACCTGAAATAAAGAAGGAAACTAAGCCAATTGCAAATAACATGGCTGGCGTAAACCTGATATTACCTTTCCATAGGGTTGCCAAGTAATTGAATGTTTTAACAGCAGAAGGAACCGCAATGATTAGCGTTACATACATAAAGACTGTTCCAAGGAATGGATTCATACCTGTAATAAACATGTGGTGACCCCATACAATAAATGACAATACAGCAATACTTAACAAAGAGATAACCATTGCACTGTAACCAAAGATTGGCTTACGTGCGTTTGTTGCAATAACCTCTGAAGTAATTCCTAACGCAGGTAACAAAATAATGTATACCTCAGGATGACCTAGAAACCAGAATAAGTGTTGGTACATAATTGGGCTACCTCCACTGTTTGTTAAGGCACCAATACCATTCAAATAAATATCACTCAGATAAAAACTTGTTCCAAAGCTTCTATCAAAAATTAAGAATAAACCAGCACCTAGTAATACTGGGAATGACAATAAACCTAACACAGCCGTTAATAAAAAAGCCCAAATTGTCAAAGGTAATCTGTTCATTGACATACCTTTAGTACGCATGTTTAAAACAGTTACGATATAATTAATACCACCCAATAATGCTGAAACAATAAACAATATGATGGCCACTAACCACAAGGTAGTACCCAAACCAGAACCAGGCATTGCTTTTTGAAGTGCACTTAATGGAGGGTATACTGTCCAACCTGAAGAGGCAGGACCTGTTTCAACGCCAAAAGAAGATAATAAAACGCAAGAAGAAAGGAAGAAAAACCAATATGAAAGCATATTCATAAATGGAGATGCCATGTCTCTTGCACCCACTTGTAGAGGAATTAATAAATTACTAAATGTGCCACTAAGGCCAGCAGTTAAAACATAAAACACCATAATAGTGCCATGAATGGTAACTAACGCCATGTAATAATTTGGATCAATCTTACCGCCTTTGGCCCATCTGCCCAACAAGGTTTCTAAAAATCCAAAGGATTCATCAGGCCAAGCCAACTGAATTCTGAATAATAATGACATTACCATACCCAAACAACCCATAATGATACCAGTAATAAGGAATTGTTTAGAAATCATTTTATGGTCGGTACTAAAAACGTACTTCCTTATGAATGATGGCTCGTGGTGCTCATGGTGAGCGTGCTCAGCATGTTGTGTGTGTGTTGCGGTTAACGTTTCTGTACTCATTTTTATGGATATATACTATTCGTTATTATTTTAACAATTAATGAAAGGTTTTGATTATTTTAAAGCTAATTTTTTTACAATTGTGTCCTTTGTGCTTGATACTGAATCAGGTTTAATTTCTACAACCGGTGAAGCTGCCGAAGCGGGCATTGCCTTAAAAGCCATTTGTTGTGTTTTCAACCAAGCATCAACTTCTTCTTGTGATTCAATAACTACTTTCATTTTCATGTTATAGTGTGAAGTGCCACAAATTTTATTGCAATACAGATAATAATCAAAATCTTCTCCATTTTCTGCTTTCGCCTCTTTGGTAGTTTTAGTTGGCATGAAAGTGAATTTGGTCGGCATACCCGGTACCACGTTCATTTGAACACGGAAATGAGGTAACCAAGCACTGTGAATTATATCCCTTGATCTAAATTTGAAGGTCACTAATTTGTCTTTAACCAAGTGTACTTCTTGGGTAATAACATCATCTTCTTCTGCTTTTGTAAAGAATGTTGCAAATACCTTAGGGTCTTTTTTAATGGCTTCAATTCGCTCAATTTGCTTCGTCTTTCTATTAATAGAGGCTTCAAGCTCATCTAAGCGATCACCTGTTTTAATCTCGTCAATTTCTTTGGTAATTGAAGACATCGCTTCATTATCTTGCATGTCTTTTGCACTTTGCCAATCTTTTTGCAATTGTTCTAGGGTTTGTGGTAAAGCTTGTATCGCATTGTTATCTGCAACCAAAGCAGCTCTTAATTCAACTAGTAAAGAATCTACTTCTGATGAATTGGCTAAACCTAATTTATTTTTACCTGAAATGAATTTGTAATCAGCCACACCCAAAATGCCATCATCCCCAGCATATCTCGCATTCCAACCGAATTGGAAAGCAAATATTTCAATATTAGTAGACTTTGTGCCATCAACATCGGCATATACAATTGATCGCCATGTTTGGTGACCTCTTAAAACCAATAAAGTTAAAACAATCGCTGGAATTAAAGTCCAAAATACTTCTAAACGATTGTTGTGGGCATAATACAATGCTTTTTGACCTTCCTTTTTTGAATATCTGAATGAAAAATAGAATAATAGTATTTGAGTAATAACAAAAACGATGGTAGTTAATATCAATGTGATACTAAACATACTGTCATAAATGGCACCATGCTCACTGGATGCATTTCCCAATAAGACATGTTTGCCATGTTCTGAGTATTCCCATGCAACTGCAGCTAAGCCGACTATTAAGAAAATTAACATTAACCATTTATTTACTTTGTTTGCATCGATGGTTTTTTTGCCAGTTAATTTTGACGTTAATTCACTGATGTCAAATGCATTAGCAATGACCAAAATCAAAACAATTACAAAAAACAACAAGGACCATTTAACTTTCGTCGCAATGGCATCGTTGGCTGGTAATTCTTTTGGAGCTTCATAAACCATTTCATCTGTACCAAATAATGGTTTCTCAATGGTGGCAGCAGAATAATTCTCAAAGTTTAATTGATGAATATCTACCGATTTAGAAATCAGAGAAGCAGCAAAGAAGATAATTCCTGCCACTAATGCTAGTTTGAAAATGTTTTTTGTTGTTGTGTTCATTCTTGGGTAAAAACTTGAAATGGTCTTTTTAAGTTGTGCGCAAATTTATTGTTATTTTTGATGAATTGTAAAAAAAAAAATACATTTTCTCTACAATGCTGTAATTTAGAACAATTCAATCTAGTTTTATGCTATCTTAATCGGTCGGCAGACCCTATTAAAGCTATATCTCTTTTGATTCCTCGGTAGGCTAAGAAATTAAAAAAAAGTGTCAAAAGTGTTAAAAACAAGCTTTTAGAAAAATTTAAGTCAATAGTTGAGTCATCGCCATTGATAGCAAAGATTACTGAAAAGAATATACCTGAAAGACCGATGATGATTGCAATAAAGTTGAGGCGTACATAACGCAGTTGTTTCTCTAAATTTTTATACATGAAAATTAAAAAAAACGAATAAATGGAAAGTAATAGAAAGGAGGTAATGGACCAAATATTTAACTCAATTCCAGCAGAAACTAGAGAATTCTTAATAAAACTAGAGCCAATTGTAAGTGTCTTCTTTTCTCCTCCAATATCAGTGATGTATCCAGCCAATTCTATATTAAAAGTGACGTATCCTAATCCTAATAGTGCGTTGAATAATAAATAGAGGCTCTGAAGTCTTTGAATCATGTTGCAAAAATAAGGAGTTCCCTAAATATTTATAAAAGATATTTAGGACTTAAAATTCAATTCAGGTTTTCATTTTCTTTCTTACCTTTGTCGGGTATAAATATGTCATCAACAGAAATGTCGGATAAATCATTAGTAAATGCACTAGAGCAGCAATTGCTTTTATTGGAGCGCAAATTGAGTCCAGAAAATAAAGACCTTGTTGCCCAATGGGATGCACTTGTTGAAAAATATAAAAACGAAGACTATATCTTTAAAGTGCGCGATAAAGAAATAAGAATCAAAACCCACAGCGAAAGTTTAAGTCATACCCAAGTGCCCAAAATTGCCATGCCTAAATTTAAAGCTTGGGGCGATCGCTTAAGATGGCAATTGCAAGAAAATGTGCCAGGAGAGTTTCCTTACACTGCCGGAATTTATCCTTTTAAAAGAGAAGGAGAGGACCCAGCCCGAATGTTTGCCGGTGAAGGTGGACCGGAGCGGACCAACCGGAGATTTCACTACGTAAGTTTGGGGATGCCTGCAAAAAGATTGTCAACTGCATTTGATAGTGTTACTTTATACGGCAATGATCCACATGTTCGACCTGATATTTATGGTAAGATTGGGAATTCTGGGGTTAGTATTTGTTGTCTAGATGATGCAAAGAAATTGTACAGTGGTTTTAATTTGGCCGATCCAAAGACCTCTGTATCCATGACTATTAATGGTCCTGCGCCAATGCTGTTGGGCTATTTCATGAATGCTGCCATCGATCAACAATGTGAATTATATATTCAAAAAAATGGGTTGGAAGCAGAAGTTAAGCAGAAAATTGCAGACATCTTCAAAGCAAAAGGCCAAACGGTTCCTGTATACCAAGGCACATTGCCTGAAAGTAATGATGGTTTAGGACTTATGTTGCTAGGTGTTACTGGCGATCAAGTTTTGCCCTTGAATATTTACAATGAAATTAAAACGTATACGCTGGCGCAAGTGAGAGGAACAGTGCAAGCAGATATTTTAAAAGAAGACCAAGCCCAGAATACTTGTATATTTAGTACTGAGTTCGCCTTGCGTTTAATGGGTGATGTTCAAGAATATTTTATAACCAATAAAGTTAGAAATTTTTATTCTGTTTCAATCAGTGGTTATCACATTGCCGAAGCCGGAGCGAATCCAATATCGCAATTGGCATTTACCTTAGCCAATGGTTTTACTTATGTAGAATATTACTTAAGTCGCGGAATGGATATCAATGAATTTGGTCCGAATCTTTCGTTCTTTTTTAGCAATGGTATCGATCCTGAGTATGCCGTAATTGGTAGAGTGGCTCGTAAAATATGGGCAAAAGCGATGCGCGATAAATATGGAGCCAACGAACGCAGTCAAATGCTGAAATACCATATTCAAACCAGTGGCCGCAGTTTACACGCACAAGAAATAGATTTCAATGACATTAGAACCACACTACAAGCATTGTATGCCATATACGATAATTGTAATAGTTTACACACCAATGCTTATGACGAGGCCATAACAACACCTACAGAAGAATCGGTTCGAAGAGCGATGGCGATTCAATTAATTATTAATAAAGAGTTGGGCTTGTCAAAAAATGAAAATCCTATTCAAGGCTCATTTATAATCGAAGAGTTAACAGATTTAGTTGAAGAGGCTGTTTTAGTGGAATTTGATCGAATCACTGAAAGAGGCGGAGTACTTGGAGCTATGGAAACCATGTATCAACGTGGTAAAATACAAGAAGAAAGTTTGTATTATGAAACTTTGAAACATACGGGTGAATTTCCTATTATAGGCGTGAATACATTTTTGAGCAGCAAAGGTTCACCAACTGTATTACCTAAGGAAGTAATACGCGCAACAGAAGAGGAAAAACAATATCAAATTGCGATGTTAAATGATTTGCACGATCGCAATGGGGATAAAATAGCCAAAGAGTTGAGGCATTTGCAAGAGATAGCCATTCAAAATGGCAACTTGTTCGAAGCGTTGATGGATACATGTAAGATTTGTTCCTTGGGTCAAATTACAAGTGCACTTTTCGAAGTTGGTGGACAGTATCGCAGAAATATGTAATTACTTATTTTTTTTTAATGGCACAATCAAAAAGAGATATAGCATATTTAAAATTAAGTAACGAAGAGAAGTGGGAAATAATGATGCGTGTTAATAAGCTTGCAATAGCTTTTAATAATGGACGTCCAATCAAGAAACCTCAAGGGAAAGGAATTGTATTTAATCAAAAAGGCAATGGACTTATTTGATGATATTGTTTTTGATTTTTTAAAACAACTTGAGATAAATAAAGTCGAGTATTTATTAGTGGGCGGATTTGCAGTAAATACATATGCGAATCCAAGAGCAACAGGTGATTTGGATATTTGGTTAAAAGACACCAAGGAAAATAGGAATCGACTTATACAAGCATTCAAGGGAGTTGGTATAGACTCATTAGAACCCTAAATCCCAATCCACTTAAACTCGTATTGCAGCTCAGGTGTTTTGGTGCGTTCTGCTATGTTTTGCAAACGTTGAGGAAGTTTCATCACATAATCTCTGGCCTTTTCTGCTTTTTCATTTAAGCCAGTCATAGTGCCGATTTCCCATTGGTTTAGTAAGGCATTGAAAATAGCAATATAATCCTGGGTAGTATAGACTTGAATTCTTTGTGCAGCATCCGAAAAGTGGCCCCAAATTTCTCCAATAGCGCTGCCCGTTTCTCTCATAAAATGCGCAGGCATTACAATTTTTTTGCGCATCATGTGTTCAAATGCTAACATCATTTCACTTGGATCCATTTTAAATATTCGCGAAACAAAATCAGCATACGCTTTAGCATGACGGGCCTCATCTGCCGATATTAAACCACAAATTTTAGAAAGTCGAATATTGCCAGCTTTTTTTGCTAAGGTGCCAACTCTGCGGTGAGAAATATTGGTAGCTAATTCTTGAAAACTAGTATAAATAAAATTTTTGTATGGGTCTTTGCCTGTGCCGATATCAAAACCATCGCTAATTAAATATTGGGTTGATACCTCCATTTCGCGCATATTAACGCGGCCTGATAAATATAAATATTTGTTAAGCAAATCGCCATGTCGGTTTTCTTCGGCAGTCCAACTTCTTACCCATTGCGACCAGCCATTTCTGCCTTCGTTGTCAACACCATCTACGGACATTAACCATGACTCATAAGTAGGCAAAGCCTCTTCGGTAATAGTATCTCCAATAAGAACAGCCCATAAATCATAACCCATTTCTTTAGAAAGTTCTTGTATTTCTCTAATTTCCTCAAAAAATTCAGGACTATTTGCATCAGGTAAAAGTTCTGCTGGTTGCCAGTTTTCTTCGATTGGTTTAAGATATTGTACAAGTAATTCAGGCATTGATTTTTCAATGGTTTGCATTACTTCTAAACGTATATTGTGAATGGACATGCTGCTTTAAAGTTAAATACTCTCTTAATAATTTTCAGGTCTTATCTTTAAAATTAACCTGATTTATTGGATTATTAAAGGGTGTAAAGGTACGCTTATAAATCATAATTTTAAATAAATTTATAGGATATAAATCATGTTATATCTGACTGCAAAATGCTATTAACTACTGATAGCGTAGCTCCTGAGTTTGAATCAATAAAAGCCAATGCCACTTTTTTCAGGTTGTTAGATTTTGTTTTCAGAATTAAATTATCTAATTCAGTTAGATCAGAGACATCAAAGAAAATACCGGCTAATTTTGCCATTTCTGCCTCCGGAAATTTGGTATGAATGGGCCCAGCGAATACAGGAACGCCAAAGGATAATGGCTCGAGGATATTGTGAAGTTGGCCAGTAAAGCCGCCGCCAATAAAAGCCATGTCAGCATAATAATAAGCACTTGCTAAATGACCAATGGTATTCAATATGAGTATATTTTGTGCTTGAGAGTTCGTATAATTGGTAAATAATTGAGGCGAATATTCTTTGAATTTGTGCTGAATAGCTTCAATGTGCTTGTCGCTGATATCATGAGGCGCTATAATTATTTTGAAATTGGGTTTGGGATGTGATTGCAAGTATTGGAATAAAAGTTCTTCTTCTTTTGGCCAACTACTGCCTAATATGAGTATTGTTTGATGGTCTTTGAATTGCTCAAGTACCTCGTTTTTCTTCACTTGTTTTGCGTTTTCTAAGACACGGTCGAATCTGGTGTCGCCACTTATACTGATATTCGTTAATCCTTTGCTTTTTAGCAAATTATAGGAATCTCTATTTTGCAAAAAAATATGTTTGTACTGGGGCAAAAGTTTGAATAACCATTGTCCGAAAATACCAAATATCGCTTGGTTTTGACGAAAGTTTGCTGATATTAAGTAAACCGGGACGTTTTTAAGAAATAGGCCTTTTAATAGAGAGGGCCAAATTTCATATTTTATAAAAATTACTTTTGTTGGCTTTATTTTCTCAATAATTTTTTTCGCGTTGGCAGGGGTGTCTAATGGCAGGTAGAAAACAGCTTCGGCTAGTTCATAGTTTTTTCTCAGTTCATAGCCCGATGGAGAGAAGAATGAAATAACGATATGTATTTCGCTATTAATGCGCTTTATGTTTTCTATCACAGGCCGAGCTTGTTCAAATTCACCTAGGCTAGCGCAATGAAACCAATAGCGGTTGGGGGTCATTGGAAATTCGGCTAATTTGGATGTCTGTTTTTGCCCATCCAAAAATAATTTTAATTTCTGCGATTTGAAAATCATCACAAAGGCAGGGAGTAGCCATTCGACTAATTTTATGGTTATAAAATATAGTATACGCATACGTGGATTTTATTGGTAGAATTTTTCTTCTTCGCCTTTTTTCTTACCAGCAGTGCGACCAGTGATGGTAAATATGACGCCGATTTTTACTCCTAGAAGAATGTCGTTTCGCAAGCGATTGTCAGGCATTCTTGTGTCGTAATTTATTGTTCTTCTGTTTCTGGTATAACCTTTAAGATATTCAATGCCGCCATAAAAACTAAAAAATTCATTTGGTTCCATGCGTTGGTAGCCAGCAAAACCTCTGAGCATTAAGCCATTGCTCATTCTGTCGTATCCCTTGTAGATGCCATTCTCAAGTTGTGGCATAATATTACGAGTAAATTGGAATTTAATTTTATGTGACATCATCCCAACACCGGCTGTAAATAAGAGTCCAGAGTTTCTATGAATGCGATCCATTTGTATAATCTTGCCGAAATCAAAATGAAACATATAGCCGCGTTCGTATAATCGAACCACTGCAAGGTTGCCATTGGCATCAATCATACTATTACTAGCGCCGGTAATACTATCAAACATGCCATTTTCTTTCACTTTGCCGCTGAATAGCAAGTCTACACCAGCGTTGAATTGCCAATTGTGCCCAAATTTATAACCAGTTCCAATGCCATAGGTATTGCTAGCACCAAATCGCTCTTGCATGGTGCCAAGTGGAGTATGTCTGGCAAAGTTGAGGGTTATTAATACGATGTTTCTATACTCAGGTTTGATAGATCTTTTTGAAGAATCTTGCGCTGAAGAAAAAAAGTATGTGAACAAAAAACAAAACGTAAAGGAACAAAATTTTAACACAATACTGCAAATATAAAACAAAAAATGGCTTTCACATAGCAGAAAGATACTAACTTAAATATCATTTTCAATGATTATATTTGCCCCAAAGTGGAAATTAAAGCAGAAATGAAACCCATTCAAATGGTCGATTTAGTCAGTCAGTATCAGCGTTTAAAGACGGATATTAATTTATCTATGCAATCGGTTCTTGATCAAGCCAATTATATAAATGGAGCTCCTGTTAAGCAATTTTCAAAAGATTTAGCAGAATATTTAAGCGTTAAACACGTAATTCCTTGTGCAAATGGCACTGATGCGTTGCAAATTGCACTAATGGCTTTAGGATTGCCAGAAGGCTCAGAAGTTATTACCCCAGGTTTTTCATATATAGCAGTTGCAGAAGCGTGTTTGTTGTTGAAATTAAAACCTGTTTTTGCCGAAGTTAATCCGCAAACGTTTAACCTGAATCCTCTGGAAATTGAGAAACATATAACGGCCAACACAAAAGCAATCATACCTGTGCATTTATTTGGTCAATGTGCCGACATGGAAACAATAATGGCCATTGCCGAAAAGCATAACCTCTACGTTATAGAAGATAATGCACAATCGATTGGTGCAGAATACACATACTCAGATGGTAGAATATGTAAGTCTGGAACCATTGGGCATCTTGCCACCACTTCATTTTTCCCATCTAAGAATTTGGGTTGCTATGGCGATGGTGGTGCTGTGTTTACCAATAATGATGCCCTAGAAGAGCGGGTTCAAATGATTGCCAATCATGGTCAAAAGATAAAATATATACATGATGCCATTGGTATCAATTCTCGATTGGATACGATCCAAGCAGCGGTGCTGTTGGTTAAGTTGCCTTTATTGAATTCTTTTAACGCGGAGCGCCAAGCAGTGGCTGCAAAATATACTGAGGCGTTTAAAAATCACAGCCATTTAATGCCGCCAATAGTTGCTAAAAATACAACGCATGTATATCATCAATATACCTTGCAAACCTGTGATATGAATATTGAGGATTTTAGAACTGCTATGAAATTAAAGGGTATACCAACCATGGTTTATTATCCACTGCCAATTCATCAACAGAATGCCTATATCCAAGCTGTGAGTTTGCCAATTTGCGAATCTATTGCTTCGCATGTTGTGAGTTTGCCTATTGGTACAGACATGGATGAACAGCAAGTAGATTATGTAATAGAAACCGTTCTTAATTATTTTAAAGCATGAGAATAATATTTTAAACAACAAATAAAAATTTAAAACATAAAAATACAAAAAAATGAAAGTAGCTGTAGTAGGAACAGGATACGTAGGACTCGTAACAGGCACATGTTTTGCCGAAGTTGGTATTAACGTTGTTTGCATCGATATTGATGTTAATAAAATTGAGAATCTTAAGAAAGGAATTTTACCAATTTATGAACCCGGTTTGGAAGAAATGGTAGAGCGTAATTTTAAAAAAGGTCGTCTTCAATTTTCTAGTAGTTTGAAAGATAGTATTGGCGATTGTGAAGCCGCTTTCATTGCGGTAGGAACACCACCAGATGAAGATGGTAGTGCAGATTTGAAATATGTGCTGGGAGTGGCCAATGATATTGGAACCTATATGAAAGATTATTTAGTGGTAGTTACTAAAAGTACTGTTCCAGTTGGTACTGCCAATAAAGTAAAAGCTGCTTTATCAGAAGCGCTAGCGAAACGCGGATCTACAATTGGTTTTGATGTTGCAAGTAATCCTGAATTTTTAAAAGAAGGCGCGGCTATTGATGACTTTATGAAGCCTGATAGAATTGTAATAGGCGTTGAGTCTACTAAAGCAGAAGAGGTGATGACACGTTTATATAAACCATTTTTATTAAATGGCCATCCTTGTATTTTTATGGATATTCCAAGTGCTGAAATGACTAAATATGCTGCCAATAGTATGCTTGCAACTAAAATTAGTTTTATGAATGACATTGCTAATTTATGTGAGATTATGGGCGCAGATGTAAACATGGTCCGCAAAGGCATTGGAAGTGATAGCAGAATTGGGCAGAAATTTATATATCCAGGTATTGGATATGGTGGAAGTTGCTTTCCAAAAGATGTGAAAGCCTTAATTAAAACAGCCTCGGAGAACGGGTATAAAATGAAGGTACTGCAAGCTGTAGAAGATGTAAATGATGCACAAAAGCACGTTATGTTTACAAAATTATCTAATTATTTTAGAGAATTAAAAGGTAAAAAAATTGCATTGTGGGGATTGTCTTTCAAACCTAAGACTGACGATATGCGCGAAGCTCCTAGTTTGGTATTAATCGAACAGTTACTAAATGCAGGCGTAAGTATTGCTGCATACGATCCGGTAGCAATGCACGAAGCGCAAAGAATATTGGGTGATACGATCACCTATTGTAATGATATGTATCAAACTTTAGAGAATGCAGATGCATTGGTAGTAGTTACCGAGTGGCCTGAATTCCGTTCACCAGATTTTATTCAAATAGCAAGTCAATTAAATCAGAAAGCAATATTTGATGGACGAAACATTTATGAGCCAGCAGATATGAAAAATTTGGGTTACCATTACGAATGCATAGGTAGAGAAATTATAAAATAAAATGACACAAAAAAGAGTATTAATTACAGGTGCAGCAGGCTTTTTGGGCTCTCACCTTTGCGATAGATTTATAAAAGAAGGTTACCATGTAATTGGAATGGATAATTTAATTACAGGCGATTTACACAACATCGATCATTTGTTCAAATTGGAGCATTTTGAGTTTTATCACCACGATGTATCAAAGTTTGTTCATGTACCTGGTAAGTTAGATTATATCCTTCACTTTGCCTCGCCAGCAAGTCCTATTGATTATTTAAAAATTCCTATACAAACTTTAAAAGTGGGATCATTGGGAATTCATAATTTATTAGGATTAGCAAAACAGAAAAGTGCACGTTTGTTAATTGCATCCACCAGTGAGGTTTATGGAGATCCACAAGTACATCCTCAAACTGAAGATTATTGGGGCAATGTTAATCCTGTAGGTCCTCGAGGCGTATACGATGAGGCGAAAAGATTCCAAGAGGCTATGACCATGGCCTATCACACTTACCATGGATTAGAAACACGCATTGTAAGAATATTTAATACTTATGGTCCACGTATGCGACTGAATGATGGCAGAGTATTGCCTGCATTTATCGGTCAGGCATTAAGAGGCGAAGACCTTACAGCCTTTGGCGATGGCAGTCAAACCCGTTCTTTCTGTTATGTCGATGATTTAGTAGAAGGTATTTATAGATTGTTATTGAGCGATTGCGCAGATCCAGTAAATATTGGTAATCCGGATGAAATAACCATTAAGGATTTTGCCGAAGAGATTATCAAATTAACTGGTACTGATCAGAAAATAATTTTCAAGCCATTGCCAACAGATGATCCTAAACAAAGACAGCCAGATATAACAAAGGCGAGGGCCATTTTGGGTTGGGAGCCAAAAGTAAGTCGTGCTGAGGGATTAAAAATAACCTATGCTTATTTTAAATCACTTAGTAAAGAAAAACTTTACGAAGATCCTCTGGGTAGAGCGTTCATTAAGAAATAAATTCATAAATAGATTTTTAGAGCATTCCTTCTTAAAGGATTACTTTAGGATTATATTACTTTTTCTACTTCCTATTGAAACCATCTCCTATTAAAATATGTCACCTTAGTTCTGTGCATTTTGCGCTTGATACGCGCATATTCTATCGCATGTGTCAATCATTGAAAACAACCTATAAGGTGAGTTTAATAGCAGTACATGAGAAAGCTGAAACCTTCAAGGGTATTGAAATTATTCCTTTCAAACGCATTCACAATAGGAAATTAAGGGTGTCGTTTGGTTGGCTAATTATGTTTTTTAAAGCCATGCGGATTGGTGCTAAGGTTTATCATTTACACGATCCTGAATTAATTCCTTGTGGGTTATTATTAAAACTAGCTGGAAAGCAAGTGATATGGGATGTGCATGAGAATATAGCGGAGGATATTTTTGATAAACCATGGATAAGGCATCAAAGATTGGCTTATCTATTATTTCATTTTTTTGAAAAAATGGCTTGTCGATATTTTTATATTGTATTGGCCGAAAAATCATACCAAAATCGCTACTTGGAGCTTTCAAAGCGGTTTGCAACCGTTCAAAATTTTTGCGATCTCGATTTTTTTAAATCCTATGAACAAGGGCAGTTTCAGAATGTAAAAAGTGTATTTTATATAGGAATTGTGCTTGAAAATAGAGGCATTTTGCAAATCATAGAAGCCATACATCTATTGAAAATGAAAGGTGAAATATACGATTTCCACTGTGTGGGCGAGCTTTATAGCGATTTAGAAACAAAGATTAAAGCTTTGCCATATTATACCGAAGTTGAAGGTCAACTGCATTTTCATGGCAGGTTGTCTTTAGAAGAGGGTTATAAGTATGCAAAACATTGCAGCATGGGCTTATGCATTATTTGGCCTATGAAAAATTCCACAGACAGCTATCCTACCAAATTATTCGAATATATGGCGATTGGTTTGCCTGTGATTACCTCCAATTTTCCGCTTTATAAAGGGGTAATTGAGGGGAATAATTCGGGCAAGTGTATAGATCCTTTTTCGGCAATTGCGCTTTCCGAAGCCATTGAAAGTATGCACAGGGATGTCGAAAAAAGTGAACAGATGGCTCAAAACGGAAAATTAGCTGTAAAAAAATATTACAATTGGGCCACAGAAAAGCAAGTATTAGCAAGGGTTTATGAAGAAATCGCAAGCACTGTTAAATAAAAAGTGGAATACTGTTTGGTATTTCAATAATGATTATCTAATTTTGCAACCCTTAATTTTTTCAACATAATAAAGTCGTGGATTCAATAAGTTACAAAACCGTTTATGCTAATAAAGCAACCATTCAGAAGAATTGGTATGTAGTTGATGCAAGTGATAAAATACTTGGTCGTTTATCAACCCAGATAGCTGCTGCCCTGATTGGCAAAAATAAAACTGATTATACCCCAAACTCCGACAACGGAGATTGCGTAATCGTTATCAATGCAGGAAAGGTAAAACTTTCTGGAAGCAAATTAGCCACCAAAGAATACATCACTTATTCTGGTTTTCCTGGGGGGCAAAAAAGAATCACTGCGGGCGACCTAGTGAATAAAAAGCCAATCAAATTGATTGAAGAAGCAGTGAAAGGAATGTTGCCTAAAAATAAATTGGGTAGCAAAATGTACACCAACCTATTTGTTTACGAAGGTGATTCACATCCGCACGAAGCACAACAGCCGAAACCATTAAAAATTAAATTATAATCCATACAAAATAACATGGAAGTTACAAATACATCAGGTAGAAGAAAAACCTCAATTGCTCGTATTTATATGACACCAGGGACTGGTGCCATCATGATTAATAACAAATCATACGATGCCTATTTCACTACAATTGTAAACCAATTCAAAGTAATGCAACCATTACAAGTTACCGACAACGTTGGTAAATTCGACATTAAAATTAATGTTGATGGCGGTGGTGTTACTGGTCAAGCAGAAGCAATTCGGTTGGCTATTTCAAAATCTCTTTGTGAAATTGACGTAGAAAATCGTTTGGCCTTAAAGCCTCTTGGTTTGTTAACAAGAGATGACAGAATGGTTGAAAGAAAGAAACCAGGTCAAAAGAAAGCAAGAAAAAGATTTCAATTCAGCAAACGTTAATATTTATTACAAATGTCTTCAGTATCACAAGAACAATTATTGGAAGCGGGTTGTCATTTCGGACACCTTACCCGCAAATGGAATCCCAAAATGGCACCATACATTTTTATGGAGCAAGATGGAATTCATATCATCGATTTACACAAAACTGCTGTTAAATTAGAAGAAGCAGGTGCTGCTATCAAGAGCATGGTTAAATCAGGTCGCAAAATTTTATTTGTAGCCACTAAAAAACAAGCAAAAGATATCATTAAGGAAGCTGCTGCTCAAACTGCCATGCCGTTCGCGGTTGAAAGATGGTTGGGTGGTATGTTAACCAATTTTGCTACAGTTCGTAAGTCAATCAAAAAAATGCAAACCATTGATAAAATGGCTGTAGACGGTACTTATGCCAATATCAACAAAAAAGAAAAATTAATGTTGGAGCGTGAAAAGGCAAAATTAACCAAAGTATTAGGTGGTATTGCTGACATGTCGCGTTTGCCATCTGCATTGTTTATCGTTGACGTAAAACGCGAGCATTTAGCAGTAGCAGAAGCTATGAAATTAAACATGCCAACTATTGCCATGGTTGATACCAATAGCGATCCTACTAACATCGATTTCCCAATTCCATGTAATGACGATTCTTCAAAATCAATTAAATTTATCGTTGATTATATCGTAGCAGCTATCGAAGAAGGTATGGCCGAAAGAAAGAAAGACAAAGATTCTGCTGAGATTGAAAAATCTAAGACAGAAAAAGAAAGTGCAGAAGCTTAATTTTACAAAAGGATAACATGAGTAATATGTCAACAATAAGTGCAGCAGATGTAAATAAATTGCGTCAAATGACCGGTGCAGGTATGATGGATTGTAAAAAAGCCCTTACTGAAAGCAACGGAGACTTTGAAGCAGCGATCGATTTTTTAAGAAAAAAAGGTCAAAAAATTTCTATGAACAGGGCTGATAGAGCAGCTAAAGAAGGTGCAGTCATTGCATTGACTTCAGAAGATAGAAAAACAGGAATTATCATTGAGTTAAATTGTGAAACAGATTTTGTAGCTAAAACTGACGATTTCTTAAAAGCAGCTAACGATATCGCGCAGTATGCAATAAATTCAAAACCAGCAAATCTTGAGGCCTTAAAAGCTTCTACTATCAATGGTGTGGCTTTGGAGCAAACCTTAATTGATTTGATGGGTAAAACTGGTGAGAAATTAGATGTTTCTAAATATGAAATTATAAATGGTGAAAATGTAGTAGCTTATATTCATGCTGGAAACAGAATGGGTGTATTGGTAGAGATGAATAATCCTGCCAGCGACGCAAACACTGCAGCTGGTAAAGATACTGCTATGCAAATTGCTGCAATGAATCCAATCGCTTTAAACGAAAGTGAAGTTTCTAAAGAAACAATCGCTAGAGAAATTGAAGTTGGAAAAGACCAAGCAATTGCTGAAGGCAAACCAGCTGAAATGGCTGAGAAAATTGCTTTAGGTAGATTGAATAAATTCTACAAAGAATATACTTTGATGAACCAAGAGTTTGTTAAAGATAGTTCTAAAACTATTGCTAAAATGCTAACTGATACAGAAGCAGGTTTAGTAGTAAAAAGTTTCAAAAGAGTTGCTTTAGGCGCTTAATTTAAATTTAAGTTATATTTTAAAATCCCAACAGTCTAGGCTGATGGGATTTTTTTTTGTTAATTTTAAAGAATCTTTGTAAGACATGTTATTCATGTTTTTGCAAAGTCATTTCTTGTGTATTTTCTCAAAATGATTGACAATTATCAATTTGACATATAAATAGGTTGGTGTTTTTAACAAATTTTTCTAAGTAAATTTGCTAACATACATTAAATCAATAGGTTGTGGTTAATTTATTTTAATTATTTTTCTTGGCACTAAACGTGTTTCATTCTTGGTATGAATATTTATAAAATTTTAATCGACAGCAAGAAGGGTGTAATAGAAAACGATACACCTTTTGGTAAAATAGGCAAGATGGCCTTAATTAATAGCAAGCTTTTGGTTTTAATTAGCATATTGCTATTTTCAGCTTGTAAAAAAAATGAAACATCTTCCTCTGGAACTTCATCTTCCGAATCACAAAAATCTACATTTAATATGCGTATGACAGATGCCCCAGGTGATTATGATGCCGTATATGTAGAAATTATTGGTGCCGAAGTCAACTCAGATGTTAACGGATGGGTAGCATTAAATGTAAAGGCAGGAATTTATAATCTGCTAGATTTAACCAATGGAAAAGATACACTAATTGCCAATGGTCAAGTAGCAGTGGGAAATGTCTCTCAAATACGGTTAATACTTGGCGATAATAACAAAGTTGTTGTTAAAGGTACAACCTATCTATTGACTACCCCAAGTGCGCAACAGTCGGGACTTAAATTGCAAGTGCATGCCGAGCTATTAGCTGGTGTTGATTATAATATGTTATTGGATTTTGATGCAGATAAATCTATTGTGGCAACAGGTAATGGTAAATATATGCTTAAACCTGTGATAAGGGTTGTTACAAAGGCCACAACAGGTTCAATTCAGGGCTTGGTATTACCTCTTTTAGCACATCCTGCAGTGTATGCAATTTCAGGAACCGATTCATTTAGTACCTATACCGATACGCTTACTGGTACTTTTTATATTGGCGGATTATCTGCAGGAAGTTATAAAGTTTTAGTTATGCCAAAAGCTCCATACACTGATACTGCTATATTAGGAGTAGGTGTAACCATCGGAGCAATAACGAATGTTGGCCTCATTACAGTTAAGTAAAAAAGGGAGTTTGATACCTTTTATATAGTTTTAGAAAGTTTAGTGTTTTAGTAGTTTTATAAAAACGGAATGTCTGAGATGATGTTCCGTTTTTTTTGTTTAGTTTTTTTTTTCAATCGACCAACAGATGATTTATTTTGCAATGTTTATGTTCTCATCATATATTCTATGAGTCGTAAAAATTTGGAATGGAAGTAATTTAAACTTTCTAAAATAATTAAAATCCGAAATCAATTTTGTTTATTGGTATAAAGGATAAAAAAGTCGATTGCACAAAAGACATAATAATTACTTTTGTGCGGTTGTTTAATTTCTAAATGAATCAATTGGATTCAAATTTACTAGCTTCAAGATATTCCTGTAATTTCTTGGCAAGCTCTTTTCCACCGTAAGCTGGGTCGAACATAGAAGAATGCTCCCCCGGAAGCAATGCGCGAAATGTCGAACTTTTTTGACAGATTTATAACGTAAATCTTGTGGAGAGCCAATTACCAAACTATAACCTTTTCTACTATCATAGATTGATTAACCAAAAACCTAAAAAGGTACATTCCTTTAGGTAAACTAACCTCCGGTACATTTTCAATATCAAGAATTATCTTTCCAGTTATATCTGTTATCAGCAATTTAAAATCTTTTTCTGATTGAATAAATACTTTTTCATTGGTCGGATTGGGGTATAGTCTAATTCCCGCTTCTTGTAAACTAATAGAATTAACACCTAATTTGTTTACATAAATACTGGTACTGCTTCGATTGCAATGATCTTTCTTTGCCGCTTCCACCCTATAAGTACCGGTATCGGAAAGTTTGATAAATGGTTTTTGGGTAATTTTATATTGAATATTGTTCCTGAACCATACAAAACTATCAGCCAATTGATTATAAGTGTACAATGTATCTTTAATTCTGAATATGCTTGGTGTTGTTAAATTATCGATACATTCCTTTATAATTATTGTATCTATAATTTCACAAAAAGCCTGATTAGTTACTTTGCATATATATATATACCTGTTGTATCTGCGGTGAAAGTGCTTAAACCGCTGCTGTCATTCAGCCATAGATGGCAGTGCATTCCGTTGGGAGTTTTCAGTATCTTGTTGATTGAGGAACCTGTTGTATATGTCGTGTCCTTGCCCAAAAACTGCTTATTAATTTTAGGGTAAATGGTTATGGTTTTAATAACTGTATCCCTTTTTGTACCATTACCCGCTATGTACCTGATATCATACCTTCCTGTATCTGCAAAAGCATAGGTAAAGCTTTTACTGTTGCTTACACTTTGCCAAGTGCCAATTGCCAACTTCCTCACTTGCCAATTGTGTGTATTAGCTGAAAAGGTATCATTTCCCCAAAATTTTACACTATTGCCTATACATTCCATCTCATAGCTGTAATTTATTGCAGGAGTATAGAAATAGCTTTGATTGAATGCGGGAACTCCTCCTGCACTCTTTTTTCCATTAAGGTAAATTCCCCTAAAAGTAAAATTACATTTATTGCCGGAACTATCAGGGTCATTAATTACCGCTAAATAGCCCGAATCATTATGACTCCAATATATTTTACCATTTGTACACATTTGTAGTGGGGATATGGTTTTAACACCTTGAGAAGTTATTGTTTTTTCTGTTGCCTTAATACTTGCAGAATCCCAAATAGTCAAATCATATTGAAATAACTTACCTTGAATATTAGTAACATACAAGTATCTTTCATTGAGCGAAAATTCAATACCATGATTAAAAAAAATATCAAGAATGATAGGGCTGGATAATTTTCCTGAAGAATTATCAAAATGGAATAAGTCAACCTTTCCAAGAGCACTGGATGATGCCGCTATATAATTTCCATTTGTACTAAATTTAATCTGGCCTTGGCCAGGGTTAGATGATGTCTTATAATTTGACCCTAATAATGATGATGTTTTACATTGAATCAACCCGTTTTTATTAATTAAATAGGTATAATATTCAATACCTGTAAATTTATGTGACACTATCCAAATATCTCTACAATTTTTATGTAGAATAGAACTTGTCTTTTCTGAGCCAAACTGGTTTAAACTAAAGCCTTGCTTCAGTTGTAATGATGTATCATTTTCAATTTTCAATTCATAATAAAAAGAAGGACAATCAGTCCCCGCAGTGGTAGATGTTGAATTTGTAAGTAAAAAAATAATAGAATCATTATCTTCATGTTTAATAAACATTGCCGCTTGTGTTGAACTTGGCTCACCTCTCAATGAAATCCCTTTTATTTTGTGATGATTCTTATTAAAAATAGATTCGCCATCTGAATAAAAAAAAACTCCATCTCCTAAATCAATACTACGTGTCCCTTCTCCTGTATTTATTTGTCCCTTAGTATCTACTTGATAATTGCTCTTGGTAAACTTAATCCCTGCGTTATAGCCAAAATACCAATACTGTGTATCTGATTGGCCTAATAATGAATTTAAACTAAAAAAGAGATAACATGAAAAAAATAAGTGCCGGACTAACATTGTACGTTCGTATGAACACAAATATAACATATTAATCCCAGTTTTGAAAAAATTTTTCTGGTGTAGTTTCTAAAGCATCTAATATTTTAAAGAAATAATTCATACTAAAGCTCCGACCTTTTTCCACTGACCAATAGTATCGCCTTGCAAAGCCATGATCCATTGCAAAATTTTCATAACTTGTATATCCAGCCTTAATTCTAAGCTCTTTAATCTTCAATCCTAACCTTATAAATCTCTTGTCATTTTGCACACAGCAAAGCGAAAATTAAATTCATACTATATTTACGCCAGATTTGGCGCATTTGTGTCTTTTTGTATATATTGCACCCAAATCATCATTATCATGAATAAAATCATTTACATTTTCTTTCTCCTGCTTTTGAATTTTAGTGTGAAAGCGCAAACAGACACCTGTGGCACCAATGTCTCGGAACAAGCCATCAGAGCCTTGGATTCATTTCGATACGATGGGCGAATGCTTAATTTCAGGCAGGTAGTTAAATATTATCGCAGCCAAAACCCCACTGGGTCTCATTTACCTAATCCTTCTGTTACCCCACCCTGCTCGACTTGTATTGTAACTGGACCCAATTGTCCTAAAACAAAATTCGTAATTCCAGTAGTGGTGCATGTGGTTTACAACAATAGTACTACCAATATTGCCGATGCGCAGATTGAACACCAGATTGAAGAGCTGAATAGAGATTACAGCAATTATGATCTTACAGGCAGCCCTGCTGTTAATACAGGTATTCAGTTTGTGTTGGCTAGTAAAGATATTAACGGCAATACAATTACCGGTATTACTCGGCACAATAATAGCAGTCTTGCCGTACACGAAAAAATAACGGAAAGCCCTGCCCTGGAGAAAGAGGGACTCGAACCCCCTGTGAATTTTAAAATTGGATAGTTTTTCATTCATTTTTTATACTTGTAAACCTAGTCATGTTCGGAAATTTGGTGTTTTCCGAAGGCATGGTCCCTTATTAGGGACCATTTAATTCAAAAATAGGAACTATCAACGTTATTTTAAAATTTTATTTTATTCAATCAGGTTCATCGCAAATGCATAAAGTGCAGTTACAATTTTTATTCTTTTTAAATCTTTGTTTTCTAGCGCGTTTAATTCTTTTTGAAATATCAGGAAATTGTTTGCCATCAAAACATTCTGCAGGTGTTAAGTGGTTGAGTGCATAATGGGGTCGTAAAAAGTTGTATTCATGAATTATTTTTTCAAGTGCTAAACATAATTCCTGATGAGAGTATGGTACATTGAAATATAAATAGTTTGATTTCATAATTCTAAAAAAACGCTCAATCATAGAATTTGATTGCCTGATGGTTTTTAAGGCAATTTTATGTTCTATATCAATTCCGCTTTGTTCATAATATTGCAAAATTAAATTCTGAATGTATTGATTGACATTTTCTTTACCACCATCTGTGACCAAATTAAGTTGTGTCAAAGATGTCAGTTTTAATGCCTCATTGATAACAGAACCAATATGGATTTTACTTATTTCCTGTTCACATTTCCAAGCAATTATTTTTCTTGAATAATTGTCTATGATGGCATAAATAAAACTGCGTTGATTATTGTCGGTATTAAAATAACTAATGTCCATGTGCCAATATTTATTTACATAGGAGGCACGCAGTGGACGATATCCCTTTTTTCTACTTTTTTTTCGCTCTTTTGAAGGCATTATTTGCTGTGCGTGCTTATAAAATGTAGAACGAGAAATGGTTATTTTACCAAGCTTTAAAAGATTGCTGTGAATGGCGCTCTTTGGCCATGTTTCATAATAAGGGTCGAGCAAGCATGATTCTATTGTTTTAAATTCATTACTTGTAATTTGATACGGGTGCTGTTTCGCACACAATTTAAGTTTACTGGATTTGCAATCGAAATTTACTTGTGAATACCATGTCATATAACGATTATTACTGAGTTTAAACAAATTAGTAATTTTTTCTTGGGTATAAATTCCGAGTATTCCTCAATTAAAGAAACAAATTCTTTTTTTGTTTTCCCTAGTATTTTTAAATATTTATCGTGGCCAATTAAATCTATCATTAGAAAATTTAAACGGGCCATTTTGTTGAAAAAGCGTTTCTTTTTATACCAACTTAAATCTTGTTTTTGATACAGTTCCTCCAGTTGCTGCCTAATTTGTAAATCCTCTTCTAATAAATAAATTTCTGCGGACGATAGTTTTCGCCAATTGCTTTTGGTTTGTTTGGGTATCTGATTTTGCTCTTGAATAGAGATGAGTTCCTTCTCTCTTCTCGTTGCATAAGCCCACTTGTAAATACCAGGATAATTTTTTCTTAACATAACTTTATAGAATATTTCTTCAAATTTAATTAGAGTTATAAAACATACCGATTGGTATGTTTTTTTAAGGCGTACTTTTTGTGCATTTGTTAAATTGCGATCATTAAATTATTTTATATTTGCTGATGCTTTGCAAGAGCCAAATATTTTGCGAATAAGTTACAATGAAAAAAATTACACCTAAAAACAATGAAACAATACAGATCATTCTTTTTGTTTTATTATTGACTTCAGTTGTTACATTAGGACCCCTGTTTTCGAAATGGTATGGCAAAAATGAAATGACAAGGATTAATAAAAATGGGAAGGTAATTAAAGGGGTAGTGATTGGAATAGGGAAGTATGCTGAAATTGAATATGAATATCAAAATAAAAAATACCAAGTGCGATATTACAATGCTCCAGAAACAATAGCAGAAAATGATTGGGTTGATGTGATGATAGATACTTTAGCGCCTGAAGATGCCTATATTGCAAGTCAATTGGGGGAATGAGGTTGGGTAACTTTGGGGAACATCTTTTTGCGCAAATTTTTAAAGTACTTACAATTCAACATAGGTTTGAGGGAACTCCTTGTTGAACCCGCCTCAGGCGGGTTCTGATATTTTTGTTTTAATAAGCACCGATATTCTCGGTGGTTATTCGTGTTCAATTCCTTCATAGTTGATATTAAATTAGAGAGAAAAAGGAAAAATGGACTAATTGGGACTAATAAAATAAATACATTAGAATCCGTTAACGTTTAAGTTTTCCAATAGGGTTTTCGAAGGGGTAGTTGTCGTTGACAGGCATTGGTTTTTTGAGATGAAATTTTTTTTGGTGCCACGAGAGAAGCTCTTTGAGCGGGCTCAAAGAGATCACTCTCAGTGGTAAAAAAAATGAGTCTCAAAAAAATTTTTCGAAGAAAAATAAATTCATGTCGCGACTAGACTTTTTGCATACTTTTTGGTCAATGCAAAAAGTATGAGAAGAATGGGCGAAGCCACACGTTTAGAACTAACCCTTTATAGTATTGACAAAGTCGAGAATTTAGGCGGAGATTGTTGAAGAACATTCTCTAGCGAAGCAAACAACACCAACAATGACACAGGAGCGATAATGCTAAGTTTTACATAAAAATAATCTTGACAATTAGTCATAAAATCTATTGCTCGATTTTTTTGGCAAACTCATTGCATTTACACCTCCTATAAATCATTTAAATTAATATCTTTGTACCTTTATGATCAACAGTATCCTTAAAAGCTTTACCAAATTGCTAGGTGGCAGCAAGAGCGAAAAAGACGTTCAGCAAATGCGCCCTGCCATTGCTTCAATCAATGAATTTTTTAATTCCTATAATACCCTTAGTAATGACGAGTTAAGAGCTAAAACACTAGAATTTAAATCGAGGATTGCCGAAGATTTAAGCGAAATAGAAGAGAAAATAAATGCCATTAAGGCAGAGATTTCCCAATTACCAACCGAAGAAGTCTTTGAAAAAGATAGACTTTATGCAGAAATAGACAGACTTGAAAAGGAATCCGACCAAGTGCTTGAAAAGTCATTGCTCGAAATTTTGCCCGAAGCCTTTGCTGTTATTAAACAAACTGCAAAACGTTTAAGCGAGAATGATAAAATAGAAGTAATAGCCACCGATATGGATAGAGCGCTGGCAAAATCAAAAGATTTTGTAACCATTAATGGTGATAAAGCATATTACGCCAATGAGTGGGATGCCGCAGGTGGCTTAGTAAAATGGAACATGGTACATTATGATGTTCAATTAATTGGTGGTATGGTATTGCACCAAGGTAAAATTGCTGAGATGGGTACTGGTGAAGGTAAAACATTGGTGTCAACCTTGCCGGCCTACCTGAATGCCCTTGCAGGGAAAGGGGTGCACATTGTTACTGTGAATGATTATTTGGCGCGAAGAGACTGTGAATGGAATGGTCCTTTGTTTCAATTTCATGGTTTAACTGTGGATTGTATCGATTACCACCGTCCCAATAGTGATGAGCGCAGAAAGGCCTATACAGCAGATATTATTTACGGAACAAATAACGAATTCGGATTTGATTATTTAAGAGATAACATGAGTCATACACCTGAAGAATTGGTGCAACGCAAACACCATTTTGCGATGGTGGATGAAGTGGATTCTGTGTTAATTGACGATGCCCGTACACCCTTAATTATTTCGGGGCCTGTGCCGCGTGGTGATGTGCAAGAATATGTTAATCTTAAATCGAGAATAGAGCGATTGGTAGAAGCTCAGAAAAAAGCAGTTAATACATTTTTAAATGATGCCAAAAAATTAATTGAAGCAGGTAATACTGGCGATAAAGAAGGCATGGGCGGATTGGCTTTGTTAAGAGCTTTTAGAGGCTTGCCTAAAAATAAAGCCATTATTAAATTCTTGAGTGAGCAAGGCATGAAGGCCGTTTTACAAAAAACTGAAAATTATTATTTGCAGGATCAACAACGGGAAATGCCGAAGGCCGATTCAGAATTGTATTTTGTAATTGATGAGAAAAACAACCAAGTCGAATTGACCGATAAAGGTATTGAAATGATTACACAGTCGGGCGAAGAAAAAGATTTCTTTATTATCCCAGATGTGGGTAGCGAGATTGCAGATATCGAAAAGTCTACTATGACTGCCGAAGAAAAAATAGAGCGTAAGGAAGAATTGATGCGCAATTTCTCAATCAAATCAGAGCGTATTCACTCTATTAATCAGTTGTTAAAAGCTTATACTTTATTTGAAAAGGACATTGAGTATATTTTGGCCGATGGTAAAGTAAAAATTGTAGACGAGCAAACGGGTCGTGTGTTGGAAGGTCGCCGTTATAGCGATGGATTGCACCAAGCGATTGAAGCGAAAGAAAATGTAAAAGTAGAAGCAGCAACGCAAACTTTTGCTACAATAACTTTACAAAACTATTTCAGAATGTATCACAAGTTGGCGGGTATGACTGGTACAGCGGAGACAGAGGCTGGTGAGTTCTGGGAAATTTATAAATTAGATGTTGTGGTAATTCCAACCAACCGTGCCATAGCGCGTAATGACATGGAGGATCAAATTTACAAAACCAAACGTGAAAAATATAATGCGGTAATAGAAGAAGTTGTTAAATTAACGGCTGAAGGTCGCCCGGTTCTTGTAGGTACGACATCGGTAGAAATATCGGAGTTGCTTTCAAGGATGTTAAAGTTGAGAAATATCAAACACAATGTATTGAATGCGAAACAAAATCAACGCGAGGCCGAAGTAGTTGCAGAGGCTGGTCAGTCGGGTGCTGTTACCATTGCTACTAACATGGCGGGTAGGGGTACAGATATTAAGATTGGTGATGCAGTAAAAAAAGCTGGTGGTTTGGCCATTGTTGGTACCGAGCGTCACGATTCGCGTAGGGTAGATAGACAGTTAAGAGGTCGTGCAGGTAGACAAGGTGATCCTGGGTCATCCTTATTCTTTGTATCACTCGAGGATGATTTAATGCGTAAGTTTGGTAGCGATAGAGCTTCTAAATTGATGGATCGATTTGGTTACAAAGAAGGTGAAGTGATACAACATTCACTGATGAGTAAAACCATTGAAAGAAGTCAGAAGAAAGTAGAGCAAAATAACTTTGGAATGCGTAAGCGTTTGTTGGAATATGATGATGTCATGAACAAGCAAAGAACTGTCATATATAAACGCAGAAAAAATGCGTTGTTTGGCGATCGCTTGGCTTTGGATTTACAAAACATGCTCTCCGATTGGTGCGATGAAAAAGTGGGCTTAGCAAAATCGAGCGATGACTTCGAAGGTTTATCCTTAGAATTGGCACTAGAGTTTGCTGTTGAAATTCCATTTACTGCCGAAGAATTTAAGAACGGTAAGGTTGAACCTTTGGCCGATAAATTATATGATACTTTGCAAGAAGCCTATAACCACAGACAATTGCAATTGCGTGAAACCGCAATGCCAGTGTTAAGTAAAATATATGCATCAGAAGGATCGAAAGTAGGGTTTGTAATGGTGCCTTTTTCAGATGGAATTAAAAACTTTGGTATACCTATTTATTTATCTAAAGCAGTTGAATCAAAAGGTCAACAGTTGAATTTGGAATACGAAAAGAATATTTGTTTAGAGACTTTAGATGATGAGTGGAAGGACCATTTAAGAGAATTAGATGAATTAAAACAATCGGCTAATAATGCTACTTACGAGCAAAAAGATCCTTTGTTGATTTATAAAATCGAGTCCTTTAAATTATACCAAAGCATGGTGTCTAGAATGAACGAAAAAATTCTGGCCATGTTGTTCAAAGCGAAGATTGCCGTTGAAGAAGATACTAAGGTAAGACAGGCTGCTCAGCTTCAAAGAACAGATATGAGTAAAATGAAATTAACCCGTAACGACGAGCTTTCAGCCCCTTCTGGTATGCCAGAAATGTTGGGTGGAATGGGCGAAGATGATGGGATGAAAATGAGCAGAGCCGACCGAAGAAAAATGGAACGCGACACTAAAAAACAAAAATAAGATATGAAAGGAATATTTTTAATATTAAGTTTAATGGTCTTCTGTGAATTAAAATCACAAGGTGTTATCAATGTTATAAAACCTGTTGGGCTAGATGGTCTAATATGGAGTCGTACAGCTGCAAGAAAACATCCAGATGCTAAAATGGATGGCTATCATATTTTGATTTTTAGAGGCGATAATCGCAACAAAGCAGAATCTCAAAAAGCTATGTATGACGCTATGTACAGACAATATAGCGAAGTCGTTTGGGAAGAGCCTAATTTTAAAGTTTATGTTGGTTTATTTAAGAACAGAATGGAGTGCATGGGTTTGTTCAACGAGTTGAAGGATCAATTTCAAACAGCCATTATTGTAAGAGATAAAATCATGTATCCGCCTTTGAATTAATTTATGAAGAAACTATAGCCACAGATTCATAGATTAATTTTAAAAGAAGAAAATACCACAGATTAAATAACATTAATCTGCAACTTATTTAAAACAAAAAACATCAACATGCATTGAGGTTTTTTTTGCGACTTTTTTTTTGTGAAATAATGGTTTCACAATTAAAATCAGTGTGTTTGTGGCTCAATCTATATTAGTCACAGATTCACAGATTGATTTTAAAAGAATAAAATACCGCAGATTAAATAACATTAATCTGCAATGAAATTAAATAAAAACATCAAGTCAACTTGAGACTTTTTTATGTCTATATTTTTGAGAAATTTTGGTTTCGCAATTAAAATCTGTGAATCTGTGGCTTAATCAATTTCATGTCTTTTTTTTTGTGAAATATTGGTTTCACAATTATAATCTGTGAATCTGTGGCTTAATCAATTTTATGTCTTTGTGTTTGTGAAATATTGGTTTCACAATTATAATCTGTGAATCTGTGGCTTAATCTATATAACCCCAGTGCTTAAGTTTAAGGTCATCTTTGCGCCAATTTTCTTCTACTTTTACTCTTAAATCTAAGAATACTTTTTTCTGAACAAAGGCTTCAATGTCTTTGCGTGCTTCGGTTCCTATGCGCTTAATGCCTTCGCCATTTTTGCCAATGATAATGCCTTTTTGTGAGTCGCGCTCAACAATAATAAAGGCGTATATTTTATCGATATTGGGTTCTTCTTTGTAGTCGTGAACAATTACTTCGGTGCTATAGGGAATCTCCTGTTCGTAGTGTTTAAAGATTTTCTCGCGAATCATTTCCGATACAAAAAATCGTGTATTGCGATCGGTCAATTGGTCTTTAGGGAAAAAAGCCTCATGCTCAGGTAAATAGGCCGCCATGGTTTTAATCAATGATTCAGTATTTAATCCGGAAGTAATCGAAAGGGCAAATACTTCTACTGGCTTAATTTTTTCTTTCAAGTCATTCATCACGCTTAATACTTTATCTGGGGTAGAAAGGTCAACCTTGTTGACTATTAAGATGACAGGGCAGGTTGCTTTGGCAATAAGGGCCAAATGGTCTTCTGTTAAATCGGCATTGGTAACATCAACTAGTACAATTAATAAATCTGCATCTTCTACGCTTTCCTTTACGGCAGTCATCATGCTATCGTGTAGCTTATAGGCTGGATCAATAATGCCAGGGGTATCCGATAATATCAACTGGTATTCATCGGTATTGATAATGCCTTTAATTCTATGGCGAGTGGTACTGGCCTTAGGTGTAATAATACTCAATTGCTCGCCTATTAAGGCGTTGCTTAGGGTGCTTTTACCTGCGTTGGGTTTTCCTATGATGTTTACAAATCCTGCTTTATGGGCCATGGTTGTTTGGTTGTTTATATTTTTATGTTTGGGTCATGATATATCATGACCGTAATGTTTGTGTTTTATATTGGTCCGGGTCATGATATATCATGACCCTTCTGTTTATATTTTATTAGCTAATTGTCCGCAAGCTGCATCAATGTCTTTGCCTCTACTTCTGCGGATGTTTACCACTATGCCTTTGGCTTCAACACGTTCGGCAAATTTAGCAATTTTATCTTTGTCACTGCTTTGGTAATCGGCTAAATCGATGGCGTTGTATTCGATTAAATTAACTTTACAATGTACCTTCTTTGCAAATTTAATAAGTTCGTCTGCTTCTTCTGCGCTGTCGTTGGTGTCATTCATTACCGCATATTCTAAAGTGATTTTATTGCGTGTTTTTCGGTAAAAATATTGCAAGGCCTCTGTTAAATCTTCCAATGGATTGGTGTCATTAATAGGCATAATGGCACTTCGTTTTTCATTGGTAGCGGCATGCAATGAGAGGGCCAAATTAAAACGCACTTCATCATCCGCTAATTTCTTAATCATTTTGGCAATGCCCGCAGTAGAAACCGTAATGCGATGTGGCGACATACCCAAACCTTCGGGAGAAGTAATTTTTTCGATACTACTCAATACATTGTTGTAATTCAAAAGTGGTTCGCCCATGCCCATGAATACAATGTTGGTAAGGGGGATGTTGTAGGTTTTAAGCGCTAACTGATGGATGAGTAATACCTGGTCGTAAATTTCCGAAGCTTCTAAATTACGCATGCGTTTTAGAAAACCAGTTGCACAAAATTTACAGCTTAGGCTGCAGCCCACTTGTGAACTCACACAAGCGGTCATTCTTTTTTCGGTTGGAATGAGTACACCTTCAACAATGGCGTCGTCGTGGAGTTTTAATGCCAATTTAATGGTGCCATCGGTGCTTGTTTGGGTGGTGTGAATACTCACCAAATGCAAGGTGTAATTTTCATTTAGCCACACCCTAAATTCAAGCGAAAGGTTAGTCATTTCATCAAACGAGCGGGCGCCTTTCTTCCAAAGCCACTCGTGGACTTGTTTGGCGCGAAATGCTTTCTGTCCTTCGGTCTCAAACTGTTCAATGAGTGTTGCAATGGGAATGCTGCGTATGTCTTTTTTATCTGTCAAAATACAAATGCAAAGGTAATCATTTGGATTCATAATGTATTGGACTTAATCTGATACATTCACATAGAATAGAGCGAGATTAAAAGCTAGGGATTTATTAGGCAAAACAATCTCTGAAATATACCTATTTTTGAGTTACTAAATAGTGCTACAAATTTCACTAAATATAATAGCCATTCTGCTTGGTGTTGGTCAGTTCGCACTTTTGTTTATGCTTACTCGCTTAGGCTTGAAAGGCGTTTTAGATGCTTATGGAGGAAAAGTGATTTCTATTAAGCGATTGAATCAATATATCGCTGATCCTCATTTTTACAAATATCAATTTGATTTTAAACTTATAAAATGGGTACTTATATCCCAGATAGTAAACATTGCTATTTTCATGCTGCTAGCCATTATTGCTTGGACACAATAAAAAAAATCCGCCAAAATGAATTGACGGATTTATCTGAATTAACAATAATTACAAGTCTAAATTCTGAATAGGAACAAGCTTAATTAAGCATGTTTGATCATTTGAACTTCTGCATGGATTTTAATATCGTCGCTAACAACAATACTTCCAGCTTCGGTAATTGCGCTCCATTTTAAATTAAAATCGCTTCTTTTAATTTTACCTTCAACTACAAAACCAGTTTTAACTTGACCATAAGGATCTACTACTAAGCCAGAATATTCAACATTGAATTTTTCGGTTCTTGTAATGTCACGGATGGTAAGGTCGCCAATTAATTCATATTGCTCGCCATCTACTTTGGTTAATGAAGTGCTCTTAAAAGTGATTTCAGGATAGGTTTCTGCATTAAAGAAATCGTCAGATTTTAAGTGCGCGTCTCTATCAGCAACACCTGTGTTAATTGAATCAACCTTTGCAGTAAATTGGATATTTGCATTGGTTAAGTCTTCTCCATTGGTTTCTGAAGTAATTGTATATGTGCCAAACGATCCATTCACATTGGTGATCATCATGTGTTTTACTTTGAATCCGATTTCGCTGTGCATGCTGTCAACTGACCATTTGGTAGTTGTTGTTGATGTAGTACTCATATTGGTTTTTTTTAATGATTTATTGAGTGCAAATTTACAACAATGGCTACCCCCAATTCCTTGATGTATGTTAAGACTTTTTTGGAGTGAATAAATCGCCACACTTCGACAAGCTCAGTGTGACGGAGCATCATCAAATCGCTACACTTCGACAAGCTCAGTGTGACAGAGCATTATCAAATCGCTACACTTCGACAAGCTTCGTGTGATAGCGCATCATCAAATCACCCCATCTCTCTCTTCGCAATCTGCTTCTTCATGCGGCTGAGCGATTCGGGTAAAATGCCCAAGTAGGAGGCTATCTGATGCTGAGGCACCAGTTGTTCTATGGTTGGACAACGCTGAATCAATTCGTTAAAACGCGCTTCCGCATTCGCACTTACGGTCACTAAAAATCTTTTTTGAAGAACTGTTAAATGCTTTTGTGTAATCACTCGGAAAACTTTTTCAAGTGCAGGTATTTGTGCGTATAATTGTTCTTTGTGTTGCTCATCTATTACTAAGAGCTCACTTTCTTGCAAGGCTTGTACATTTAATGCAGAAGGTTCGTGTTCATAAAAGGAAGCCATGTCGCCTACCCACCAATTTTCAAAAGCAAAATACAAAACATGCTCTAAGCCTTTATCATCGGTATAAAATAATCGGAAAGCCCCAGCAGTAACGAAGCCTTCATATTTGCAATATTCGCCTTGACGGAATAAGAATTCCTTTTTCTTAAGTTTTTTTATCGTGTATAATTTACGTATTAACTGCTTGTCGCTTTCTGTAAGCGGGGTGCGTTTTTCAAAATAAGCGATTAACTTATCATGTGCAACGTCATTATTAGCAGTCATAATTTATTGTATTTTAAACCAAATAAAATTTCATCCCTAAATTTTCAGCGCCTTGGTCAGTCTTTATATTGTCGCCAATCATGGCACATTGATCGCCATCAACCTCAAATAAATTAAGGGCATGTCTGAAAATAGCTGAATGGGGTTTTTCAACACCTATTTCTTCTGAAGTTATGATGTGAGAAAAATAAGTTTCAAGCTTTAGTTTTTTCATTTTTTGCAATTGAATTTGTGCGGTCAGGTCGGTAATAATACCTAGCACAATACCGCGTTTGTTCAATTGTTTAATGAGCTTTAACGCTTCGGGAAAAACAATCATTTCAGTCAAAAATTCTTGCCAATATATTTTTTCAAATTGTAAGGCATCCGAAAATTGGGTGTTGTGATTTAACGCCGTCAACATTTCTTTGAAATAGAGTAACCGACTGTGCGAGGCTGCTTGTCCATGCAAACGTTGGTTGATAATTTTACGTGCCTCGCGGTATAAGTTGTTTGCCGTGTCCATATCTAAATCGTAGTGGAATGCAAATTTTGTTAAAGCCGAATTTAAAGCGGCTTTGTGCGCAGGTTCATAGGGGTAAATGGTATTGTCGAGGTCGAAAAAAACAACCTTGAAACCCTGCAATTCTTTGATGCTAGGAAAAGTTGGCAAACCTTAAAATGATTTGGCGATGTTTATAAAATCTCTTGAAGCCAAAGCTGCCCCGCCTATTAAGGCACCATCTATATCAGATTGCGCAAATAGTTCTTTTGCATTGTCTGGTTTTACACTGCCACCATATAAAATGGAAATGCCTTGGGCAATATTTTCGTTAAATAAGTCTGATATTACTTTTCTAATGTGCACATGCATTTCATTCGCTTGGGCAGAAGAGGCAGTAACGCCAGTGCCGATGGCCCAAACTGGTTCATACGCCAATATGCATTTTGAAATATCTTCAGTACTCAATCCTTTCAAAGCCCCTAATTGTGTCTCTACAATATTGAAATGTTCGTTGGCTTCGCGTTCGGCCAATGTCTCACCAATGCAATATACAGGAACGATGTTATGCTTTAACGCAATTGAAATTTTGGCAGCGCAACTTTCATTGGTTTCGTTATAATATTGTCTGCGTTCGCTATGCCCCACCAAAGTATAATGAATCCCAATCGATTTTAGCATACTAGCTGATACTTCGCCAGTGTATGCACCTTGTTCAAATTGATTGATATTTTGCGCGCCAATTCCAATTTTAGACCCTTCCAATTGTTTGGCTAGTCCTTGTAAATGGATGTATGGCGGAAAAATTAATAATTGGGCATCATTCATTAATTCTGTTTCGCTCATTGTTCTAATTTCTTGAGCTAATCCTTGGCCTTCTGCGAAGGTTTTGTGCATTTTCCAATTGCCAGCGGCTATTTTTTTTCTATTTGTCATAAGTTTATTTTTCCCAGGTTCTGTAATTACTTTCTTTTGCAAATATAGTTTCTAAAATTTCTTTATCAATTTCTGATAAGATAAGTCCTCTTCTTTGCATTACTTTTTCGGCTGTTTGAAAGGCTTTTTTCGGCTGATAAGTTTCGAAGCCCGATGCACCGCCCCAGGCAAATGAAGGGACAAAATTTCGCGGAAATCCCGAACCAAATATATTGGCTGAAACACCTACTACAGTGCCAGTATTGAACATGGTATTAATGCCGCATTTGCTGTGGTCGCCCATCATTAAGCCACAAAATTGTAGGCCTGTGCGTTCAAAATTTTGAGTCGCATAGTTCCATAATTTAACATCCTCGTAATTGTTTTTAAGATTGCTATTGTTGGTATCGGCGCCAAGATTACACCATTCACCTAAAACGGAATTGCCTAAGAAGCCATCATGTCCTTTGTTTGAATAACCGAAAATAACAGAGTTGCTAATTTCTCCACCCACTTTGCTATGCGGCCCTACGGTAGTGCCAGTATAAATTTTAGCACCCATTTTGACTGTTGAATGTTCGCACAAAGCAAAAGGTCCGCGTATCATAGCGCCTTCCATTACTTCGCTGTCAATACCCAAGTATATGGGCCCTTCGGTGGTGTTAAATATAGCCGCTTCGGCTTTAACCCCCTTTTCTAGAAAAATGGGGTATTCGCCAAAATGCGTATTGCTCGCACTTAGAATGCCTGATTCTCTGCCTTTGGTTAGGAGTAAAAAGTCATTCACAATTTCTTGTTGGTTGTAGGTAAAAAGATGGTGAATTCGGCTAATGATTACCGCTTCGGCGTATTCAAAAGTATTTAAAAATTGATGGCTAAAATATTCGCCTCGATAAGCCAATAAAATATTGTTGTGCATTAAAGCTTCACCCATGTTTAATAAATAAATGGCATCTATTAAATGTTGCTGCGGCAATGCTCTGCCATTGATAAAAAGGTTATCTGCTTCAATTTGGTGTGGATATTTTTTTGCCAAATGTTCTTGGGCCATAATGCTGATATCATGACCTAAGTGTTTTGCCCACTTTTCGGCAATGGTTAAAATTCCACAACGCATATCTGCTGCTGCTCGCGTTAAGGTGAAAGGACTTAAATGCTCCGTTTGTTGATCGTCGAATAAAATTACATTCATAATAATGGGAAATCCACTTCAAAACAAAGCATTTTAAAGTAAATTATAACAATGACAGCCGATAAAAGTAATTTAGAATCTTTGTTTTATTGAAAAACTTAAATCTAATAAGGCTAATACTTTTTTATTTTAAAACCAATTTGTATGTTTGAAAGGATAAAAATACATGAAAGAAACACTCACCATCATGAACCAGTTTGCTTTGCTTGAATTGAAGTTGGGAGCGGAGAAAGACGAAAGTATTCAAAGAATTATACAAAGAATAAAGTCGGTATGGGAAGGCATGGGCCTCGTATACCAATTGCCCATTGGCGAAAAATATACCGATACCCGCACCGATGTGATGGCCAATATTGTGGGAGAAATGGGCCATGATATGACCATTACCCAAATAGTAAAACCAATTATTTATCAAAATAATGTGATTGTTCAACAAGGCATCGTAATGGTAGAGGCCAAAAAGAAATAAAATGGAAACAATTGATTACGGCATTGATTTGGGGACTACCAATTCATTAATTGCAAAATATAGCAAAGGCAAAGTAGAGGTTTTTAAGAATCCTGTTGGATACAAAGAGACCTTGCCAAGTTGTGTGGCTTTTCGCGGTGAAAGAATCATTGTAGGCGATAAAGCAAGAGAATATATTGTGAAAGATCCGCTGAATGTGTTCTCTGCATTCAAACGCAAAATGGGGACCTCTGAAAAATATTTGATACCCTCTTTAATGACTTACTATTCGCCAATAGGATTGTCGGCAATGGTATTAAAAGAACTCAAAAATTTTATTCCCGAAGTTCAAAAGCCTAGCAGCATTGTTATAACAATTCCGGCCAGTTTTGATACCGTGCAATGCAACGCCACCAAAGAGGCTGGTAGAGAAGCTGGATTCGAAGAAGTTGTATTGTTACAAGAACCTATTGCGGCTTCACTTGCCTTTTTTAACGAGAAAATGAATGATGCTGGAAGTCTTGGTAAATGGCTTGTGTACGATTTAGGTGGAGGTACTTTTGATATTGCTTTAATCACCATCGATAATGATGAAATGCGCGTGGTTGACCATGAAGGTGATAATTTTTTGGGTGGCGTAGATTTAGATCAAATGATAGTGACCCAACTTATATTGCCTCGCCTAAAGGAAATTACAGGAAAGGGTGATATCGATAGTTTAATTAATCAGCGCAATGGTCCTTATGAAAAGCTCTATTATATTCTGCTATTAAAAGCCGAAGAAGCAAAAAAGGAACTTAGTATTAACGACACTGCTGAGATAGAATTTACATTCGAAATAGAAGGAGAGGCTGCAAGGGATATTTATTTTGAAATAACACGTGTGGAATTTGAGAAATTAATTGAACCAAAAATTGACTACACTTTAGCCTTCATACAGAAATTATTTGATCGCAATAACATTGCACCCTATGAAATAAAAAATATTATTTTAATAGGGGGCAGCACAATAATTCCATACGTGAGAAAACGCATTGGGGAAAGCACGGGTATTCCTGTTAATTTTTCGGCCGATCCATCGACGGCAGTAGCGGTTGGAGCAGCCTACTACGCAGGGGCTAAAATTAAAACTTTGCCTACTAAGTTAATCGAAACGCCCAATGAAACGGCCATAGAGAGCGATGTGCAATTGCAGGTCGCTTACAATAAAACAACCAAGGATATGGAGGAGTATGTTACCGCATTATTTGAAAACTTGCCATCCAATTGTACTTATAGAATTGCAAGAGCTGATGGAGGCTATGATTCCGGGATAAAAAATGCAGCCATTAAAATTGGGGAGTTTGTGATGTTAAAAGCCAATGCAGTGAATATTTTTACTATTAAATTGTATGATGAATTGAATACTGAATTGGCCATTCCAAATGCGAAAATAGAAATTACCCAAGGCCTGTTTTCCTTGTATGGACAAACCCTGCCAGAGGATATTTGCATAGAGGTAGATGATATGAATAATAACACCACGATTAGCGAGGTTATTTTTGCGCGAAATAGCATCTTGCCTTTAAAGAAAACGATGTTCAAAGAATTGTCGAGAACCATTAAAAAAGGCTCAACAGATAGTTTAATTATCAATATACTCGAAGGGAACCAATCCGTGCATCCAAGTGCTAATAAGGTAATTGGCGTAATTGAAATTAATGGAAGCATGTTAGAAAGCGATTTAGTTTTTGGTTCTGATGTAGAGATTACGCTTGAAATTTCGGAGAGCAGAGAAATAAGTGTGAATGCAGTTTTAACCTTTACGAATCAAAGCTTCAATCATATTTTCAATCCAATGGAAAAGTACATCAGTATTTCAAAATTGAGAGAGGAACTTAGAACTTTGCGCAACGAAATTAACCGTTCAATTGAAAAAGTTTTAGAAGGCGATGATTATGAAAAGGCTTCCTTTTTAAATGATATTTTAGAAGTCTGTAATGCTTTAATAAAAGATGCTTCGACTTTAAGAGAAGCAGATATGGATGAACGCAAATACCAATTAGAGGAGCAGAAACGAAGAGTAGCTACTCAATACTACAATGTTGGCTTAAACAACAGTCCTGTTTATGAGAAGAAGGAAAAAATCCAAAACATGAAGTTGCACATTGATCAAGTGATGAATTTTCACAATGATATTCCCGATAATATCCGAGAAGAATATAAAATTTTATTAGATACCAATCCTGAAATCATGAAGTCGACGAATCATTTTAATTTGAATGGATTTTACATGAAATTAGATAAGTTTTATAGCAAATTGGTATATAATGTGCCATCTATGTTAATCAATCATTTTGTGTATTTGCAGGGTCTTCCTGCAAGTGCATTTACAAATGAGAAGGCAGCTAGAAAATTGTTAGACCAAGGCGAAAAGGCAATGGAAAAAACCAATCACAATGAACTCTTGGCCATTTGTAAAAAAATATGGGCTGAGCTTAAAGATGAACAAACTGAGATTGAAAAAATTAAAGGCACTGGATTAGGGTCATAAAAAAAATAATTAAATTGAGTTATCAATCACCGTTACATATCCTCGAAAGTTTTGATGTAGATGTCAAACTATTAGATCAAGAAGCATTGGTACGCTTGCGCAAAAAGTTGTTGGCTGAGTTTAATTTAACGCGTCAGATAACCATTAAAGTTAATAAGCAAGAATACACCAAAGATGAAATTATTAATCAAATAGATACCTTAAAAAATTTAGAGGATTTGGATACGCATGTGCAGTTATTTAAAAATAAAGATATTTTGAATTTCTGCGAAAATCCCAGAAAGGCCTCAAATCCTGTTGAAGTGCTATCGGTTGTTTTTGACGATGCGTCAACAACATCGCATGCAAAATCAATTTTACTAGAAGCGGAATTAACATCTTTGAAATACCACCTGAATAATCTTGATTTTACAATACCTCACAAAATCATCAGGTTCATTAATCACTTGGGTATGGAAAATGTGGAAGATGTGTATGATATTGTTGGTTCAACTTTAGATCATATTGAAGATTTAATTGACAGTGTGAGCAATGAAACTTACAAGAAGGGCAAGTATGAGCATGTTAAATTTTTAAAACGACTCGATTTTTATTTGTTTCTCAATGAATTGCCCGAGGAGTTCTCTATAAGTCGCAATAATATTTCAGTAAGTGTTATTAATTTCACGGTGCGTATTCAGCAAAAGGATATTTCGTTTGTAAGGGCTATCAGCAAAAATTTATTGTGGTTGAATTGTGACCCGGAAAATAAGAGACTGATTAAAGATAATCACAAAGCGTATTTAAGTCCTGGCGCTGGAGCCAATAGCAATGTGGTCATGTTGTTTAGGATATTGGTGGTGGGTTTGCTCTGCTTAAGAGCTTGTATTCGATAAGAAACTAGTCGGTAAATACAAAACCCTTAGCCATGGCTTGACTTCTAATAGCCTTAATTAAAGCGGTTCCCAAAGTGCGTTCAGCAGGTTTGTTTCTTTTTATATTTGCTAAAAAAGCTTGACGTTGTTTATTCAACAGGGCAATTTGTTGAGAGTAATAGATTCTTCGGGTGTCATTGCCTTTAATAATTATTTTTTTCTCATCTATTGTCTTGCCTTTCATTACTTCGGGTAAATCTTCATCTTTTGTATTTTTAATCCAAGTAGAATCAGCGGTAGATGCATCTACAACATCCCATTTTTTATTCGAATAACTTGATTTTTTCGATTTCGTTTCAGCGCGTTTAATGGCCACTTCTTTGCTCATTGTTTTTGCATTTTTATCTTGTTTTAGTTGATTGCTCCAATAGTATGTTCCCATTTTGCCGTAGCCCATGTAAGTGGTGTTTAAACTATCGTTGTATAGTTGAATAAGTGAGTCATAAGGTGTTTCAACTTGAATAAAACTGGTTGCATTTTGATTGATGTAAAAATATTCGCCTTGTCCAATTGTAGCCCCTTCTTTCCAAAATTCTTTAACACCTTGTAATGAATCGCCGCAATGGATGGTGTTAATGATAATGCGTTTTTCGGATGCATTGGCACATGCGCTATTGTAGGTTAATTTACCTTGGTTAAATGGTTCATTGCCAGCAATAAAAATAACGCGGTACATGTTAGTATTATCTTGCCATTTTAATTCTGCTAAACTTTTTTGAATCACCTCGCCGCAATACTCATCACCTCCAGCTGTCTTTAAGCTAAATAATACTTCTGAAATGGTATCTAAGTCGGTGGTATAATCTACCAATTTTCTAACATAGCCGCTTTGAAGGGTAAGGGTAGAACGGCCATATTCAAAAAGGGCAATTTCTAGTCGGGCGGCATGTCCATTCTTAGACGCTTTGGAAGCCTCGTTAACAATCGACCATAATTCAGCCTTTGCTTGGTCGATAAGGCCATCCATGCTATTGCTTACATCGAGTAATAAAGCCAACTGAATGGTATTGTGTACAGGGTTTTCTAATGGTGGTCCAATAACAGTTTGCGCTTGGATTGCGCTAGAAAAGCAGATAGCAAGTGCGATTAGTAAATTTTTCATATAGGTAAATATAGATTAAATACCGTTAACGACAAAAAGGTAAATTATATTGTTGGTCATTTTTTTTTAATACATAAAACTGGAAGTTGAATATATTCCACTTAATCTTAAATTCTTTTTAAACGAATTGTAAACTTCGAAAAATTATTATGATTTAAACTGCACATTTGCATAATTAAAAATGGCAAAGGCAATTGTAAAATTTTTTTGTAAAGAGTGTGGTCATGTCGCAAATAAATGGCTGGGGAAATGCCCATCATGTGAGGCTTGGAATAGTTTTACCGAAGAAGTTGTAAATAAAAGTGGTACTGAGAAAAAATTGTGGGGCAAAAATCCACAACATAAAGCAGAACCAAAAAAGATAAATGAAATTATAGAAGGGCATGAAACCCGTTTGATTTTACCTGATAATGAATTGAACAGAGTACTGGGCAGTGGCTTGGTAACAGGTTCTATCACCTTGATAGGAGGTGAGCCTGGTATAGGAAAATCAACATTGCTGTTGCAATTGGCTTTAAATGTTCAGAAAAAAGTATTGTACATTAGTGGTGAAGAAAGCGAGAGTCAACTTAAAATGAGGGCTGAACGCATTGGTATAAGTAATGAGAATTGCTATGTGATGTGTGAAACTTCATTGAGTAATTTATTGAGTTATTTACAGCACGATGAACCTGAGATTTTAATCATCGATTCGGTGCAAACTTTGTCATCAGAAAATATTGATTCGCCACCAGGTAGTATCAGTCAGATTAAAGAATGTACCGCTGAATTATTGCGATTTGCAAAAGCGACTAATGTACCAGTTTTTTTAATTGGCCATATTAATAAAGATGGAAATATTGCGGGTCCAAAAGTATTGGAGCACATGGTGGATACGGTCTTGCAATTTGAGGGTGATAGGCATTATAATTACAGAATATTAAGAACCTTGAAAAACCGTTTTGGTTCGGCCAGTGAAATTGGTATTTACGAAATGCGTGGTAGCGGATTGCGCGAAATTGAAAATCCATCTGAGATATTGATTAGTGAAAGAGAAGAAAACTTAAGCGGCATTACGATTAGTTGCGCGGTAGAAGGTATTCGGCCAATTTTATTAGAAACACAAGCATTGGTAAGCAGTGCGGTATATGGCACCCCACAAAGAACTAGCAATGGTTTTGACTTGCGTAGATTGAGCATGTTATTAGCGGTGTTGGAAAAAAGATGTGGGTTTCAATTGGGTGCTAAAGATGTATTTGTAAATATTGCAGGTGGTATGAAAATGGAAGATCCTGGGTTGGATTTAGGTATCATTGCGGCCATTTTATCATCCTACGAAAACTTGCCTGTAAATCCTGAGATTGCTTTTGCGGGAGAGGTTGGATTGAGTGGCGAGGTGCGCGCAGTATCGCGTATAGAACAAAGGGTAAGTGAAGCAGAGAAATTAGGTTTCAAAGAAATTATGGTTTCTAAATACAACAAAGGTATAGATGAAATGAAGACTAAAATGAAAATCATTAGCATCGGAAAAATAGAAGAAGCTTTTGAATATTTGTTTGGGTAGTTTTTTGTAAGTTTGTAGAGAATGAAGATGGATAAGACGGTATTTTCTATCGGGAGGAATGATGGTTTAAAATAATGAAAATAAAATTAACACATTTAATAATCTTAGGATTATTGCTAGGAATAGTTGTAGGCTCCGTTGTGAATTTGAATGCAAGTGCTCAAGCAATTAAGCACTATGCGGGCATTGCCTCTTTTGGCAGTGTTATCTTTTTGAAATTAATTAAATTGATTATTGGACCGCTGGTATTGAGTACGCTTGTGGTTGGTGTGGCAAGTATTGGCGATGCTAAAACGGTTGGCCGCATGGGTGTTAAAACCATCGGTTGGTTTATTTTTGCGAGTTTAATTTCATTGACATTGGGATTAATATTGGTTAATGTATTGCGCCCTGGCGATCAGTTTGTCGGGCAATTACCAACCCAAGCAATCACTTCTATACCAACGACAGAAGGATTTACATTGGCCCATTTTGTGGATCAATTAATTCCTGAAAATATTTTTGTAGCCCTGTCAAGTCATAAAATGGTTTTGCAAATTGTGATATTCTCCATCTTTTTTGGACTGGCTTTAGCGGGCATAGGAGAGAAAGGAGAGCCAATGGTAAAACTGATGGATAGTTTGGCCCATGCCATGTTAAAATTAACCAATATGATTATGTGGATTGCTCCTTTTGCTGTCTTCAGTTCAATCTCTATTGTTGTAGCAGAAAAAGGGATAGGTATACTGGTGCAATACAGCAAACTAATCGGTATGTTTTATTTAGGTTTGTTAGTGTTGTGGATTGTATTGTTGGGTTTTGGTTATGCATTTATAAAGCATAAAGTTTGGAGTTTATTAAGTCATATTAAAGAACCTTTGATGTTGGCTTTTGCTACCGCAAGTAGTGAATCCGCTTACCCAAAATTATTAAATCAATTGGATAGATTTGGTATCAAAGAAAAAATTACCAGCTTTGTTTTGCCCTTAGGCTATTCTTTTAATTTAGATGGCAGTATGATGTATATGACCTTTGGTTCATTGTTGATTGCTCAAGCCTATGGTGTTGATTTAACCACTGGTCAGCAAATTACAATGCTACTGGTATTAATGATAACAAGCAAAGGGATAGCAGGCGTGCCTCGAGCTTCGTTAGTTGTTATTGCAGCTACTATCTCAAGTTTTAATATTCCCGAAGCAGGCTTGGCTTTGCTATTGCCTATCGATCAGTTTTTAGATATGGGTCGCACTGCTACCAATGTAGTGGGTAATGCCATTGCCACGGTAGCTGTCAGCAAGATGGAAGGGGAAGCAATACATCATTAGTGTTCGGGTGTAGGGTCATGATATATCATGACCCTACACCAGTTTCTCTGTCAAAGCAGCCATTGTTTTTTTGGTCGAGGCATTTTGATAGATAATTTCAAAAACGGCATCCAATATGGGCATGTCCGATTTAACATCTTCATTAATATCGTGCATGGTTTTGGTGGCATAATAACCTTCGGCTATCATGTTCATTTCCATTTGGGCGCTTTTAACATTATAGCCTTTGCCTAACATGTTGCCAAAGGTTCTATTTCTGCTAAACTGTGAATAAGCAGTTACCAATAAATCGCCTAAGTAGGCATTCTCTTTAACATCACGGTGGGTTTGGTGACTGGCATCTAAGAAGCGTTCAATTTCTCTGGCAGCACTTGATACCAAAACCGCTTGAAAATTGTCGCCGTAGCCAATCCCATGACAAATACCGCATGCTATGGCATATATATTTTTAAGCACCGAAGAATATTCAATACCATCTATATCGGTGGTTGTTTTACATAAAATATAATGGCAACTTAATAGGTTGGCAATGTGTTCAGCAGTTATTTCGTTAATAGAGGCAATGGTTAGGAAACTCAGTTTTTCCATGGCAACTTCTTCAGCGTGGCATGGTCCGCTAACGGCTGCAATATGTTCTTTAGCTACACCCCAGGTTTCTTGTAAATAATGACTGATAATTTGGTGGGTTTCTGGAATCACGCCTTTTACAGCTGATAGAATTATTTTGTTTTTAAGAGCCTCTGGTTCTAATTCACTTAGTACACTGTGAACAAATGCGGAAGGTACAGCAATCAGTACCATATCGGCCTCTTTAACTGTGACAGCTAGATTATTGCTAATGCTTACTTTATCAAAATTTAATCGGACATCGGCTAGATAGCGCGGATTATGCCCGTAATTATTAATAAAATTAACATCTTCTTCCTTTCTGAGTGCCCAATGAATGCTAATTGGCGCATTGCTGTCACTCATTATTTTTATTAAGGCGGTGGCCCAACTGCCATTGCCTATCACTGCAATTTTTTTAATTTGATTAACCACTGTTGTGGGCGAATTTAGTGTGTTTCAATTTTGAAACAAAAATAAATTACATTAAGGTTGCTCCATGAGTATTATTAAAGGGGGTTAACTATAAGCACGAGGATTGATTACCACATAAGTGTCATAAGTTTTTTTTTGTTGAATTCGGAAATTTATTGCTATATTTGGGTATGTGTGGGTTTATGGTTTCTATGACCATTGATAAGTGCAGATAAGTTTTTTATTGTTGCACAATAAAAATCGCATAAGAAATTATTTGAGATACCTCAAAAGGTTATCTACCCCGTAGGGGTAATATATTGGTAACCGATGTTGCGATGAAGTCGCAACATCGGATATGTGTATCTATGACACTATGGGTTTGGCGACTTATTTGAGCTTTGGCAAATAAGATGACAAACTTATTCCACACTCACTAAAAATAAATTATTATTGCAAGTATGGAAGGTCTTTCAGTTGTCATTCTCAGTTATACCCGCAGTGAAAAAATTCACCGCATGACACTTGATTGTATTCGCACACTCATTCAATCGGAAGATTTTGTAAATACATGTGAACTTGAAATCATACTTGTTGAAAGCAATCGCAATTATTTAACCGATGGCTTTGCTTATCCCGATAATGTAAAAGTAATAGTGCCTGCAGTACCATTTAATTTCCATGCCTATTTAAATATTGGAATTCAAGAGGCCACTCAAACAATGCTAGCACTTTGCAACAATGATTTAATCTTTCATCAAGGCTGGTACACGGCCATTGCCAAAGTGCAAGCCCAATACCCCAAATTCAAATCTTTTTGTCCGGTGCAACCCGAAGAAAACATACCGAGTGGTATGTTTTTGAAAGGCTATGATGTTCGCAAGCATTTCAAGGGCTGGTGTTTGGTAGCCGAAAAAATTTTATTTGATAAAATAGGTTTGCTTGATGAGCAGTTTGATTTCTATTATGCCGATGATGATTACGCTATGACATTAAAAAAACACCATATCCCCCATGCTTTGGTGTTAAATTCAATAGTTGAACATATAGGAGGAGAGAATACAGCAACAAAAAAAGAAGAAGGCGCAGATGCCTTTAAAGACCTGAAGTTGCAACGCCCCGATTTGCCGACCTATCTTTACACTGAAGGTTATAGCTGGATTTTAAAGAATGAAAAATTATTGGATGGACATTTGAAATTTCATAAAAAATGGGGGACTATAAAAAGCCTGTCCATTAAAAACAAACTGTATGGTATGTTTTCAAAAGTGGGTTTAGGTGCCTTGGTACAATGGTAAAACTATAAAGCTTTGAAAGCTAAAATTGATTCTTTTTGATCGATGGCATACTGGTAAGCATAATTAAATATCTCTTCGCTTTTTTCAAAGTCGAACATGCCATATTGGGTCATGTGCGGCGGCTCAAGAAACAAGTCGCATAAATTGATTTTCTGAATAATGGAGCTGCGCAATGCAAAATGGAAACTGCGATCGAGCATATCCTTCATGCGCAAGTCTTTTTTGCGGGTGCTTACCGAGTTAACATGAATGCCAATAAGCTTGTCACATTGATCGATGATAGGTTCAATGGGTAAATTGTTGAGCACACCACCATCTACCAATAAATAGCCATTGTATTCAATGGGTTCGAATATTACAGGAATACAAGAGGAAGCTATGATGGCAGTGGATAACTGGCCTTTCGAAAAATAAATAGGTACGCCATTGATAATGTCGGTTGCATTTACTACCAATGGTATTTTCAAACTTTCGAAAGTGTTTTCAGGGAAGTGTTCGAGAATTAAATTTTCGAATAGTGACATATTGAATAAGCCTGCTTTGCCAAATAAAAAATGTTTAAAATCAAAGAGCTTACCGTTCTTAATTATTTCGGTAATTTTCTCGGGACTATACCCTTTTGTTAAAAAAGCACCAACAGCAGCACCTCCACTGGTACCCGATATAATATTCGGATGGATATCAAATTCATTCAAGGCTTTTATAATTCCCAAATGCGCAATGCATCTGGTGCCGCCTCCAGAGAGTACTAAACCAATTTTTGACATTCAATTAATTGTAATAAAATTCAAAGATAATTAAAAATAGGGTGAATCAACCTGATAGAATGGTTCCTTATTACAGTTGAGTTATACCCATGCCAGATAGGTTTTCGAACTTAGTGAAGCGATCTCATGACCAGAGGGAATTAATTTTCGATAACTTAATAGTTTGACATAACCTATCGTATGATAACTTTTTTGCAAAGCAAGAGAAAAGTCCATTCGAAAAGCTATTAACAATAGGTATAAAAGAATTCCTTCAAAGAAAAAAAGCAAATAATTGCCATATCCGCACACATAATAATTTATAACCAACATCCTATAAAAGGGCTTAAATAGTTTTCTATCAGACCTCACCTTTGTCCTATCAATCAAATTTAATATGCAAATTTCATTTAAAACCCTTTTACTACTCATACTGCTTGGTAGTTTATTTTTTCTTGCTTCTTGCCTCAATAAAAAGCCGCAATACATTGCAGTTAATCCTGAATATGGAAAATATGTTTCTGGCTATACTTCGGGGAATATTAGTCGCAAGCATGCCATTCGTATCGAGTTGGCCGAGGCTTGTCCTAGCAGTTCAAAAGGTTTAAGAACACTGCCTGATTCAAATTTATTGGAAAGTATTTTTGAATTTGAACCTAGAATAAAAGGCAAAGCAGTATGGATTAACGAGAGAGTTATTGAGTTTGTGCCCGATCAGCCATTGCCAGTTAATCAGTTTTATACCGCTACTTTTCAACTCGAAAAAGTGGCAAGCGTGAAATCAGATTTCGAAGAATTTGTTTTTCAGTTTGCTTCTTATCCTCAGAACATGACCGTAGCAATTGATGGGTTAAGAACCTATGATGATAATAACTCGGAATGGCAAAAATTAACGGGTCGTATTACAACTTCCGATTTTGCAGATACTGCTGCTATTAAAGAAACAATGAAGGCTGTTTTAAATGGACAGAATGCAAAACTAAGATGGGTGTATGCTAGCAGTCAAAATGGTTTTTATTTTTATATTGATAGCATAAAAAGAGGGAAAGATAAAGGAGTCATTGAGCTAACTTGGAATGGTGAGCCCATACAATCTATTTCTGCAGGAAAACAAATCGTTGATATTCCCGCTATGGGTGATTTTACGGTGACTAATTCTAAGGTAATTGATGAGGACGATCAAACCATTGAATTGTATTTTGGAGAACCCATTGCTTACAATCAAAACTTAAGAGGAATTATAACACTCGAAGGTGCAGATAATATGACCTACTCTATAGAAGGTAATTTGGTAAAAGTATATCCTGGATTGCGATTGGAAGGTCTAAAAACATTAAAAGTTTCCACGGGCATTAAAAGTGTTAAAGGTTTTCACATGAACCAACCCTACAGCGAAGGTTTAATTTTCGAAGAACTAAAACCACGTGTTAAATTAGTGGGGAATGGTTCTGTTTTACCGAATTCTGGGGGACTCATTTTTCCATTCAGAGCAGTTAGTTTGAAAGCGGTAGATGTGAGAGTTATAAAAATATTTCAAAATAATATCCATCAGTTTTTGCAAGTTAATGATTTAGATGGAGAAGATGGATTGACAAGAGTGGGAAAAGTGATAGCAGAGAAAAAGATTGAATTAAATGAAGATAAAACAAAAAATTTAAAACAATGGAATACCCATGTGATAGATTTGGGAACCCTTATCAATCCTGATCCTGGAGCGATATATCGCGTAAGTATCAAATTTAATAAATCGTATGCTTTGTGCAATTGCGATGAGGAAGAAACCACTGAAGAAGAGGAAACAGAAAGTTCATCCAATTCAGTTCTTGATAGGTTCAATAGCCATTGGAATGAAAACAATTGGGACCGTTACAGTTTCGATGGAGGGTATGAAAATTGGGGTTATTATTATACCGATAATTATTCTACATGTGATGATAATTATTATGATGGAAAAGCGGTGAGCAGAAATATTCTCGCTTCAGATTTGGGCATGATTTATAAACTTGATGAGGATAAAACCGCACATGCATTTATTTCTAATTTGATAACGGCACAACCTGTTGGCAATTGTGAGGTGACTTATTTTGATTATGCCAAACAAATAATTGCAAAAGGGCTAACCAATGCAGAAGGTATGATGGATGTGCAATTGAAAGAAAAACCATTTTTAATGGTGGCCAGTTCGGGCAAACAAAGAGGGTATTTAAAACTATTAGATGGCAATGCCAATTCATTGAGTAAATTTGATGTTGAAGGCGAAGTGGTTCAAAAAGGAATCAAAGGTTTTATCTATGGCGAGCGCGGTGTTTGGCGTCCTGGAGATTCCTTGTATTTGAATTTCATTTTAGAAGATAAAGAGAAAAAATTGCCTGCCAACTATCCTGTTAAATTTGAATTGCAAGATCCCAATGGTAAAATTGTTTATCAGCAAGCCAAATCGGAGAATGTGCATGGTTTGTATGATTTCAGAACTGCAACATCCGACGAAGCGGTAACGGGAACTTACATGGCAGTTGCAAAAATTGGCAACCGTTCGTTCACAAAAAATGTAAAAATAGAGACGGTAAAACCCAATCGTTTGAAAATATATTTTGATTTGAAACAAGCAAAAATCAATGCAAATAAATCGGATACCATTGCACAGTTGCGTGCGCTTTGGTTGCACGGAGCCATTGCTAAAAATTTAAGAGCAGTGGTGAATGTTTCATTAAGTCAAACTGAAACCAAGTTCGATGGCTATCATAATTTTGTATTTGATTCGCCGCTGCGCACTTATTATGGCGATGAAATAATGTTGTACGATGGGCATTTAAACGAAGCGGGCAATGCTGGAATTGTTTCAGGATTTTCGGCCGGTAAAACAGCTCCGGGATTGCTAAGAGCTAATTTTGTAACCCGCGTATTCGAAGAAGGTGGTGATTTTAGTGTCGATCGATTTAGCGCACCTTATTCACCTTATACAACCTATGTTGGATTAAGAACACCCGATACAAAAAATAATCCATTGAGTACTTCAAGTAGTCACCTGTTCGAAATAGCGACAGTGAATGCAGATGGTGCAGCCGTAAATGCCGACCAAGTACAACTAAAAATATACAAACTGCAATGGCGTTGGTGGTACGAAGATGATGAAGATGATATGGCTGCTTATGTCTCTCGCTCAAGTGCAATTGTTATTAAAGATAGCATGATAAAAACGTTGAATGGAAAAGCCCAATTTAAATTTAGAGTTGGCGAGGAGGATTATGGTAGATACTTGGTAACTGTTTCAGATATAAAAGGCGGACATCAAACAGGAAAAGTAGTGGTAGTTGATTGGCCTTCTTGGAGCCGTGGCAATAGAACCGGTCATGATAATTCTACGATGTTGAATTTCTCATGCGATAAAACACAATATACGGTCGGCGAAAATATACAATTGTCTTTCCCATCTTCAGCGGCAGGCAAGGCCTTAGTAAGCATTGAAACGGGTTCGAGAGTAATTAAGAAAACATGGATTAATACACAAGCTGGCGAAACCAAATATACATTTAAAGCCACAGCAGATATGAGTCCAAATGCATACGTGCATGTTACTTTGGTGCAGCCGCATGCGAATACAAAAAATGATTTACCAATTCGCATGTATGGAGTTATTTCATTAAATATTGATGATCCTAAAACGCATTTAAAGCCGCTGTTGGTAATGGCGAATGTTTGGGAGCCTGAGCGCAAAGTAAATGTCGTGGTAAAAGAATTGCAAGGCCAACCAATGGCCTATACATTGGCAATTGTTGACGAAGGTTTGTTGGATTTAACACGTTTTAAAACACCCGAACCTTGGCAAACATTTTATGCGAAGGAAGCATTGGGTGTAAAAACTTGGGACATGTATGATGCGGTGATAGGCGCTTATGCAGGCAAGCTCGATAAGCTGTTGAGTATTGGAGGCGATGGCGATGGATTGTCGGGTAAGGGAGTAAAGGCCAACCGTTTTAAACCAATGGTGAAATTTATTGGTCCTTATTATTTAAGTGCTGGTCAACAAAAGAGCCATGCAATTGAACTTCCTAATTATTCGGGCTCGGTGCGTGTAATGATAGTGGCACAAAATGAAGGCGCTTATGGCAGTGCAGAAAAAACAGTTGCCGTAAAAAAACCATTGATGGTTATTGCTACGCTGCCGCGGGTATTGGGACCAAAAGAATCTGTTTATTTACCGGTCGATATTTTTGCAATGGAACAACATGTAAAAGATGTGAAAGTTGAAATACAAGTGAATGAATTTTTAACAATTGATGGTAGTAATAAACAAAATTGTTTTTTCAAAACGACTGGAGACGAAGTATTGAATTTTAAATTAAATGTGGCTGAAAAAACAGGTGTTGCAAGAGTGAAAATAATAGCGACTAGTGGTAAAGAAAAAGCGACACAAACAATCGAATTAGATGTGAGAATTGCCAATCCAAAAGTAACTGTTGCCAATGAATATTTATTACAAGCAGGTAAAAGTATAAGCGATATAGTTAAATATACTGGTTTGTCTGGAACCAATCAAATGGTGGTCGAAGTGTCTAACCGTCCTTCAATCGGATTAGATAAACGCATGGATTATTTAATCAGTTATCCGCACGGTTGTATCGAGCAAACAACTTCATCTGTATTCCCTCAATTATTTGTTTCTAATTTAATGGATTTAAAAACGACACAGAAAGATAGAATTGCTAAAAATATAAGAGCAGGTTTAAGACGTTTGCAATTATTTCAAACTTCGAATGGCGGTTTCTCATACTGGCCTGGAGAAATAGAAGAAAGTGAATGGGGCTCAAATTATGCGGGGCATTTTATGTTAGAAGCAGAAAAATCAGGTTATAGTTTGCCTGTTAATATGAAAAGTAAATGGGTGAAATTTCAAACAGAAAGAGCAAAGAATTGGGACATTCATAACAATACCTATTATTACGATCATGGCGAGGCATCCAATCAACACATACAAGCGTATCGTTTATATGTATTGGCTTTGGCGGGTAGTGCAGAGTTGGGTGCAATGAATAGAATGCGTGAAGAAAAGGGCTTGGCTTTGTGTGCGCAATGGCGATTGGCAGCGGCTTATTATTTAGCAGGACAAACCGAGGTAGCTAATAAATTAATAAAGAATATACCTTATAAAATTGAACCTTATAAAGAATTGTCGTGGAGCTATGGTTCTAACTACCGTGATGAGGCGATGATATTAGAGACTTTAACTTTAATGAAAGAAACAAGTAAGTCTGCCGAGTTGGTGCAAAAGGTTGTACAACGTTTAAATGCAAATGAATGGATGAGTACACAAGAAGTGGCTTATAATTTATTGGCACTTTGTGAATACACCAATGCAAGAGACTATGGAAAGGGTTTTGAATATGCGATAACAATGAATGGCAGCGCTACACAAAAAATGATGAGTAAAAAAAGCATCAGTTCTTCGGCATATAGCGATTATGAAATAGCCAATAATAGTGCTTATAAAATTAGCAATAGCGGAACAGCACCCTTATATGTAAAAGTAATGACAGCAGGTATTCCACTGATGGATAATCAAACGGCTAGTCAGCATGATTTGGTGATGCATGTTGTCTATAAAAATATGAAAGGGCAGGAAATTCAACCAGATAAAATTATACAAGGAACGGATTTTATGGCAGAGGTAAAAATTACCAATCCTGGGCGGAAGGGGATGTATCAAGAAATGACATTGAATCAGATTTTTGCATCGGGATGGGAGATACACAACGATAGAATGGATGGTCAAGGAGGCGGATTAAACGAGGCGCGTTATCAAGATATCAGAGATGATAGGGTTTATAGTTATTATGAACTAGCTGCAAATACAACCAAAACATTTACCATTAAATTAAATGCGACCTATTTGGGTAAATTTTATTTGCCGACTGTTTATTCCGAGGCCATGTATAACCATGCCATTAACGCGAGTTTGCCGGGTAGGTGGGTGGAAGTTATCAAGGATCCGGGTAGGATGGCCATGAAATAAGGATGGGTCGGTTTAGCTAGATGCATACACCCCAGTACCAGAGGGACGAGATATCGGTTGCCTTGTTTCAATAGGACTATAGAACATCAGATATACTCGCAATCAGAAAAAAACCAATGCCAAGGGGCAACTATGATGATAAAATGACAATTGTAGTGAGTGGTAAACGGGCGTAATCGCCCTCATTGGGGCGATATTGTTGGAGGGGTATGTTTTTTGATTGAGTATGTTTTTTTGTTTTATGAGAGTTGTATTATAAGTTGTCATCCTATTTGCCAAAAGCGCAAATAAGCCGCCAACTTACGGGTATACTTGTTTGTTTTCCTTGCGCTGTCGCGCAAGGTTACAGACATTAGACCCCTCTGGGGTCATGGGAGCATACTATGTGGTTTATTTATGTTAGTGGCTATTTGTTCTAGCAATTCTATAAACATTGTTTGATAGGAATTTCAATAGATTGACTAGCTTTTTACTCGCAAGCTCGTGAGAACGCCTTCGGCTAAGTTTACTAACTTTTTAATCACCAAGAATTAGCATTGATGCCATATAAATCAATTAGATTATCAATAATGCAAACCACGAAGTAGCAGCGAAGCTAAAGTTAGAGAAAGTAACCACAATGTCAGACATGACTATTAAATTTGATAGAAAAAATACAATGTGATACAACAATAAGACAGCGTTCAACTCCTTCAGAGTTGTGGGAAATGGGTTGCCTGAATAGCCGCCGATTTTATCGGCGGCTATTCAAGTTCAACCACTTCGTGGTTGTGAGAAAAAACATACCAATCGGTATGTTTTTTGATTGAGTATGTTTTTTTGTTTTATGAGAGTTGTATTATAAGTTGTCATCCTATTTGCCAAAAGCGCAAATAAGCCGCCAACTTACGGGTATACTTGTTTGTTTTCCTTGCGCTGTCGCGCAAGGTTACAGACATTAGACCCCTCTGGGGTCATGGGAGCATACTATGTGGTTTATTTATGTTAGTGGCTATTTGTTCTAGCAATTCTATAAACATTGTTTGATAGGAATTTCAATAGATTGACTAGCTTTTTACTCGCAAGCTCGTGAGAACGCCTTCGGCTAAGTTTACTAACTTTTTAATCACCAAGAATTAGCATTGATGCCATATAAATCAATTAGATTATCAATAATGCAAACCACGAAGTAGCAGCGAAGCTAAAGTTAGAGAAAGTAACCACAATGTCAGACATGACTATTAAATTTGATAGAAAAAATACAATGTGATACAACAATAAGACAGCGTTCAACTCCTTCAGAGTTGTGGGAAATGGGTTGCCTGAATAGCCGCCGATTTTATCGGCGGCTATTCAAGTTCAACCACTTCGTGGTTGTGAGAAAAAACATACCAATCGGTATGTTTTTCATAAAAGCTGTTTCTTATAAGCTTTTGAGATAAATTTTAAGTTCTTTTAAGAACACTTTATAAGGCGCATTGCTTCTCTGCAGTTTGCCAAAATTGCGAATACCCCAATATCCTGAAATGATAAAATAGGCCACCTGTTTGCTTTTGGTTTCTGCTTTAATTAATCCGGCCTTTTTTCCACGGTTAATGCATTTAACAATCGCATCTTCCCATTGGTTGGTAAGTAATGATAGGGTTTCATTAAACTGTTCATTGATTAACGACATTTCTTGAATGAGGTTGCCGATAGGGCAGCCATAATTGGGTTGGAAAATGGTTTCATCTAAAAGCAAATAGGATACCATGCCATGCAAATCCTCGGCAGGACTTTGCGAATTTTCTATAGGTTCAATAAATGATTGGTGCATCTTTGGATACATTACTTCATTAATCATCGCAAGTCCCATCTCGTCTTTGTTTTGAAAGTGGTAATAAAACGCACCTTTGGTTACTCTGGTAGCAGTAATAATATCATCAATGCTTGTGGATTGATAACCTTTCGTGTAAATTAAATGATAGGCTTCTTGTAAAATGTCTTGTCTTGTTTCTTCCGATTTTTTCATAGAAAATACTAAGTGGTATGTTAAAAGGCAAAGAAAGGGAAAATTAAAACTACCAGCAAAAAAAACTATAAACGTTCCAGCATCTCTACTACTTGTGCCCTTTTTCGCGAGGATACTGGGATGTTGGTGCCATTGTTCATTAAGATATATCCGCCATCGGCCTTAATGAATTCTTTAATAAATTTGGTGTTAATTAAATGCGATTGATGCACTCTATAAAAACCATGACCTGTTAATAAATCTTCAAATTCTTTTAAGGTTTTGGTTACCAATAATTTTTTTCCATCTGCAAAGAAAAATTCAGTGTAATTAACATTGCTTTCACAGCGAATGATATCACTGATATCTACAACATGGATTTTTTCATGGGTGTGTAAGGCTAATTTGGTATGTGGTTTTTGATGGTCCTTTAATGTTTCATTTAATAACTTGTATTTTTCGTTTTCATTCACTGTTTTTTGCCTTAATTTTTCCATCGCCACTTTCAATTCATCGGGATCAACGGGTTTTAATAAATAATCGATGGCGGCATAGCGAAAGGCCTTGATAGCGTGGGCATCTGAAGCTGTAATAAATATTATTTTAAAAGGAATATCAGTAAGTATATCCAACAAATCAAAGCCACTACCATCTTGCATTTGTATGTCTAAAAACAAAACATCTGGCTGAACTGTTTTTAGTAGTTTTGCGCCTTCAATAACACCGCCCGCTTCTGCAATTACTTCAACATCGGGGGCGTATACTTGCAAGTCTTTTTTCAAAGTAATGCGCGCTTGTTCTATATCATCTATCAATATTGCTTTTATCATTTTGTAATTATTCTATGGGTATTCTTATGATCACTTTAGTGCCTATTGCTTGCTTGTTTGCATCATACAAATCTATGATTTCTAATGGGACTATTTGCTTGTTCATTTTTATTAAATCGAGGCGCTCTTGTGTAACGGTTAATGCCATCGATTGGTGGTAGGTTTCTTTACTGTTTTTATTCAACTCGGCCGATCGCACTCTGCCAATACCATTGTCGGTTACAGAACATTCGAGTAAGCCATTGTGCTCTTTAATGCTAACTGTAATTAAACCTCTTTTATCTTCCATAAATCGAAGGCCGTGTTTAATGGCATTTTCGATAAAGGGTTGCAAAAGCATAGGAGGGGTGTGTATATAATCTTGGTCGATGGTCTCATCCACTTCTATGTTATAATCAAAGCGGTCGCCATTACAAAATTTTTCTATCAATAAATAATTTTCTAGTGTGTTTATCTCTGCTTGCAAGGTAATGGTTGATGTGCGTGAATGGTCGAGTATCTGCCGCATTAAACGCGAAAATTTTGCCAAATAATACCGAGCGGTTTGTTCATTATCGGTGCCAATTTGCGACTGGATAGAATTCAATGCGTTGAAAATAAAATGCGGATTCATTTGCAAACGCAATGCTTTTTGTTCGAGTTCTAAAACTTCTTTTTCTAACTGAATTTTTTGTTGTTGCTCAGCCGCTTTTTTACGAATATTTTTAATGCGCCATCTGAATAAAAAATAGACAAGGCCAGCCAATGCAAAGGCCGTTAAAAGTATCACCCACCATTGCAACCAAAATGGAGGTGTAATAGTGAAATGAAAAGCTTGGGGTGATTTGTTCCATACCCCATCTTCGTTGCAAGCCTTGATTAAAAATGTATAGTTGCCATGCGGTAAGTTAGAATAAGTGACAGTGCGTTGTTTTGTTACGGGTGACCAATCGGCATCGAATCCTTCCAGTTTCCATTGGTAATTAACAGCCTCTGGATTACTGAAATTAATGGCTTGAAAATCGAAAGTCAAATGATTTTGTGAATACGGCAGCACCATATCGGGTAATGTGTTCCAATCGCCTACAAAAGTTTTGTATTTGGTTTTAGCAATCGATTCATAAAACAAACGGATATCCGTTATCGAAGTAATGGGTTCGTTGTTGTTCTTAAAGTTATTGGCTTGTACATATTTTGTTAAGCCATTGATAGTGCCAAACCAAATGGTGCCATTGGCATCGTTGTAGACAGCATTTTGGCAAGTTTCTATACCCGTAAATCCCTCACCTTTGCTATAATGTTTAACACTTTCAGGTTCGCCTGCCGCATTTAATGTAATGCAATCCAATCCTGTTTCTGTGCCAATAAATAAATGGTTGAATCGATCGGTCGTTAATAGATAAACATTCGAAGAAGTGAGTCCTTGTTTATAATCATAAGTCCTAACTTTATAATCGCCCTGATAAAGTGGAATAGAGGCAATGCCACTACCAGCAGTGCCTATCCAAAGCAAACCTTTCTTATCTTCAGTTAAACAACGGATGGCATTGGCTGGCAATCCATTTTTAGTTGTAAAGATTTGCGGGCTTATTTTGTCGTTTATAATGGTGCCTATGCCGTTGTTTTCTGTGCCATACCACAAGCGGTTTTGTTGGTCGAAATACAAACAGGTAACCCTATTACTCAACAACCCAGTGCCCAAAGTAAATGTGATGATGGCGGTGTCTTTTTCGCTCTTTGTTATTTTGTAAATACCCGCTCCTGCAGTGGCAATGTATAAATTGCCTAAATGGTCTTTCACAGTTGCTCGAATGTATTTTTTTGCAAATGCAGGTAGGGCAATAAAGCTAGAATCTGTCAATAAAAATAAACCATTTCCCTCCGTCCCTAAATAAATATTTTTTAAATTGTCTTCAATAATGGTGCGTACTTTTAAGTCTTGGAAGCCATTGGTGCTATTCAGTGTTTTGAAATAACCACTGTCGAATATCGTTAAGCCCTTATCCGAATTGCCTATCAATAATCGGCCTCTGCTGTCGCGAAAAATACTATAGATAAAATTGCCACCTAAGCCCGAAGTTTTATCATAGGTTGTAAATTCTTTTCCCGAATAATTGCATACGCCTCCACCCGAAGTGCCAAACCAAAAATTTCCACTTTTATCTTGTAGTATGCTCCGCACATGGTTATTGCTAAGGCCTTCGTTTTCGCCCAGCCAATTAATGGTTTTGCTTTTGGTATTATATTGACAAATGCCTTTGCTTAAAGTAGCATAATAGGCATTGTTGTTTCGGTCGAAATAGATATCGAAAATACTTTGCTTATCGAGTTCGGGGAAATTTCCCGGACGGTAAAAGCTGTCCTGAAAATAAATATACGGACCATTGTTATAGGTGCCTATCCAGATACTCCCATCAGTGTTTTCTTCGATGGCATTGACAGAATTGTTGCTGAATTTTTTGTTCCTATAAAATCGAACCTGATTAAATTTTCCGTTGGTCTCGGTGATTTTTGCAAGACCCATAGCGGTTCCATACCAAACGGTATTTTTTTTATCAATACAAATGGTATTCACCATGCTCAAGCGGTCGTTCATAGCGCTAGAAATATTAGTAAAACGACCGTTTTCAAACATTATAACACCAGTATTGGTAGCTAACCACAATCGGCCTTTTTGATCAATGTCTATATCTAAGATTGAAAATTGTACCGAGTCGATACCCAAGGTGTAATTCTTAAATTGTAAGCCGTTGTAGTAAGATAATCCATTTTTAGTGCCTATCCATAAATTCTTTTTAGCATCTTCCTTGATACAATAAATGTAGTTATTAATAAGACCATCTTTAATTGTAAATGTTTTAAAATTGGTGCCATCAAATCGTGTCATACCCCCTCCTCGGGTGCCCATCCACAAATAACCTCTGCTGTCTTGTAAAAGACTATAAACTTGCGATTGCGCAACACCCTCTTTCACTGAGTAATTTTTAAAATTATACTGCTGAGCAAGTAAAGACTTAACTGTAAAAGTTAATAGAAGGACTAAAAACAGGGTAATTGACTTCAATGGGTTGGTTTCGATTAATCAAAGGTAAAAAACATTTCCAATTAAATACCACGCGAATAATAGATTACCTAAAAAAGTAGGAATGTAAGATGCAAATTTGAATACAAGTAGCCAATGAAAAAATTTATCAAAGTCAACAAATCACAACTTAAATGGATGGTGCTTTTAATGCTCATCCTAGGGTTGATTTGGTATGTATTCTGTTTGCCTAAACAATTGTTCAATGATTCAACGTCCACTGTGGTATTGGATAGGTATGGGAAACTACTAGGCGCTAAAATTGCTGAAGATGGGCAGTGGCGATTTGCTGCAGCTGATAGTGTGCCTTATAAATTCAAGACTTGTATATTGCAGTTCGAAGACCGCAATTTCTATAAGCATGTAGGCGTAAGTGTGCAAGGGATTGGTCGTTCGGTGGTTCAAAATTTTAAGCATAAAAAAATAGTTAGCGGTGGTAGCACCTTAACCATGCAAGTCGTACGTATTATGAAAAAAAATCCGAAGCGAACCTTTGGTGAAAAATTTTTGGAAATGGCCATTGCAACGCGACTTGAGTTTCGCTATTCAAAAAAAGAAATACTCGCTTTTTATTCAGCACATGCGCCTTTTGGCAATAATGTCGTAGGATTAGAAGCGGCTAGTTGGCGGTACTTTGGAAGAAGTTCTTCAGGTTTAAGTTGGGCCGAAAGTGCTACATTGGCAGTATTGCCCAATGCACCTGGGTTAATCTATCCAGGTAAAAATCACGAACGACTTTTAGCCAAGCGCAATCGCTTATTAACATGCTTGCATAGCATTGGCGTATTGGATGCAACAGCCTACCAATTGGCATTAAGCGAGCAACTGCCCTCGAAACCTTTGCCCTTGCCACAAATAGCGCCACACTTATTGTCACGCTTAATTAAAGAAGGTAAAAAAGGACAAACTATTACAACGGGTATTGATTTATTGTTGCAAGAAAAAGTAGTAGATATTTTACAACAGCACAGCATGCAATTGCGGGATAATAAAATTTACAATGGAGCTATTATCGTTACTTCTGTAAAGACAGGAAAGGTATTGGCCTATGTTGGAAATACATTTTCCGAAGGGGCCGAATATAGCAGTCATGTAGATTGTATCGTGGCGCCTCGCAGTTCGGGAAGTATTTTAAAACCTTTTTTATACGAAGCGGCTTTGGAAGATGGAATTATAAATCCCAAAACATTATTGCTAGATGTGCCTTCGCATTTTGGTAATTTTTCTCCCAAGAATTTTAGTAGAGAATACGATGGTGCCTTACCAGCAAATCAAGCTTTGTCCCGCAGTTTGAATATTCCATTTGTTCGCTTACTCAATGAATATGGCCTCGAAAAATTCCATCACCATTTAAAAAGCAAAGGCATTACTACCTTGAATAAATCAGCGAGGCATTATGGTTTATCTTTAATTTTAGGAGGAGCAGAAGTAAAGTTGTGGGATCTCAATAAAGTATATATAGGCATGGCTCAGCAATTAGAAATGAATCAATGGAAAGGGGTGACCTTAGAGAATATAAAACTAAACGCATCTAAAATAAAACCGATGAGCAAGGCTTGTATTTATTCTACATTCGAGGCGATGACGGAGGTCAATCGCCCCGATGAAGATGGCAATTGGCAAGTATTTGCAGGGGCACAAAAAGTAGCTTGGAAAACAGGTACTAGTTTTGGTTTTAGAGATGCTTGGGCCATAGGTATAACGCCCGATTATGTGGTAGCGGTGTGGGTGGGCAATGCCGATGGTGAGGGCCGCCCAGGATTGACAGGTATAAAAGCTGCAGCACCTCTATTGTTTAGTGTGTTTCAGCAATTGCCTAAGTCCGATCATTGGTTTGCAAAACCTTTGTTAGATATGAGTGAGATAAAGATATGCAGAGAGAGTGGCTACAGAGCTGGTGAGTTGTGCGAACATGCCGATCTTAAAATAGTGCCAACTACTTGTTTGAATACAACAGTATGCCCTTATCACCAATTGATTCATTTAAATAAACACAGCATGAAAAGGGTGGATGCCGACTGTGAAAACCCTTATGAAATTTTACATACCGCTTGGTTTGTTTTACCGCCTGCAATAGAAAAATATTATAAATTTAATCACCCCGATTATAAAACATTGCCCGATTATAAAGCCGAGTGTTTGGCTAAAATAAGTGATAAAGCAATGACTATTTTATTGCCTCGACCGCATGCAAAAATATATGTGCCGATAGAGATAGATGGAACCGTTGGGCAAACCGTCTTCGAAGCTGTGCATCGCCTTTCAGGAATCAGTATCTATTGGCATTTAGATGATGCGTATTTGGGTGCAACAAAAGAAATTCATCAAATGGCATTGAACCCTGGGGTAGGAGAGCATATTTTGTTGTTAACAGATGAGAATGGGTTCTCGCAACAAGTTAAATTTGAAGTGGTGGGGAAGTAGGGGGAAGTTGGCAGTAGGCAGAGGGGAGAGTAGGCAGTATGCAGGGGCAGTATGCAGAAGAAGTTGGCAGTAGGCAGTTGGCAGAGGGGAGAGTAGGCAGTAGGCAGTATGCAGGGGCAGTATGCAGAAGAAGTTGGCAGTTGGCAGTTGGCAAGGGAGGTA
>JAQSCZ010000093.1 GCA_029945665.1 bacterium | reverse complement strand
TTTGAGTTCTTTTCCGTATTTTTTTTATTTATTCAGACTTTCGGATAGTTATGTTTCGAATGATAAACAAGTCGTTACTCTTAATAAAATTGTTGCAGAAATAAATAATAACCTTAAATAATCAAGTCGGTAAAATAGATGTTTTCATTATTTTTTCCCTCAGTCCTTTTCTGTAATTTTGCACTTCATTTTAAACTTTGATTTCTAGACAATCCATAGATGCTGTAATTAACGCAGCTGCCATCGAAGAGGTAGTTGGCGACTATATTGCCTTGAAAAAAAGAGGCGCCAACCTTTTAGGTCGCTGTCCGTTTCACGATGAAAAGTCACCTTCCTTTACCGTATCACCCGCCAAAGGGATTTATAAATGTTTTGGTTGTGGCAAAGCAGGCAACTCGGTGAGTTTTTTAATGGAACACGACCATCTGTCTTTCACCGATGCCATTCGCAGATTGGCCTTGAAATACCAAATTGTTTTGGAAGAAGACAGTGTTCAAAATACGGATGAATATAATGAACAGCAAAAAATTCGCGATAGTTTATTGGTTGCATTAGAATTCGCAAAAAAATATTTTAAAGATCAACTAAAAACGGAAGAAGGTCAAATTGCAGGAGAAAATTATTTTAGAGAGCGAGGTTATACCCAACAAACAATCGAGGAATTTGAACTCGGATATTCACCACAAGGTTGGGAAAGTTTGGTAAATGAAGCCAGTAAGAATCAATTCAATCTTGAGTATTTTGTGAGTGCAGGATTAATTAAGAAAAATGAAGAGCGCGGTACTTATTTCGACATGTTTCGGCAACGTGTTATATTTCCCATACACGATTTAACTGGCAAAGTAATTGCCTTTGGAGGACGTCAATTAATTAAAGATGATAAGTCACCAAAATATTTAAACTCGCCTGAAACGGATGTTTACCATAAAAGCAATGTCTTATATGGTATTTATCAATCAAAAAAAGGAATAAAAGCATTAAACAATTGTTACTTGGTTGAAGGCTATACAGATGTTATTACCTTGCACCAAGCTGGGGTTAAAAATGTAGTAGCTTCCTCGGGCACTTCGCTTACCGAAGGCCAAATAAAACTAATTAAACGTTTTACTGAAAATGTAACGGTTTTATACGATGGTGACCAAGCAGGTATCAAAGCTTCCTTGCGTGGTATTGATTTGTTATTGGCTCAGGGATTAAATGTGAGAACCATTAGTTTTCCTGAGGGAGAAGATCCTGATTCTTATTGTAAGCAACTAGGAGCAGAGGCTTTTTCAGTTTTTCTAAAAGACAATGTCAAAGATTTTATTTTATTTAAAATTGAGTTGTTATTAACTGGCTTGGAAAACGATCCAATTAAAAAGACAGAAGTTGTAAAGAATTTAATGCAAAGTATTTCTGTTATTCCTGATACCATGAAACGCGCAGCTTATGCCCATGAGTGTAGCAAATTGGTTGACATGGATGAGAAATTACTGTTGTCTGAAATAAATAAAATTCGCAGAAAAAATGGTGAAGGTACAATTCCAACACATTTTGATGAGGAAATTAAGGACATACTACAAACCAATTTGCCCGCGCCAACAATATACGAAGCTGGTGAAGAACAAGAATTGGAACTGGTGCGTTTGCTTATACAAAACGGCAATATGAAATTTACCGAAGAAACCACGGTTGCTGATTTTATTTTCAAGGAATTGCAAGACGATGAGGCTTTAAAAATAAACAATCATTTATACGATAGAATATTAAATGAGGTAAAGCATCATATCGAAGAACACCTGAGTTTTGATGAGCATTTTTTTACCAATCATTTGGACAGTGATATCAGAAAATTATCTGCCGATGTGCTAACCGAAGTCGATAAATATGAACTGAGTCCTTTTTGGTTAGCGGGTGGTAAAGTTATACCCACCCAGAAAGAAAATTATATCCGAAACCTGCAATCTGTTTTTTTATTTCTAAAACTGAGCAAAGTAAATAAATTGATAAAAAACAATTTAGAAGAATTTGCCACTGTTACCCATGCACATGAAATAGAACATTGCCAAGAATACAATATTCAACTTATTGAAGTTCGCAATGCCATAGCAAAGATTATGGGTACCAGTTATAATGTCTTATAATTCATACAAGCTGGTTTCGTTGTCCTAACATTTTTATGTACGTTTGTAAGGTCTATGCGCATATTATTTAAAAAATCCGCAATTGGTTTTATACTTGTAATTGGTGCTATGGAATTAAATGCACAAAGGGTTTCTTATCCAACAGGCAGTCTAGGTGAATACGAAAGTCTAAGAAACGCTGTAGTTGGTTGGAAGGGCGGATTAGTTGGCGCAATGCAGGCACAAGAATTTTATCGACCTCTAACATTCAAATACGACGATACGGCTAAGGCAATGATTATAGAAATAGCTCAAAAAAATGATGAGCAAAGGCCATATTTATATGCAGATAATTTAAATGTAAAAAGTAAAAAGTCTTGGTCTTTTTTTTATGATTATACCAGCGCTTTTATTGCTAAAAAAGAATCAGATTATGTATTAGTTGTAAATCCTGTGCTTAATTTTTGGGGAGCCAAAGAAAGTTCAACTAACAAAACCTTATATCAGAATAGCAGAGGGGCAGAAGTTTGGGGCAACATTGGTGGAAAACAAAAAGGAGTGGGGTTCTATACCTATTTTACCGATAACCAAATGGACATGCCTAGTCAATATGCGTCATTGCCCGATTCACTGAATTATGTTCCCAGCGAATTGTTTTACAAGAAATTTAAAACCGGTTCGGCAGTAGATTTTTTTCAGGCGAGGGGTTATGTCACATTCAACGCAGCCAATCAACACATTCATTTTAAGTTTGGTCACGACCGCAATAAAATTGGCCAAGGATACCGCTCGCTTATCTTAAGTGATTTTGCGCCGCAATATTTGTTTTTCAAAATTAACACCGATGTGGGAAGGGTCCATTATCAAAATTTGTTTACCCAGTTTACAGATAATGGTCAAATATTGGGCAATACGTTATTCGGTAAAAAATATGCTGCTTTTCATCGCTTAAGTGTTGATATCACTAAAAATTTGAACATAGGCGTTAACGAAATGGTTATTTTTGATCGACATGATTCAACGCAATCCAATCAATTTGATTTTAATTATTTAAATCCTGTTATCTTTTACAGGGCCGTTGAATCTAGTTTAGGTAGCCGTGATAATAGTTTACTGGCCTTAGATTTTAACTGGACCATTAGAAATAGATATTTAGTTTATGGGCAGTTTTTACTCGATGAGTTCAAGTTAAGTGAACTTAAAAATAACAAAAATTGGTGGGGCAATAAATATGGTTATCAAATTGGAGTGCGTGCTTTCAATTTATTGCGCATCCAAGGACTTGACCTGCTTTTAGAATATAATCGTGTAAGGCCTTATGCTTACAGTCATTATCGCACGACTCAGAGTTACTCGCATTTCAATCAACCACTGGCTCATCCACTTGGTGCAAATTTCGGAGAGCTTGTAACCGAGGTTAAATACAAAGTTGGGTCTAAGTTGTACCTCACATTAACGGGTATTTATGCCAAACGCGGCATGGATTCAAGTTTGTTAGGGCGCAATTATGGCAGTAATATTTTAAGGAGTTATGATACCCGGGCGACTAGTCTCAATTCAAAAATGTTCATGGGGAATATGCAGAATTTGTTAATAGCAGAAATACTTATCTCCTACATGGTGAAGCATAATCTTTTTATCGATTTGCGGTATAATTATCGAAAGTTGGGCCAGCAAAATAATAGTTTTTATGGCTTGGGTTTGCGGTTGAATTGTAATGTCCGCCAAGCTAATTTTTAATCCATTCGTAGAATTCAATTTGGTTTAAACCTGCAATCAAGGTTATCTTCGCATTTTACATTTTAATGGAATTAGTACTTATTATCCTCTTTGTTATTGGTTACGCTGCCATCGCTTTCGAACATTCGATTCATATTAATAAAACAGCCTCTGCAATTATTCTGGGCGCTTTGATGTGGGCCATTTGGGCTGTATGCGAGCATCTGCATATTGAAGCGATCAATGAAGAGTTAAACCTTGAATTGGCAAATACTTCACAAATTTTATTTTTCTTGATGGGCGCAATGACCATCGTAGAATTAATAGATGCCCATGAAGGTTTTAACATAATAACCAATCGGATTACGACAAAAGATACAAGAAGATTGTTATGGATTGTTTGTATCATTACATTCTTTCTATCTGCCTTACTCGATAATTTAACCACTACCATCGTAATGGTTTCATTGCTTCGAAAATTGGTTCACGATAAAGAACAACGTTTGTTTTTTGTAGGAATGGTAATTGTGGCAGCAAACGCAGGCGGTGCCTGGTCGCCAATTGGTGATGTAACCACTACGATGTTGTGGATAGGAGGACAGGTTAGCAGTGTGAATATCATTAAAATGTTGATTTTGCCTTCATTGGTTTGCTTAATTGTACCACTAGTCATCATTAGTTTTAAATTAAAGGGACAGGTAAAAAGTGATAAAATAAATGTCGAGAAGGCTGAGCAAATAGAGCGAGTTAAAGGCAGTAAATTAATGTTAGTGATAGGTTTATTAGGCTTGTTATTCGTACCTATATTTAAAACAGTTACACATTTACCCCCTTATGTTGGCATGCTTTTAAGCTTGGGCGTTATTTGGATAGTTTCAGAAATTTTGCACATTGACAAAACTGAAGAGGAGAAAAAACCCTATTCAGCATTGTATGCTTTAACTAAAATTGATGTGCCCAGTATTTTATTTTTCTTAGGGATTTTGCTTTCAATTGGTGTGCTTCAAGGAACCGGCGTTCTTAATAGTCTTGCTATATATATGGATAAAACCATTGGTAATAAAGATGTTATTGCCATCGCTATTGGACTGCTGTCATCTGTTGTTGATAATGTACCCATTGTTGCCGCAACCATGAAAATGTACACTTTAGATATGTTTCCAGTAGACAGTAAACTATGGGAATTTATTGCATACACAGCTGGAACAGGTGGAAGTTGTTTGATTATTGGCTCAGCAGCTGGTGTTGCTGCCATGGGCATGGAAAAAATTAACTTTATGTGGTATTTGAAAAAGATCTCTTTCTTAGCATTTCTGGGTTATATAGCCGGGGCAGCAGTCTATTTGGCTCAATTTAGTTTAATTTCAAATTAATATTTTTAGACATTCTTAAACCTTTGCTCATTAAAATTGTCCTTACACTGTCATACCTTCCAATCTGAATGAAATTTTCTACCATCGCAGCCTTGTTTTTTTATTTTTTTACTTCTGTTTTGTCAGCGCAAACCCTTTCTATTAAAGGCAGTATTGCGAACGAAAAGGGGGAAGCCATTTCAAAGGCTAATATTGAATTGCGGAAAATGCGCGATTCCACTTTTGTAAGTTCTGCAATTAGCAATGACAAAGGTGAATTTGAACTCAAAGAAATTAACAAAGGCATATACCAATTGAATGTAACATTTATTGGATTCGAAACACACACGGAAATCGTGAAATGTTTCACAGATATAAATCTTGTTAAAATTGTTTTAATGGATGCTATTAAGAGTTTCAAAACTACAAAAATTGTTGTAGCCGCAGCACCTGCAAAGCAAAAAGGTGATACCTCTGAATTTAAAGCAGCCGCTTTTAAAACAAATCCAGATGCCAATGCCGAAGACTTAGTAAATAAAATGCCAGGTGTAACAAATACCAATGGTAAAATTCAAGTACAAGGTGAAGATGTGAAGACTGTATTAGTAGATGGTAAACCATTTTTTGGAGATGACCCCAATGCAGTGCTTAAGAATTTGCCTGCCGATGCCATAGATAAAGTGCAAGTATTCGATGCGAAGAGTGCACAAAGTCAGTTTACCGGATTCGATGATGGCAATACTTCTAAAACCATTAATATTATTACAAAGGCACAATATAAAAATGGGGTATTTGGCAAAGTCTATGGCGGTTATGGTTATGATAATAAATGGCGGGGTGGAGCCAGTATTAATTCCTTTAAAAATGAACGTAAAATTTCATTTTTATTTAATTCTAACAATATCAATGAACAAAATTTTTCTGATGATGATTTATTAGGCGTCATGAGTGCAACAGGCGGCGGAGGAACAGGTGGACCTAGGCGTGGGGGAAGTTCGAGAGGAGGCGGTCCGCAAAATTCTTCAGATAATTTTCTGACACCTACACAAGGAGGTATCGTAACAACGCAAGCTTTTGGTTTGAATTATACCAATAAATGGAAAAAAGTTGAATTTACAGCCAGTTACTTTTTTAATTACAGCAAGGCCAATAGTGTTAGTAATCTTTATAGAACCTACATTACCCAACAATCGGAAGGACTCATATATACGCAAAATTCAATAGCCGTAAGTAAAAATATGAATCAAAGATTTAACTTAAAATTGGATTGGAAAATAGATTCATTTAATTCTATACAAATTCAACCGCGGGTATCATACCAGGACAATAGCAGTAGGCAAGATATTTTGGGTGTCAATACCCAAAATAATTTAACATTAAGCGAAGTTGTGAATGCATATATCTCCAATCAAAATGGATTTAACATCAGTGCACCAATTCTATTCAAGCATGCCTTTGCCACTAAGGCGAGGACCATTTCAATTAATACGACACCAGGCTTTAATCAGAATGCTGGCAAAAACAATATTTATTCTTTGAATCGCTTTATCGATACTTTTTCAAATGACACATTGAATCAATTGTCTAATTTAAATAAAAATGGTTACACAATGGCTTCAAATGTTACTTACACTGAACCGCTGAGTAAGTCTTTACAATTGCTCATCAACTATACAAGCAACATAAACCTTAATAATTCCGATAAGCGCACCAATCAATTTAATAACTTGGAGAATGGCTATACAAGTTTTGATTCTTTTTTGTCTAACACCTTTAAAAGTCAATACGTTTCGAATAGCGCAGGTGCTAGTTTAAATTATAAAAAGGACAAACTTAGTTTTAATTTCGGGGGCAATTATCAAGTTGCACAACTAAGTGTTAATCGTACTTTTCCAATCGCCTATTCAAATTCACCCAATGCTTTTATTAGTTTTTTGCCCTCAGCGATGTTGCAGTACCGAAAAACACAACAAAAAAACCTGCGCATATTTTATAGAACAAGTAACAATGCGCCCAATATTGATCAACTACAAGATATTGTAAACAATAATAATCCATTACAATTGTCAATAGGTAATTCAAAATTGACCCAAGATTATCAGAATTCATTAAATGTTAGATATTCTACGGCGAATACAAAAAAGAGCACTTCTTATTTTGGTTTTATTGGAGGAACTGTTGCTAGAAATTACATTGCCAATAGTACTTTCATCGCAAATAAGGATACCATATTAGAAGGTGTTTCATTATCTAGAGGATCTCAATTAACTAAGCCTGTTAATTTACAAGGCTATTATAATTTACGTTCGTTTACAAATTACTCATTTGTGATAAAAAAAATTAAATCAAATATTAATGTTAACGCATACGGCAGCGCCATGCGCACGCCTAGTTTAATAAATGGCAATACCAATTATTCTCGAACTAATAGCATTGGTGGAGGATTTTCTTTATCGAGTAATATTAGTAAAAATTTAGATTTTACTATTTCATCAAATAGTTCATTTAGCACCATCTCCAATAGCTTACAAGTGCAATTAAATAGCCAGTACTTGAGTCAGAATTCTAAATTTAAAATTCAAGCAATGCCATGGAAAGGCTTGGTGCTGCAAACAGATATAAGTCATCAGTATTACAAAGGGTTGTCACAATCCGTAAATACGAATTTTGCTTTGTGGAATGCAGGCATTGGTTATAAATTTTTAAAAGACAGACAAGCTGAGGTTCGTTTGGTGGTATTTGATTTATTAAAACAAAATACCAGTGTATCGAGAAATACCTCAGAAACCTATTATGAAGATGTTAAAACAAACATACTGCAAAGGTATTTTATGTTAAACTTTACTTATAATATCAAGTACTTTAAGCAAGCCAAGTTGCCAGCACCTTCGACACCAATAGCGCCGCCAGCTCCATAAGTTCCAAAGAACTAAGGTTAACGAATTAAATTATCAATGATAATTGCCGCACTCACAGCTGCATTAAGTGACTCAGCTTTGCCAATTCTTGGGATGGTGATTTCATATTTCGCAGCGTCCATCAATTCTTTACTAATGCCGTGGCCTTCGTTTCCTATTAAAATTAATCCTTTTGGTTTTACTTCCATGTTGTGAATATTTTGGCCATTTAAAGTGGCTGCTATAATGGGATGATTGAATTTTTGCGATATAGTCAATAGGTCTTCATATACCACCTTAACACGCGTAAAACTACCCATGGTTGAATTGATACATTTTGAATTAAATACATCCGTACAATTTTTACTGCATATAATGGTTCGAATGCCATACCAGTCTGCAATGCGTATTATGGTGCCTAAATTACCTGGATCTTGCAGGTCATCCAAACCAATTACGAATTGGTCTTTAAAATCAGTTTCATCAAGTTGCCATTTAAGCATATTTACAACAGCCAAAACGCCCTGTGGGGTTTGATGAACAGACATAGCCTCTAATTCTTTTTCACTTATTTCAACAAATTTCTGTTGTTTTAAATTGAGCGTACACGCAGCATACCAACTAGCGGTGCCGTATATTATGTCAATTTCGAATGGGCTTGTTAACAATTCTGCAATACTTTTTTCACCTTCTACTACAAATTGGCCATATTTTTGTCTTTGTTTTTTTAATTGCAGACTAACAATCAATTTAATATCGGCTTTTGTAATCATGGGATTTGGATACTGATGGTATTTGGGGCCTTGTTTTTTTCAGCATGCAAAACTACCAAATTAGTGCCCACGGGACAATATTTATTAGTAAAAAATAAAATTAAGAGTCAAGATGAGACGAATAATTTATTCGTAGACCTTACCTCCAAGCTTGATAACAATCAAGCTGTCTATATTAAACACAAGCCAAATCGCAAGATTTTAGGCCTATTTAAATTTCACATGGGCATGTATCGTTTTGGAACTAGTATTAAGAATCCATGGAAAAATGATTCCCTTAATTGGCGAAAATATTTAAGAAGAATTGGTGAAGCACCTGTCATATTAGATACCTTGGAAGTAGCTAAGTCGGAAATAAATTTAAGAAATTTTTTATTTAGTAAAGGTTTTTACAACAGTACCATTACCCATCAAATAAAGTATAAAAACAGAAAAGCTGTTGTAACTTATTATGTGAATCCTCAGAAAGCTTATGTTATTGATAAATTAAGTTTAACAGCAGATGATGCGGAAATTGATGAAATAATGAACGACACATTAGATAACTCTTATTTAAAAAAGGGGGATATACTAGATGTTGACAATATTGCGAAAGAAAGAAACCGCTTAACACTCATTATGCGAAATAAGGGCTACTTTGATTTCACAAAGGATGTATTTGATTTTGAACTTGACACACTTAGAAGTAAAAATGGTGTAAATGTAAATATCTATGTTGCCAATAAAAGTGATGAAGAAAGATTTAAGAGAAAAACCATTAGCAAGGTGAATGTTGTTTTTCAGAACGACGAGGAAACTCAGGATTCACAAGGTGTTACTAAATATGCAAATCTCGATTTTTATTTCAATGGCTATCCTATTAAACCATATATCTTATCGCAGAAAATAACGGTTCGTCCAGGCGATTATTTTAGTCAAGATGAACTAGAAAATACCAATAATAGACTCAGTGAATTGCCTATTTTTAAATTCATTGATATAAGTTACTTTAACGATATCAATGACACCATTAATTCAATGGTCATGAATATTACACTGAAAACAGGGTATAGGCAAGCCTTTATTTTAGAGCCACAGGGCCTCGTCTCGCAATTGAATAGAATCCAAGCTGCCAATACCAGTAACTCATACGGTATAGCGGCAAATGTGGGCTGGAGTCATAAAAATTTATTTCGAAATGCCGAACAATTTGATATTACCTCAACGAGCCGTTTTGAAACACAACTTCTGATATTAAATAATGTACCTCAACAGTCGGTTCAACAAAGTATCAATGCCTCTTTAAGTATTCCGCGATCTGCTTTCTTAAAACCATTGGAAAGTTGGAAATATGTTAGAAGTATCAAAACCAATTTGAACTTATCTTTCTTGTATGAGTTGAATCCAGATTACACAAGAAGAATAATGCCCCTGACTTATCAATATCAAATTCAGACCAAGAAAAATTCAACCTGGTTTTTTAATTTATTAGAGTTGTCATACAGTCAAAATGCACTTAGAATTAAAATAGATGGCCAAAAAGATAGTGCCTTAATCTCTCGTTTGTTTGGCAATAACTTGGTTACCTCTACCGGCTTAAATTTTATATACAATAACAAGAATACTGCAAAGGGCAGGAGTTTCTTTATCATTAGAACCAACGTCATTGAATTTGGTGGAAACATACACCGATTAATCAGAAATTGGGTGTCCACAGACAGCCACAGGGATACTTCCTATAAATTTTTGGGAGTGAATTATTTCCAATATGCAAAATCAGAAATCGATGCGCGATGCAGCACATTAATTGATGATAACAGTTCGACTTGTTTTAGATTAAACTTGGGATTAGCTTACCCTTATGGCAATCAAAAAATCTTATCATTCGATAAATTGTTTTTCATCGGGGGTAGCAATAGTTTAAGAGGTTGGCGTCCTCGAACCGTTGGACCGGGTAGTTATAATGATAACAACAGTAATTTTAGAATCGACCGTGCGGGAGATCTTATCATACAAGGGAATGCTGAATACCGATTTGATTTAATTGACAAGGTTTTAGAAGGGGCCGTATTTTTTGATGCGGGTAATGTATGGCTGGCCAGAAGCGACTCGGCTACGAATCCCAAAAAGGTATTTAAGCCTAAGAATCTTTACAACGATTTGGCATTTAACACAGGGGTTGGTTTAAGATTCGATTTTCAATTTTTCTTATTCCGATTAGACTGGGGGTGGCAAATTCACAACCCCGATTTAGATTTAGACAAACGTTGGGTAATCAGTGATTTTGCCCGCAATAAATATTTCAAAAATTATTCCGTTTTAAACTTTGGCATCGGCTATCCATTTTAATTTAAAATTCGGTTTGTTAATCTCAATTAAGATTTTATCTTTGCACTCCTTAAATGGTAGTCATAGCTCAGTTGGTTAGAGCATCGGTTTGTGGTACCGAGGGTCGTGGGTTCGAGCCCCATTGATTACCCCAAAGATTAAATTCTTTAAAAATTGAAAGCCCCATTAATTTGGGGCTTTTTTTATGGAATAAATTGAATGATTATTTATCCACTTCGGAAAATTCGAAACTCCAATTATATTCTGTGTTTAAAATTTAAAACTTTACAGCTAATATAAACTTGAATAGTATCATTGTACATATTTAATAGAATAATTTAAAAATGGGTTCATTTACTTAGAGTAGATTTAAAATTTATACTTTATGCGCAAATTGTCAAAAAAATATTTTAATATGTTAAATCCTTATGAATTGCAAAATAATCATAATACTGACATCACACTGATCCGAACTTTTCCAAGATTTGGCAATAAATCATTCGTGAGCCC
>JAQSCZ010000092.1 GCA_029945665.1 bacterium | reverse complement strand
CATTTGAATTAATTTGATAGCTCATAAACCATACAAATATATAATAATATCAAGAAAATAGTGTTTTCCGAAAGTAGAATCCCATGTAAGGGACCAGAAATACTTTTACCCTCCTAAATTTATATGAATGAATGATTTTTCAATACTCAGTTAGGTTGTGGATTTTCGACTAACACAAGTAACGTTGTTTGATTCAGGAAAATTTTGCAGGTGCTGTGGTTTGTTGCTTCGCTATACTTCGTCCATACATTCGACATTCCGATAGTTATCGGAACAGTAGGACGAAGTGTGGGAAAAACATACCAATCGGTATGTTTTTATTAAAAGTAAGTTTTAACAACAAAGGCAAACTGGTCAATAAAGATTTTATTGAAGGCATAAAAAAGTAAATTTGAAATTCTGTATTAACCATACTATTTTTGAATATGCAGTCCCTTAGATGGGACGACACCTTCGGAAAACAACAAATTCCGAATGGTACTAGGTTTACAAGTAATAAAAACGAATGAAATACAATCCAATCTTGAAACTTAACGGGGGTTCGGGTCCCTCTTTCTCCGCTGAACAAAGCCGTAAACATCATTTAATCAATAGTTTACGGCTTTTTTATTAGGCAATTAGTCCATATTTAGACCACCCCTCTCACTGTTTTTAAAATTATCCACATATTCGATTGCTTTAGCCATTTGATAATATTATTTCAGTTTGTAATACGAATATAGAACAAAAATTGAAATTCTGCCATCTCATTTTGCAGAGGCAATTTTTTGTGACACAATTGTCCATAATTGCAACTTGAGTTGTTTGATTAATAAGCACTGCCCTTCTAAATGTTTTTATTTCTTTCTATAACACATCATTAATTGCTGTTGAACTATTTTGCACTTTTACTCTTTTCCCAACAAATGTTTTTATTGCATAATGCAACATTTGTTTTTGATGGTATAATACACAAGCATTGTAATAGGTTTGCGGTACCACTCGATTGCCTTGCATCGAAATTATATATAATGGCAACTATGCAACAAATGTTTTTATTGATTAATAAATCTTTTCATTTCTTTAGAAACAATTGTTTGCACTCCTGTTTGACCAATATCCGAACGTTCCTTCGAGTGCAGTTCGGAACTGTTCCGAACGATAGTATTGATTAAATATTTGATTGGTGCGTTATTTAAAAAAATAGAATTACGATAATTTAAAGCCCTCATAGACAATAATTAATATATTGATATGAAAGTATATTATTGAGAAATTCCTAATTAAAGGATTTAAATCAATTTTTTTTATTCCTTAAAATCCTTTAATATTGTAATTATAATAGTTAAATGAGGGTTCTCGCAATAATATTTTTAATTGTTTGTTATTTAATTCCAGTTTCTGGATTTACACTAACATCTCATTATTGTGGGGGTAAACTTTCTTCTGTATCATCTTTTATATCTTCTGGAGATAAATGTAAATGTGGCAATAAGCCTATGGCTAAAAATTGCTGTAAAGACAAAAAAGTAACTTTCAAAATTAAAGATAGTCATAATGTATCGAAAGTATTTTCTTCCGTCTTTAACACTATTACTACTTATCAAAGTAAATACCTAGTTATTTTTAATACTTTTACCTTAACGTGTGGTTATAATATTAATTATTTTTCGCACCCACCTCCATTGCAAAAAAAGCAACCTCTTTTCCTTTCTAATCAGACTTTTCTTATTTGATTTTTGATTTTTAATCGATGCCGTCTCATTAACGATATGAGCGGTTATTTCTGTTATTTTTTAAAAAAAAATTAACAGTTTATTTTAAAAAATCAAATAAAATGTATTTAAAAAGAAATTTATTCTTAACCGTTTTTAGCATAATTATCGGATTTACTATTCTATCATGTAATAGTAACAAAAAAAAATATGTTGCATACCAGTGCCCTATGAATTGTCAGAAGGATACAGTTTACTCAAAGCCCGGAAAATGCCCAGTTTGTATAATGGACCTTGAAGGAATAGAAGAAATGGATTCTTCTAAAATCAAAATTAACAATTAACCCCAAATAAAAAATGAAAAAATATATTCCAAACTTAGTAATTGCAGTAGCACTTTTGTTCACTGCTAACCTTTCAAATGCACAGACTGCAATGCAATTAAACGGTGTAGACTGTAATGGTAACAAGCACGACCTTTTTGCAGACTTAGACGCAGGTAAAGCTGTAATTCTTCACTTCTTTATGGCAAATTGCGGCAGTTGCCCTCCCCCTGCCCAGAAAATTCAGGCAATGGCTAAAAACATTCTGAATAAGTACCCAGGAATGATAACAGCTTATGCTATGCCTTTTAACAATAGTACTTCATGTTCGTATGCATCCTCTTGGGTTTCATCTAATGGACTCTCCCTATACATGCCTTTTGATAGCGGAGCTATGCAAGTAGCAAATTATGGTGGATTTGGGATGCCAACAGTGGTTGTTTTAGGAGGCAAAAACCATCAAATATTATTTTCTACTCAAAGTTTTAGTACCAGCGATACTTCCACAATGCGAAGTAAGATTTTAGCTTTATTAAGTGGTACTTCGGGTATTGCAGATATATCGGTTTCAGGTGCCAATTTTAATATATTTCCAAATCCAGCAAATGAATTTATAACAATCAATTTGACATTAAAATCGGATGATTTAATATTTGTTGAAATCCTAGATATGACAGGAAAGCAAATTTCAATAATAATGAATGAGACCCGTAATGCAGGGAATATAGTAGAGCAATTTGATGCCTCAGTTCTTCCAGTCGGATGCTATCTTATTCGTTCTAAAATTAACGGACAAATAGCTACACAAAAACTTAGTATTGTTCGATAAAAATGCACAACAAAATAAAATATAGACTATTACCTTTTCTAATATTGCTTTTAACCGCTAATGTTATATTTTCTCAAAGTTATTATAACTCACCGAATGATACGCTAATTAGTGATGTGACATTAGAGCATACGGCAGTCATGAATATTACACAACAGCATTCAAAGGATGATACAATTTATTTTAAATGGCAAAGATTGTCGACATCAATTCCAGTATCTTGGGATGCTTATCTTTGTGACAATGGCCATTGCTATACTACATTGCCTGATAGCGGGACAATGATACCGATTATTCCGGGCGACAATGGTTTAATGTTAATCCATTGCACCCCTTATGTTAATTTTGGAAAAGCTATTATTCGCTATATTTTATTTGCAACCAACTCATCCTCAAAAATAGATACTCTCACTTGGATTATAAATTCTAATACCTCAACTTTGAATCACAAAATAATGACAGAAAATCCTAAAATTTATTTTGAAGGAACGAATCTGTCAGTAGAAAATTTGAATGAAGATTTCAAAACAATTTGCGTCTACGATATTAATAGTAAAGTTATTTTCAAGTCCTATATTAATCAAACTTCTATGATTTATCCATTTACACCTCTTAATTGTGGTGTTTATTACATACAATTAACTGGTATAAATAAAATTTTCAATCAAAAAATATTTTATAATAATTAAACAATCTAAATCAATTCAGATAATAAAAAACTAAAAACAATCAGTTTACTTTATATCCTTTGAATCCTTTACATGATTGTGAAGGGTTCAAAAGGAGACCTAATAAATATAAAAAAATAACATATTGAGTACATCAGTCAGAAAATATTACATAAAAAAATTTAAAATAAAAGTTTTAATCTACTTGGTTAGCCTAACTTCAATTGATATGTTTGCGCAGAATCCATTGAATATTCCACCAGTATTAACCGGGTCAAGTTTTAACCTGAAAATCCAAAGTGGTTCACAAAATTTTTATAGCGGCAAAAATACGCCCACTTTAGGAATAAACAGTGTTTGGATGGCTCCTACCATAATTGTTTATAAAGGCGACAGTGTAACATTAAATGTAAAAAATACATTGAATATAAAAACCACAATGCATTGGCATGGCTTGCATGTAGCAGCTTTTAATGACGATGGGCCACACCAGATTATTCAGCCATCTGCAACATGGAGTCCTTCTTTTAAAATAAGAAATAATGCCGCAACATATTGGTATCACCCTCATGGTGCAGGTCAGACTGACCCACAGGTTTCAAAGGGACTTTCAGGCTTTTTAATCGTTAAGGATTCGCAAGAAGCCGCCTTGAATTTACCAAGAACTTATGGAATAGATGATATCCCCTTAAATATCCAATCCAAAGCATTTGATGATTTGCAACAGATTGCCATTGCAACTGAATCAGACACTGCCATCTTTATAAATGGAACATTACATGCTTACTTTAACTCACCTGCTCAAGTCATTCGTTTTCGCCTGTTGAATGGGAGTAGTTTACGCACATATAATTTGGGGCTTTCTAATGGCCAAAAGTTTTATCAGATTGCGACGGATGGAGGCATGTTGGATTCATCAATTGTGCTAACACGTTTGATACTATCACCAGGGGAAAGAGCAGAAATTCTTATCAATTTTGCAGGATTGTCGGGGCAAACTATTTACCTAAAAAGTTATGCTTCAGAATTACCAAAAGGTATTTATGGGGCTAATCAAATAGGAATGGGTAAGGATACAATTGCTGAATATGGGACTAATTTTTTGAACGGTTCTGATTTTAATTTAATGGAATTGAGAATAGTTGCCCAAACAACAAATCCTATAACTACAGTTCCAACCGCTTTAATTCCATTTATTCCATTGAATAAAAATTTTGTAACTAATTCACGAACGATAGAGTTTGATACAATTCGCCTGTTACAAAATGATCTTCCAAATCTTTCAGAGGGGCCTTTTGCAATGAATAAGCGCAGTTTTGATATGGATAGTATTAATGAGGTTATTTATCTTAACACAACAGAGATTTGGACTTTAGTAAACAATACCCTTGTAGCACATCCATTTCACATTCATGATGTTCAATTTAATATAATTAAAAAAAATGGAATGGAACCATCATCTAGCGAAAAAGGGTGGAAAGATGTTGTACTTGTCATGCCGAAAGATAGTGTAAAATTCATCACCCGATTTGAAGATTTTGCCAACAATAAGGTTCCTTATATGTACCATTGCCATTTGCTGCATCACGAGGATGATGGAATGATGGGAAGTTTTCTAGTAATTGATACCGCAAGGTTAACAAGTATTAAGAATATTCAAAAAAGTACAATGAAAATTGAGGCTTTCCCCAACCCTTCCAATAACATTTGGACAATAGACGGAAGTGCCCCAAATAAAATAATTTTAGTGGAGGTTTTTAATATATTGGGTAAAAGCATATTTTCTCTCTCTCCCTCACAACAAAGCAATAAAATTTCTTTTAATATTAGCAATGAGGAACTTCCATGTGGAATGTATTTCCTGAAACTTACTTCTTTAACAACTTCGCAAACAATTCACCTTATAAAAATATAAAATGAAACATCAATTTAAAATTTTATTCTCTGTTATTCCAATAGTTTTTTTTGCCTGTAGCAAAAACATGGATCATGAAATGATGGATGAAACCCTTTCAACTGCTGACTTAAAGGAGGCTTCAATTATGAGAGTAACTCTGTTAGACATGCACCATGATTTAGATTCTTTGCAGGCTTCCCACCAAAACAATCATCAGCAGCATTGGGATAGTATGTATCATTATCATGATTCCATTTTTTGGTATCATCATGGAAACTATTCTCACAGCAATGTGCATGATGACCACAATCATACCTATCTTCCATACCATCATTACCCTAAATATCACCATTATTACCCTGGGCATGAAACCGATTCATTATTAATTCATAATAATTCTCACCATCATGACAGTTCAAATTATTGCCATCATCGTGGACATGATTTAAGCCACCACCATAGTTTAGATTCATTGGAATTAATTCATCATAAATACCATTAAAAAAATGAAAATTACCTTTATAAAAATCTCCCTTATTGCCTGTGTTGCTCAATTATCTTATCAGGCTAATGCACAAGTTATTTTTACCAGTGGGACTGAAAAGAAATTAATTACTGGTCTTCCAAATATTTATGAAGAAACAGCCATTCCCTTCATTTATAGAGGAGGTAAAGTGATAGACCTGAAATGGAAGAGGCTAAGTGACTCTTTCCCAACTGAATGGTTTGTGATGGCGTGTATGAATGGAACCTGTCTCAATGGGGTGCCAGAAAATGGAGTGTTCGAAAATATATTAAATAATCCTGACAGTATTGGTTTCTTGAGGTACCATTTTGATTTTAATGGAAAAGCAGGACAAGGAATTATCAAATACCTTGTTTTTAAAGATTTTATTTTTTCAAAAAGTGATACTGCTATTTTCAATATCACCTACGACCCGACTCTATCCTCAATAAATACCCTTCTTTCAAACTCATATTCAATATTTCCTAATCCAGTAATAGACAATAAAATTAGTATAAATTTAGAGGAATCAGAACTTATTTCTGATTTAAAAATAACAGTTTATAATTGCTTAGGACAAACTGTTGTGGAATATATGTTAAACCCTAAAAGTAATATTATAGAAATTGAATTACCAATATTTTCAAAAGGTTTCTATTTTGTGAAAATGCAATTCAATGGTAGGCAATATATATCAAAAATAATTAAGTAATAAATTAACCAAATATAAAATGAAGAACAATAAAAATTTAATTTCAATTTTCACAAAAATGACAGCAATATGCATATCATTAACTTTTTTTTCATGCATGAAACACAAAATGAATGAACATAATGGACATTCAATGACTGCACTGAATATAGATTACCCAGCAGCTTTTGTTGTTAATGGGAAGGGTAATTCTATATCTGTTATTAGACTTTTCGATAATTCTGTTTCAGAAACAATCTCATTGAACGGGGCCACCTTTCCACACCATATTTATTTTAATCCTGCAAAAACAAAATTTGCGGTTGCAATAACTAATGCTGATTTAAGCGCGGGACACAACGGGCATAGTGGAGCAATAGCAGGGGTCAAAGTGCAGATCATTGATGCCATAACTGGCAATATAGATAAAGAAATAGGTCTATCAAAAATGCCTCACAATGCAGTTTATAATACTTCTGGAACTGAATTATGGATTCCTCAATCCGATAGTCTTCAGGGGACAGTTTTGATTTTTAATACCAGCGATTGGACTTTACAAAAAACTATAAATGTTGGTAAAATGCCTTCCGAAGTGACATTCTCATTTAATGGTTCTATGGTTTATGTTGCCAATACTATGGATGGAACAATATCAATCATTGACCCTATTTCAAAATTAGTAACTAAAACCATTGTTGTAGGGATGGGCCCTGTTGGTGCATGGCCTGCTGCAAATGGCAAAATGTATGTAGATAATGAATCAGATCAATCAGTTTCTGAAATTGATGTTATTACTGGGATGGTAACTTCAACTTTTAATCTTGGTTTTAAACCAGGATATGTTTCATATAATAGTAAACTTAGTGAATTGTGGGTATCCGATGCAACCAATGGGAAAATAGTATACTATAAAAATATAGCTGGCACATGGACCTCAACTGGGAGTATTCCAACAGGTTCTGATGCTCATGCAATAATATTTAGCTCAGATGAAAACAAGGCATACATTACCAATCAAGGGGCAAATACCGTAACATTGGTGGATGTTGTAAATCATTTAACAATAAGAGATATAGCTGTAGGGTCCGCTCCAAATGGCATAATAATTAAAGATTAATAGATTCAATAATGAAAAATAAAAACAACATTCATTTATCGATGCTGATATTCTTCATAATTGTTGGTTGCAAAATGCAATTAAAGAATGTGAAAATTGAAAATGTGAAAATTTACGGTAACTGTGGTATGTGTAAAAAAACCATTGAAACGGCTGCAAATATTAAAAATGAAGCACAACTTGATTGGAATATGGATACTAAGGTAGCGGCAGTTAGTTACGATAGTAATAAAACTAATATAGACGCTATATTGAAGCGTGTAGCTTTGGCAGGTTATGATAATGAGAGATTTATTGCTCCTGATCCTTCATACAACAATCTGCACTCTTGCTGCCAATATGAAAGAAAGAAATATGTTATAGTAGCATTGCCAATCGACACAACCAAGAATAGGCAAGACACGGCAAATAACAATATAAATACTATATCTAAAACAAACCCTATCGCAGCGGTCTATACAGCTTATTTTGCTATAAAAGATGCTCTTATAAAAGATGACAGAACAACAGCAAGTAATAAATCAAAAATGTTAACTGATGCTATAGAAAATGTTAAGATGGACAAGTTAACTCCTGAACAACATATCTCTTGGATGGAATTGTCCAACAAGCTTAAACTATATGCAAATAACATAACAAATGCTAAGGATATAAGTAGTCAACGGGAGTATTTTAGTTCTCTTTCAATAAATATATTTCAGCTTATTAAAGTTCTCAAAACAAGTGAAATTATTTATTATGTGCATTGTCCGATGTATAATGATGGAAAAGGTGCTGACTGGCTAAGTAAGGAAAAGTTAATTCAAAATCCATACTTTGGTTCTTCAATGCTTACCTGTGGGAAAATTCAAGAAACAATTAAATAAAAATATATCATGAATAAAATAAAATATCTAGCATTAATCGCTTGTTGCTCTTTAATTTTTATTTCGTGCAAAAAGCACCGAGATGAACCTACACCAGAACCTATTATTTATAATACGGTTCCTGCCTTTTTCAAACCAGCAACAGAAGGAAATTATGGCACCACTTTACCCGATTTCATTGTGGTTGCAAACAAAACAAATGCATTGACCTTGCCTTGGGATTTAGATTTCAATCCAAATAGAGAAAATGAATTGTGGGTAATTAACAAAGGCTCTGAAAGCAGTGGTGGAAGTACAGTAATGTTTACTAATGTTGGTATGGCAAATCAAGATTTTGATTATAGAAAGGATGGTAATGCATGGCATTTCATGTCTCTTCCATCAGCAATCTCATTTAGCCGAGAATATAATACTTGGGCAACTTCAGCAGATGTATTGGATGCTAACCACAAAGGAGGTGATTTTACTGGTCCTTCATTATGGAGTACAGATTTGAGTATTTACGCTGAACCTTCCGGAGGAAACGGCAGTCATTTAGACATGCTTCATGGTAGTCCATATTCAATGGGAATTGAAGCAGATAAGAATAATGCATTTTGGGTAGTTGATGGCTATAATCAACAAATTGTTTGGTATGATTTTGCAAATGATCATGGGGCTGGTAATTCAGATCATTCGGATGGAAAGATTCACAGATATTCAGAAATTTATATTAAAAGGCTTCCAGGTGTTCCCTCCCATTTAGTTATTGATAAACCTTCAGGTTGGTTATATATTGCAGATGCAGGGAATAAGCGTATTATAAGAATGAATACCAAAACAGGAACAAAACTCCAAGATTTACCACCAGTTAATGAGCCTTTGGCCGAGTACTGGGAAATGGAAGGTGTTCAATGGGAAATATTTACTGATGTAAACTTAATAAAACCTTGTGGAATAGAAATCATTGGCAATAATTTATTTGTATCAGATAACCAATCAGGTGAAATTATTGCTTTTGACCTTACAACAAAAAAGGAATTGGCCAGAATAAATACTGGAAAAGCCGGCATAATGGGTATTAAGGCAGATAAAGCAGGTAAGTTATGGTATGTAAATGCTCTTTCAAACGAATTAATTAGAATTGACCCAAAATAAAAATAAAATCTTTGTGTAAGCGTTTTTTCATTTTTCATTTGTTTATTTTAACCTCGGCTTGTGCAAATAGGAAAGTTAGTCAATCAAAAACTAACTTTCCTGTACAAACCAGAATGATAGATACAGCAACTGTGTTTATTGTATCTGATAGTATATTTTATCAAAGAACTTGCAGCAATTGTCACCAAATTTATCCAGCAAATAAATACAATGCAGAAGAATGGAAATTAAATATTGATAGAATGCAGGTTAGAGCAATGATTTCTGATAAAGATAAGAAGAGTATATATAACTATATATTAGAATTAAAGAGAAAGTAAAACTTTAACACATTGTTTTTCAAATGTCTGAATTTAATATAATTCAAAATGATTTAAGAATTAATGAAATGAAAAAAATAATTTTCGTGATAAGCCTATTTATCACAATAAAAACAACTCAAGCACAAATTTTAACGGCTGAATTAGTCGCTAATGGGTTAACTTGTTCGATGTGTTCATTTGCAACACAAAGACAACTTGAAACAATCCCCTTTATTGATAGTATTGGTAGTGATCTCAATCATACTACTTTTATACTTTTCTTCAAAAAAGATTCAATACTAGATTTTAATTTAATTAAGAAAAAGGTAGAAGATGCAGGATTCTCTGTTGGTTCGCTAGTGCTGAGTTTTGCATTTTACAATCTGCAAATTGATAACAATTTTCATTTGCAATATCAAAACACTCTTTTTCATTTTATGGATGTAAGGAAACAAACATTAAATGGAGAAGTAAAGATTAAAATAATAGACAAAGGATTTCTAACCACTAAAGAGTTTAAAAAATATAAAAAAATAGCTGTAAAATACCCCTGTTATGAAACTGGTAAAATGGAAGGAGTAAATAAGCTACATCATATTACCGTTTTGCAATAGCAATGAAAATATTCCTATTCATAGTTTGTTTAATAACAATTGATTTACCAATGCTTAAAGGACAGGAACTTTTTGTATCTACAGAACCTGCAAGTAATATGGCTTCAAAATCTGTAGGTTTTAGATTAAATAATACCATAATGCCCCCATATTCAAATTCTATAACGGGTGTTAAACACTCACAATATATGTATCGCCTTAATCCAGAAATAATGTTTGGAATTAACAGGTATTTTATGTTTCATGCAAATTTATACTTCAGTAATATGCACCAAGCAAATTATAAATTTGAGGGGGGGGGATTTTACCTCAAATATAGATTTTTATCTATTGACAATAACCATAGCCATTTTAGGATGGCAACCTATGTTAAAGCATCTCTAATTAATAACCCTATTCAATACCATGATATTAATTTAAGCGGTGATAATTCCGGCATTAGTATGGCTATAGTGGCAACGCAATTACTCCATAAACTAGCAATTTCATTTACTGGAGGGTATACTGCAGCCATCAATAATTTCAATTATACGTTCCAGTCTGGACAACCGCAGAAAACATATAATTACGCATTATCTTCGGGGTATTTAATTTTTCCGATAAAATATAAAAATTACAAGCAAACCAATGTCAATTTTTATACTGAATTGCTTGGCAAATATAACCCTGAAACACATGAACAATTTTTGGATATAGTACCAGCCATTCAATTCATTATGAAGAGTAGAATGCGCTTAGATATCGGATATAGAAAGCAAATTTCTGGCAATATGTTACGAATTAATAATCAGGAACTTATTTTAAGATTTGAATATAATATTTTCAATGCATACAAGTAATAAATGAAAATACGTATAAAAAATATGGTGTGCTCCCGCTGTAAAACAATTGTTCAGTCTGAATTTATAAAACTTGGAATCAACCCTATTTCTGTTGAACTCGGTGAAGTAGAAATTGAAACAACTATTAACATTAGTCAGAAATATGCTTTAATAGCAAATTTAAAACCCTATGGGTTTTTATTAATTGAAGATAAAAAATCCAAGCTTATTGAAAAAATTAAAAATTGCATTGTTGAACTAGTGCATTATTCAGACTCTAATTTGAGAATTAATCTTTCCGATTTTATAGTTCAGAAAGTAGATTTCAATTATTCATATCTTAGCAGAATTTTCACTGAAGTGGAAGGCATAACAATTGAAAAATATTATATCATTCATAAAATTGAAAGGGTAAAAGAATTGCTCGCTTATGATGAACTATCCCTTTCTGAAATAGCTATAAAATTAGGATATAGTTCTGTCGCTTATTTGTCGAATCAATTCAAAAGAATAACCAGTATAACACCATCAGAATATAAATTACAAAAGATTCACCTCCGTCAAAATCTTGAAGAAGTAAAAATATGATAAAATATAAGCGTAATAGTGTAACAACTAACCTTGTTATAATCTCCAATTTTGCAGAGTGAATAATAATATTCATAACACACTGATCCGAACTTTTCCAAGATTTGGCAATAAATCATTCGTGAGCCCTT
>JAQSCZ010000091.1 GCA_029945665.1 bacterium | reverse complement strand
TGTCTATTAGAAGCTTGCGTCTTAAAAATAGCATTAAAAATGTCTATTACTCCAAATTGTTTGAATTAACCGACCCTGCAAGTGAACTCTTAATATAAATTTTTGGTTGTTGGGTCGAAATAATTAACCCATTATAATAGGCATTGTTACAAGGAGGAGTGCCAGCTCCCATATCAGTCAATTCGGTAAAATTATTATTGTATAAGTCAATATTAGATGTTAGTAAACTCCCATCAATTGCAGCATGAAGATAGTTGTAGGCAAAAGTACTTAGATTAATATTGAGCGCACCTCCGCTTTTACTAATAATTCCTGTTGTTGCATTGGCAATATAGCTATTTGTAATGTTAACACTAGAAGTTGCTCCATCACAAATAATTCCCTGCCAATTGTCGCAACCAATAAATTGACAATTTGTAGCATTTAAAGTTCCACCAAATTGAATTATTAATTTTGAACAATTCCCAAAAATAAATTGTCTATTACTAACATTAACAGTTGCCCCTGCACCAATAATCAAATCTCCATTAACAGGCACTGGTTCTATGTTTGATATGGTGGGAAAGGTTGTTACACCAAAAAATGTATATCCTGCTGAATAAGCATTGTTATAAGATATTCCAGTACAAGTTGGTCTAATTTCAATTTCTTCGGTTCTAAGTAAGTATTTATTGTTGCAATTGTTTTCAACAGTAGCATAATATTTTCCTGGCTTAGAAAGATCAATGTAGGGAGCACTTGTAACTGTCGAAATCAATATACCGTCCCTATACCATTTTACATTATAATTTATATATGCACCTCCATTATCTTTAAAATATAAATGTAGCATTGGATACATTGTAAAATCACTTTTGGTTATTGTGCCCTCACTAGCATCAAAATCACTTGGGCCATTGCTAATTCGAAGGTCAATTTTAGTAATTAGTGCCTTATTAACAGCTTGCTGCGCATCCACTCTTCCATAACCCAATTCATTGCTCCATGTTCCATTTGGTTGATTTGTTACATTTGTGTATGAATATGACCCAACTTTAGCAGCAGTTGATTCAATTATCATTCGAGCTTGTGATTGTGATAAATATGGATTTGCAGAATAAATCAATCCCATAACACCTCCTACAATTGGACAAGCTGCTGATGTACCGCTGAAATTAGTGTAATCACCTGTTGAATAGCCTAATATCCCTGGGATATCAGTTGTCCATATATCATGATATGGGGCCGCAATATCTGTACCAGGTCCATATGAAGCTACAGAACATTCTCCTTGTGGGTGAACCCAGCCGGTGCAATCACCACTACGTTTTAATCCATCACACACATCAGTACCTGTTACCGCAATTACTTGTGGATTTGAAGCTGGAAATCCAATTTTATTTGGAGGGTCAGCAGGTAGGCAACCACTTGTACCATTGCCAGTTGAATGAAATATTGAAGTACCCAATCCATTTCTGCCAAAATTATTGGCATAATTAATTGCTTGACTAATTGCAAATGAATTATAGCTATTTATTTTGGGACTAAAAAGTGCGTATGAACCAGAAATTACATCTGCCTTTGCAGAATCGACAGCCAAATAATATGCAGCACACATCACTAAAGTACTACTTAGACCACTACTTTCAAAAATTTTAATACCAAATACTGTTGATTTGTATGCAACACCAGTTATGCCAATTCCATTATTGCCTTTGCCAGCTGCAATTCCTGCACATGCGGTGCCGTGACCGAAGTTTTTTTCAGGTTTACCGTTATTGATTCTGAAATGGGAATTTACCGGAGTTAAAAAGTATGGATCGTGTTTAAGTGCATTAAATCCAAAACCAAAGGTTGTTAAATCTGGATGAGGGGTAACCCCGAAGTCAAGAATAGCTATATTTATACCTCCGCAACTACCATTTAATAAGTCCCAAGCACCTTCCACATTTATGTCTGCCCCGTTTGAACCTGAATAGCCATAGTAATTATTAGATCCTGTATTTTTCAAATGCTAGCTTTGACTAAAGTATGGATCATTTGGTATGCTTGTAGTTATCTTTTTAAACAATAAGTTAGGTTCAGCAAACTCAAATAATCCTAATGAAATTAAATAGTTTGAGAAGATAAAAGTTAGATCTTTAGAGGATGTTTTTACTAAAACAAATTTTTTATTTGAAATTGAGTATTTGCCAATGTAATTATGTCCATAACTTGAACAAATAGATTTTAATGTGAATGTATCATTCCAGTTATTTAGGCTAATTACCATAATTCCTGTTTCTGCAATATTCGAATTCTTTCCAAAAAGTCTCGAGCAATCATTAATTAAGGGTAGTGTGTCTCTAAAAAACAAATAAGAATTCCAATACTTTTTACTAGATTTTAATCTAAATGTGTATATTTTATATATTGAGTCAAAGTCAGATTTTAAAAGAGAATCACTATAATGACTATGATCAACAAATGATTTTATGTCAATAGCGTCCTAAACGATTAAAAAAAGAAAGGGAAGTTTTTATCCTCAGAGTT
>JAQSCZ010000090.1 GCA_029945665.1 bacterium | reverse complement strand
TTGTTCAAAATTCTTAATTATTTTCGAATTTTGACACAGTTTATTTTACACTCTCGTTTTCCGAGGCCCGATAGCTATCGGGCATGGTCCCATCTAAGGGACTGCATATTCAAAAATAGTATGGTTAATACAGAATTTCAAATTTACTTTTTTATGCCTTCAATAAAATCTTTATTGACCAGTTTGCCTTTGTTGTTAAAACTTACTTTTAATAAAAACATACCGATTGGTATGTTTTTCCCACACTTCGTCCTACTGTTCCGATAACTATCGGAATGTCGAATGTATGGACGAAGTATAGCGAAGCAACAAACCACAGCACCTGCAAAATTTTCCTGAATCAAACAACGTTACTTGTGTTAGTCGAAAATCCACAACCTAACTGAGTATTGAAAAATCATTCATTCATATAAATTTAGGAGGGTAAAAGTATTTCTGGTCCCTTACATGGGATTCTACTTTCGAAAAACACTATTTTCTTTATATTATTTTATATTTGTATAGTTTATGAGTTGTCAAATGAATTCAAATGGGGTTATGTCAAGGTTCGACTCCTTTGGGGCCTACCCCTTACAGCCAAAAATTATTATTTCCGAAACTTTTATTGCAAAATTATGAGCAAACTAAAAATTGATAAAAATGGTGACTTTGAACAAGTCCTTATACTTATTCATGAAGCTCGTAATAGAGTTTTTAGCAGAGCAAATGCTGAATTAGTGATGCTTTATTATAATGTCGGTAAAATGGTTTCTCAAAAGGTAAGTCAAGGCATTTGGGGAGATGCTGTTGTTGATGAATTGGCTAAATATATTGAATCCTATCTACCCGAACTTACCGGATTTAACCGGAGGGGGCTTTATAGGATGAAGCAATTTTTTGAAACCTATTCTAATTCCCTATTTGTGTCAACAGTGATGACACAAATGGGAATTGAAGAAAAGGAAGCAACAAAGTTTGTGACAACGGCGTTGTCACAAATGCAATGGAGTGCGCACTTGCACATTCTAAATAAAACAAAAACTACAGAAGAAAAGTTATTTTATATCCAATTGGCTATAAATGAAAAACTATCAGTTAGGGAATTAGAAAGGCAACTTAATTCAGCGGTATATGAAAGAACAATGATGAGCAATAAAATTGCACCACTACCTTTGACGCAATTACCACAAGGAGTTTTTAAAGACCCTTACATTTTTGAATTTCTTGATTTGCCTAATACCCATTCTGAAAAAGATTTGGAAAAGGCACTCATACAAAATCTTCAAAAATTTATTTTGGAGGTTGGAAAAGGCTTTACTTACATGGGTAACCAATACCGCCTACAAGTGGGAAATAAAGATTATTATACCGACTTACTGTTTTATCACAGAGACCTGCAATGCCTAGTTTTATTTGAGCTTAAAATTGAAGATTTTGCCCCCGAATTCTTGGGGAAGCTCAATTTCTATTTAGAAGCATTGGATAGGGATGTAAAACGACTAAACGAAAAGCCAAGCATTGGTATTTTGTTATGCAAGGGTAAAGACACAGAAGTGGTAGAATACGCTTTGGCAAGAAATACGAGCCCCGCTTTAATAGCTGACTATGAAACCAAACTGATTGATAAAAAAATGTTAGCTCAAAAATTGCATCAGTTATCAGAGCAATTAAAAAAAGACATCGAATAATGGCAATAACAGAAATAAGAAATCTACTAGAAAGTCATTACAATAGAAAAGTCTGGAAAGGGTTTTTGCAATGCAGAGGACGGGACTATTAGCATGATCCGCCTAAGGTGGAGAGGCTTCAAATAAAACAATAAAATTGCGAATGCAATTTTTATTGTTTTATTATCCTGTCACATTCAAATGCATTACATTTATTGTGCCCAGCTGAAAAAACAATTCCGACCCTATAGGCTGGTATTGTTTTAATTGGCGGATAAAGCGGAACACAAACCCTCAATGAATTTTAAAATACAATAGCTTTTCATTTATTTTTATTACTGTAAACCTAGTACCTTCGGAAAACACTATTTTCTTGATAATATTAGATATTTGTATGGTTAATGAGCTATCAAATGAATTCAAATGGGGTTATGTCAATGTTCGATTCCTGGAGGTGCTGCCTTACATCAAAATTTCAATTTAGTTTGAACTTATGCTTCCTAAATCTTTCTTTTTTGTCAATTAAATATATATCCTTGCCAAGAAATTCCTGTTTGATGTACATATTTTTTGAATTAATTCTAAATGAGTTTAAATTGTAAATTATTAAAATGTTATCAGGTTTACATTCGAAATACTTAATTATTGTATCCTTTAAATTTACAGGGTCTAATCTACTTACAATTTGAATTTTAGGATGGATTGTATCTTTAAAATATACCCAATTGAGCTTGTTCCCATCAAAACAAAATACAAATGGTTTGAATTCTGTTGAGTTTTTATTTTTATACAATTTAGACTTGTTTTTCTTTATAAAATAATATGACTGTTACGAAGGTTGCACATATGGCTGGTACCACGGCTTAC
>JAQSCZ010000089.1 GCA_029945665.1 bacterium | reverse complement strand
ATTGTTTTTGAATTTCTTTGCTCGAAAAACCTTTTTTTGTAGCGCTTAATAAAAATATTGTTTTGTACCAGACTAAAAAAGATAAATTTGAACTTTGCATAATCGTTCCACTTTTTAAAGAGGTTCGGCTTCTGCAATTTTTACATTCATAACTCCATCTACTTTTTATCCAATAATGTTCTGTGTGATTACATTCTCTACAGATTACCCCTTCTTTATCTCTTTGGGCTTTGAAGTGGTTGCGACAAGCTTCTTCGCTATCAAAATGTGCTGTAAAACTAAACAAATTCATAAATTTCTTTTTTACAAAAATAAGACTTTTTTATCAATTATGGGTGATTGCGGATATTCAAATAATATAATATAAGATATCAAAACTAACAAGGATATTTTACTTAAAAAAGCGTAGTTTTACTCTTTTTTAAGTAAGAATATTTGCGTATTGAATATTTGTTAATTTAAATAATCGGTTAATATTCAAATAGATATATCTATTCAATTTGCACTTGAAAAATTTCCAATAAATTGAAGATGCGTAAAAATATTTTGAGGCAAATATTTTCCTTCTCTTATGGAATCTCCGCAAAATAATATTTTACCCTCTTTTTCTAACCAGTTTTTGCCATGAAAGTTAAACAGTTGGTATCTTACTCCCTAACCCTATTCATCTAACAAAAGCAATATGTTGTATATTCCCAATTCCGAACTGCCTCAACTAATGTGCTGCATAATCACCCTTTTGTTTTGATTGTAAACGCACTACCTGAAGCCGATTAGCATATAAAGCCTTCTTAACAACTCTAATTTTCATAAAAAACGCCTAATAGTGCATATAAAGGTGTATTTTTCAAAGTAAATATCTGTAATAAAATATTTTAATACTGCACTAATTTACAAAGGCATAAGTCAGGAGTATAATTATATCTGATTACCATATACCATTACCTAATGTATTAATTAATACCATGGCGCAAATTTATCCTGAAGATAGAGGTACCAATTATGCAGTGCGAGAAGGTAAATTGATGGCGCAGAGATTAATTAAAGGGGAACTTTAATTATAGGATTGAAAAGTTATCTTGCTCATTTAGGAAAGGAAATTCTTTTCTGAATTGATCTTGCGGTTCTTTATTCAAATTGAATTGGAAAATATTGTCATCCTTATCGAATCCAATTTCTTCGCCTAAATAGTTAATAATGGCCGAACCACCTTTGTGTGCAACACCATTACCATCTTCGCCAAGTCGGTTGCAGGCAACAACATAACTTTGATTTTCTATAGCACGCGCCTTTAACAATTGCTGCCATGCGTAATGTCTTTTCTCTGGCCAGTTGGCTACGTATATTAATAAATCGTAATTAACATTGTTGCGGCTAAAAACAGGAAATCTTAAATCGAAGCAAATTAAAGGACATATTTTCCAACCTTTGTAATCTACTATTAATCTTTCGTGCCCTTTAGTAAAGTGTTTATTCTCCTCGGCCAAAGAAAATAAATGGCGCTTATTATAGCGCTGATAGGTGCCATCTGGCAACACGAAAAACAAGCTATTATAATAGGTCCCGTTGTCTTCATGCATTAAGCTGCCCGTTACTGCGCCATGCTTACTTTTAGCCATGGCCTGCATCCAAGCCAATCCTTTTTCTGAAGATTCTTTTGCCAATAACTCAGGATTCATGCTAAAACCTGTCGTAAACATTTCAGGCAATATAATTAAATCTGTTTCCTTAATTGGCGCTAATTTTTTTGTAAAATTTTCTAAATTCAGGTCTATATTCTCCCAATGCAATTGGGTTTGAACCACCGTAATGTTTATAGATTGCATAATATTTCTGCTGCTCTTGATAAAGTCTCTTCTGATTTGGCAAAACAAAAACGCAATACCTTATGATCCGTTTTTCTTTTATAAAAGGCCGAAACTGGAATGCTTGCAAGGCCTTTCTCTGTGGTCAGGTATTTGGCCATTTCCATATCCGATAGATCGCTTATTTTATCGTATCCCAATAATTGAAAATAACTACCATTGCAAATGTGTTGTTTGAATTTTGAACCTTTAATTGCTTGCCTAAAAAAATCTCTTTTTGCTTGGTAGAAAGCACTTAATTCAGTAAACAATTCGGTTCGATCCAATATTTCTGCATAGGCATGCTGAATAGGGGTATTAGCAGCAAAGGCCATAAATTGATATACTTTGCGAATCATAACTGTAATATTCGCGGGGGCCAATATGTAACCCATTTTCCAACCTGTGGTATGGTATGTTTTGCCAAAAGAACTCACAATGATACTGCGATTTGCTAATTTGGGATAGCGGGCTACCGACTGGTGTTCATATCCATCAAAAATAATATGTTCGTATACTTCGTCACTCAAAATTAAGGTATCTTTATTCTCAATTAACTTTTCAAGCTTACGGATATCTTCCGAAGTCAATATGGTGCCAGTAGGGTTGTGAGGACTATTAATAACAATAAGTCTTGTTTTTATATTAATTAGTTTCTTTAATTGGTTCCAATCAATTTTATAATCGGGAAAGGCCAATTCGTATACAATGGCTTTGCCTCCTGCTAACTCAACCGCAGGGATATAACAGTCGTATGCCGGCTCAATAATTATAACTTCATCATTGTCCTTCACCAAGGCTGTTATTGCTGCGTAAATAGCCAAAGTAGCACCTGGCATAATGGTTATCTCGGTTTCTGGATGGTAAATGGCCGAGTAGGCTTGTTCCGTTTTAATGGCAATTTTTTCTCTTAAACTCATTAACCCAGGCATTGGTGCATATTGGTTGTGCCCGTTTTGCATGGCCTTATTTACCATGTTTTTCAAATCTGGACTGCAATCAAAATCTGGAAAGCCTTGGGCTAAATTAATAGCCTTATGTTGGTTGGCCATAGCAGACATAACCGAAAAGATAGACGGGCCTATCTGTGGTAACTTGTTATTTAAACTTCCTTCAAAATTCACTTATACAAATGTAACTTATTTATCATTAGTTTCTAAACGGCATAAAATCCAAGTTAGTAAAAGTTAATTTTTAATGAATACACGTTGACTATTGTCATTAATTATAATTTTCTGAAACAATATCTTAATTTTGCGGTTAATTTAATATGCCACAAATTTCATTTGCAACCAATAATAGACAGTTTCATGCAGAAGTGAATGACAAAGTGAAACAATATTTCAAAGACAATCATTTGAGTCAGAGAGGGAATAGTAAGTTGTTTTTCAAAGCATTCTTCATGTATGCCGTAGTTTTTAGCCTTTATTATATCTTAGTTTTTATTCAACCTGCCTCTACAGCGCTTAATTTTTTATTGTTGGCAGTGTTTGGAACTTTTCTGGCTTTTATCGGATTTAATATCATGCATGATTCTTGCCATGGTGCATTTTCCGATAACAGCAAAGTCAATGATTTTTTTGGATATAGTCTTAATTTTTTAGGTGCCGAATCTTATTTTTGGCGCACTAAGCACAATGTTTTACATCACACATATACCAATGTAGATGGGGTAGATGATGATATTTTTAAACCGCCTTTTTTAAGGATGTCTCCTAACCAACCTTATAATCAATTGCATAAATATCAAAGAAATTACATGTTGTTTTTATATGGTGTATCAACGCTTTTCTGGGTATTTTTCATGGACTTTAATAAGTATTTTACCAATAAAATATATACCACTGATTTGCCAAAGAGAACTTTTAAAAACCATTTAACTTTTTGGGTTACAAAATTATTTTATGTGAGTTTCTATATTGCATTTCCGATATATATGCTTGGTTTTGGTAAATTTATCATTGGTTATTTGTTTTATAATTTTGTAATGGGTGTTGTCTTATCTGTTGTCTTTCAATTAGCTCACGTGGTTGAAGGGGCTGTATATGCCGATGCTCAAGAAAATGGTATTTTAGCGATTGATGAAGATTGGGCCATTTATCAAATGAAAACAACATTCGACTTTTGTCCAGATAATAAATTTATAACTTGGGCTGTTGGTGGCTTGAATTTTCAAGTTGAACACCATTTATTCCCCAAGGTTAGTCATGTGCATTATCCAGCAATTAGAAAGATTGTGCGTGAAATAGCTGCCAAACATGGCGTGCAACACAACGAGTTCAGCACTTTTTCAGAGGCTATAAATTCTCACTTTAATATGATGCACAAGCTAGGTCAAGTGCCTGCACTGGTTGCTTAATTGATTTCATCATATTGTTTTAATGTATTGTAAGCGACTGAAAAACAGTCGCTTTTATTTTATTTTCGATTTTTTGTGCAACCATATTTATATTCGGAAGACAAAAGGGTATAAAATTTAATAACATTATAAATTATGAAAATCAAATCAATGAAAACCGCCCTTGCCCTATCAGCAATTCTTTTATTTGCAGCAGTAGGATGTAAAAAACAAGCTGAAACTGTTGCTCCAGCAACTACAGATAATTCAGCTTTATTCGAAGCTCAATCAGTAGCCATCGTCGATAATGCCGATGAGACATACAATGATGCAATTGCTTTAGGAGGAAACGAAACAGATGCATTTTATGCAGACAATGATGGTTTACCTGAAGCCTATGTAATGGTTGAAACAGATATGGATGACGCGGGTTTTAAACGCGCAGACAATCGCTATTTTGCTTGTATCAAAAAATTAAATTTATCAGATACACAAGCCATGAAATTAAGACGTGCATTACGTGCCTATGAAGCGTGCAAAGCTGCTGATATTAAAGCGCACCGTGAAGCTTATGTTAAACTTTCAACCCGTATTGAAAATTCTCGTAAGGAACTTGTAGCTCAATTGAGAAACGGTAAAATTACCAAAGCACAATTCGAAGAAGGTATGGCTAAATTGAGAAAAGACTTTGAAATTTCTTTGAGATATATTAAAGTCTCTTTTGCGAAAAATTTAAAAGCTTGCTACTATAAATTCATGAGTGCTACAAAAGAAATATTAACTGAAAGACAGTGGAAAGCATTTGTTGATTGCTACAGATAAGAAATTTAAGCTAGAAAATACACTAAAAACTATGTTCTAATGAAGCCCTGGTGTTTACCGGGGCTTTTTTTATTCAATAGCTTTTATAACAATTACAGGTAGTTCTGATTTAATTATTAATGCATTTAATTCCTTAATCTCATTTTGAATAGTTAACTTGAACATGCCTTGATATAGATTTGTCTCTGCTACTAATTCATTAAATGCCGCTTTTACCTGTTCCGTTGGGGCATTAATACCGCTACTGGCGTAGTCATACAGGTTAGCAATTTTATTGTTTAATTGCATTGGATAGTTAAGTATATCTTGACTGCTTTTTAATTTTGTTTGATAAAATTTCTCCTCAATAAACGTTATTCTCTTATCAATACTATCACACAATATAAGTATTTCTTTTGGGCAATTTTTACCTTGTTTTGATTTGAATTCAGTCATTTGCTGACGAAGATTTTGAATTTGTTTAATGCTGTTTTGAATCCCATTGTATGCATTTCCAACAGTTATTAAAAAATCAAACTGTGCTTCATAATCCGCTTGTGTGCATTTATAACTTGGGTTGGCTTTTATGATAAAGGTCTTGGTAATACTGTCTTTTCCAACCTTTATCGCAATAGAATACTTGCCCGGAGCCGCTTTAGGCCCACTGCCAATGCCTGTCCACATTATCATGTTCTCAGCACTTACCCAATCCGGATACCGCATATTCCAATAGAATTTATTCAGGTCTTGATTCAATTCTATTTTTTCTTGGACATTGCTTGAGGTATTGCTGAATTTACGTATCAATTGATTGTTTTTATCCCTCAGTTTTACTTCAATCAAAAGGGTATCACTTATCTGCTTTAAAAAATAATTAATTACCACCCCATTCGCAGGATTCATTCCAGCATTATTTACCTGCTTGTTGTAGTAGCCAGTATAAAGATAAGTTTCATTTATATCGTAAACATAAAGCGACTCATTTATAATAGATCTATCTAATTGTTGCACGGTACTCAAATCATCTAATATCCAAAATGATCGACCTTGTGTTGCAATAATTAAGTCATTTTCCTTAATAGTTAAATCTGTTATTGGCACCAATGGCAAGTTCAATTGAAAGGGTTTCCAATTCAAGCCATCATCATAGCTAATGTATAAACCATACTCGGTTCCACAATATAACAAGCCAGGTCTTTTTTTATCGGCTCTTATGCATCTTGTAAAATGTGTGGAAGGTATGCCATTGGTTATTTTTTGCCAGGTTTTACCATAATCTTCGGTTTTAAAAATATACGGGGTGTAATCATCCATTTTATATTTGGTACCAACAAAGTAGGCCTTGCCTTTTTTGAAATGATCTGTTTCTATACAATTCCACATCATCCATTGACCCGCCATCGGGGGTGTTATGTTGGTCCATTGTTGGCCGCCATCTTTGCTTACATGAATTAAGCCATCATCACTTCCTGTCCACAATACATCCTTTTCTGTTGTCGATTCAGCTGCTGTGGAAATAGTGCAATACACTTCAACCCCAGTATTATCTTTTGTAATAGGTCCGCCACTTGCTCTTTGTTTATTCTTATCATTGGTAGTTAGGTCGCCGCTTAACGGTGTCCAAGACGCCCCTTCATTTTCTGAGACAAATAAAACATTCCCTGCTGCATATAACCTTTTAGGATTATGAGGTGAAAAAAAGATTGGAAAATTCCACTGGAAACGATATTTCTGCACATCGGCACCTGCCCCTAATGAATTGACAGGCCAAATACTTATTTGTCGATTCTCGCCTGTTGTGTGGTCAAGTCGACCAATATAACCACAATAATTTCCGCCATATACAATTTCAGGATTTAAAGGGTCAGCAACAATATAGCCGCTTTCAAATCCGGCAGTAGACTCCCAATCGCCATTTCCAATCCTATCACCACTGCTGCGTGATAAGATTCGTACTGAACTATTGTCCTGCTGTGCACCCAGTATCCGATAAGGATAGTGATTATCGGTGCTTACTCTGTAAAATTGAGCTGTTGCTTGATTGTAATAGGTACTCCAATGATCGCCGCCATCAAATGATATTTGTGCTCCGCCATCGTCACCCACTATCATTCTGTTTCCATCTTCTGGGTCAATCCATAAATCATGATGGTCGCCATGGGGTGTATTTATGAAATTAAAAGTAACTCCACCGTCGGTGCTTTTTAATAAGTCAACATTAAGTATATATACAATATGACTGTTTTTAGGATCAACAAATACTTTTGAATAATACCAAGCCCTTTGTCTGATATCATTGCTGCTATTTTTTAATGTCCATGTTTCACCAGCATCTTCGCTTACAAACAGACCACCTTTTTCATTTTCAATAATCGCATACACCATATCGGGATTTGAAGGACTAACCGCAACACCTATAATTCCCAATGTACTTTTATTGGGGAAACCTTTTTTATCATTTAGTTTTTGCCATGTTTCACCAGCGTCTGTGCTTTTCCATAACGCACTACCTTTACCACCACTTTCAAGCGAGTAGGGTGTGCGAATGACTGTCCAAGTGCTAGCGTATAAAGTTTGAGGATTACCAGGCTCCATAACTAAATCAACGGCTCCACTCAGATTATCTGTAAATAAAACTTTGTGCCAATTTTTACCACCATCTGTGGTTTTGTATACACCGCGCTCGTTGTTAGGTCCAAATAAATGACCAAGAGCGGCGACCCATACAATATCAGGATTTTTCGGATGGACAACAATGCGCACAATATGACGGGTATCTTTTAGACCCATGTTTTTCCATGTTCTTCCGGCATCATTGGTGCGCCAAATGCCAAACCCTTCGCTCACATTTCCTCTCAAGGTATTTTCACCTTCTCCTACATACATAATATCGGCATCGCTCGGGGCAAGGGCTACAGAACCAATTGAACCACCAAAGTATTTGTCAGAAATGTTTTTCCAATTACTGCCTCCATCAATTGTTTTCCATAAACCACCCCCAGTAGTGCCATTGTAAAAAATGTTTTTATGGGAAAGATCACCGCAAACCGCGCTGCTTCGCCCACCTCTAAATGGTCCAACCAAACGAAATTGAGTGGTTTTTAGTAAAATACTATCTGCAAAATTCGTTGTTGCAGGGGTCTTTTTTTGACCGACTACTAAATTAGAGAAATGGAGAATTAAAAGGCATACTAAGATTTTTTTCATGGCAAAAGGATTTATTCTTATTGCACAAATCTATGAATATTTTTAAGATAGAGAAATGTAAGAGCAACTATCCCTTCATGTTATTCTCTGCAAAAAGCAAATACCAGATAAAAAACACCAGTGCTAATATCAGGGCAGCTATAATAATTCCTTTGTACTCAACAAACCAAACAAGCTTATGTCCTTCATGATGCACAATCTTTTCGGAATGGTAATTTTTTAAGGCTTCATAATCCTTGTCATTTAAGTAATCACCTTCCCTTAAAATTTCTATAGCAATTGGTATATCATTTTCACGCACTTGCAATTGAATGCCTCCAATAGCATTGGAATAGATCGAAGCAATTTGCGAAAAATTTTCATTTTTAATAAAGCATGAAATGCCTTCAGACTCAAGTCGGCCCTTTAATACAGCTAATTCATAAGCATAAGTAAAGGTTTTAATGGTAACGAATTGGTTCATAATATAAATTATTTAAAACTAAAAAGGGCTTGAAAAAATTCAAACCCTTTTCAATATGTTGGAAAGATAGCTTAATTCGTCGACTTCTTTTTACCTTTTTTTTCAGATTTCTTTTCTTTTTTATGTTCATCCCCTTCCTGGTGTTCGCCATGAACCCTGCATTTCTCAACAATTTGATGAAAAATTTCGTGCGCTTCGGTAATCAATTTTTTAAGATCGGCATCGCTTTTATTAGCAATTACTGCGACATTTAGTTCTTCGCATTTTGCTACTAATAAGGTCAATGTTTTTGTTGTCTCGTCTTTGTTGTAATCTGCTGGTACCGCAGAGGCCTGCCATAATTTAGCTTTGGCTAATAAGTTGGCTGCGCTATCCTTAACAGGTTGTAATTTGCCTTCTTCTGCTGGATGGAATGTTTTACTCATTACACTGTGGAAAGCTTTCAATTCAGCCCATTCTCCGTTTCCGGCAAAAGCAGGTTGAAAACTAATAATGGCGACTACAAATAAGGCAAGTTTTTTAATGATATTCATATTGTAAATTTTTAATGATTTTATTTCCCAACAAAACTATTCATTTACTATCAAAACACCAATGGAATTTTTGTTGATAGTTGTCAGAAAAAGATTGAATACTTGAGCCGTTATTCAAGCTGTTTTTTTCGATTAGATGTAGCAGGCAACTGGTATTTATTTTTTGCCAGAACCGCCAATACCCAGACTAAAACTACCTTTTACCGCTAGATAATAATTATCAAATGAACCCCTAACATGTGGATCTACTTTAATGTTCGCCAATATCCTGTTGTATTCTATTGACAAGGCGAACCTATTGTTAAATGAAACACCTAGCAATGGGCGTACACCCAAATTAACCTTGGGTTCGTGATAGATTACATGGTAAATACCCGCTCCCAAACCTACAAATGGTCTTATTTTATGTTCGGTAAAATAATAATTAACACCTGGTGCAATTGAGATAATATCAAAGCCGCCGATAGCATCTGTTTGATAATTCTCAATAACGAAACTATATTCTATATTTAAGTTAAAAGCCAAATGCTTGTTATAAATAAATTGCGGACAAACATGAAAACCCATGCCGCCATTCTTGCCATTGTATTTTTGAATATTGGTATTGAAATAGCGCTCTGGTAAATTTCCTTGCAAACCGAAATTTAAACGGATTTCTTTTTTCTGAGCATTAACAGGCATGGCTATACAAATAAGTGCCATAATTTTAATTGCCGTGATAATGGATTTTATACGCATCACGACAAATATATGATAAATAATATTTAGTATTTCTCAACTATTGCAGACGTAAAAATATTAAGAAATCAAACAAAGTATTTTAATTGAAATATTTAAATACACTTATTTTTTGAACTCAGCATCCAATGGATTCAAAAATACCCGCTATAACGATTATTTAAATCCCGAATTGGGGATTATTTTAGAAGATTTGCATGATGAAAATGTTTTAACAAGGGATGACATTTTATATTTCATTGACACGGTCTTTTACACAACGGATCAATTTTAACAAGCGAATTAATTAATCAATCATTAATTATTGCTAGCATCATTTAGGTCAATTAAAATGATTTGTTTGTAGATGCTAGGATAAAAATGGGAGTAATGACCAACAATTTTAAACATAAAAAACCTCTTCAGCAATGAAGAGGTTTCATATTTATACTTTTATAATTGTACATCCTTTAGTCAAACCGTTTCCGTCAGTCTGAGTTTATCGAAGACTGAGTTTATCGAAGACTGAGTTTTTCCGATAGCTATCGGAAGAAGACTGAGCCAATTGAAGACTATCCTGGTTGTTTTTGTTGATCTTGCGTTGGTTTTGGTAACAAAACTTTACGAGATAATCTTAATTTGCCAGTCTTTTTATCAACTTCAACTAATTTTACTTGTATGATATCACCTTCTTTAAAGATGCCATCCATTTTGTTAATTCTATCCCAGCTAATTTCGCTGATGTGCAATAAACCATCTTTACCAGGTAGTATTTCAACAAAAGCACCGAATTCAACAATGCTTCTTACTTTTCCTTCGTAGATAGCACCAACTTCAGGAACTGCAACGATACCTTTTATGATTTTAATTGCAGCAGCCATACTTGCACCGTCATTCGACATGATTTCAACGATACCGGTATTTTCAACTTCTGTAATTGAAATAACAGCACCAGTTTCTTTTTGTATGCCTTGAATAACTTTACCTCCAGGTCCGATAACTGCACCAATTTGATCTTTATCAATTACGATACGTTCAATTCTTGGAGTATGCGGTTTGTAGTCTGTATTTGGTTTGTCAAGGGTTTTATTCATTTCACCAAGTATATGTGCTCTTCCTTTTCTAGCTTGTTCCAATGCTTCTTCTAACATTTCCCAACGCAAGCCATTAATTTTGATATCCATTTGACAAGCAGTAATACCATTGGCGGTACCAACAACTTTAAAATCCATGTCACCTAAATGGTCTTCATCACCTAATATATCAGTTAGGATGCTGTATTTGCCAGTTTTCTCATCGCTGATTAAACCCATTGCAACGCCACTAACGCCGCCTTTCACTTTAATACCTGCATCCATTAATGCTAAGCTACCAGCACATACTGTTGCCATACTACTAGAACCATTAGACTCTAAAATATCACTTACAATACGAATAACATATGGATTATCTTCAACACTTGGTAAAGCTTTTTTTAGTCCTCTTAATGCCAAGTTACCATGACCAATTTCTCTTCTGCTAGTCCCTCTGTTTGGTCTAGCTTCGCCTGTAGAGAAAGATGGGAAATTATAATGCAACATTAATCTGCTGTAACCAGCTTGCATTGGAGCATCTAATAATTGCTCATCTAATTTACCACCAAGTGTTACCGAAGTAACCGACTGAGTTTCACCTCTAGTAAATACTGCGGAACCGTGCGCTGCTGGTAAGTAACCTACTTCAGACCAGATAGGACGAACCTCATCTAATTTACGGCCATCTAAACGGATACTTTCGTCTAATACCATTCTGCGCATAGCCTCTTTCTCAACATCATGGTAATATTTTTTAGCTAAGCTAGATTGGGTAGATTTTTCTTCATCTGTTAAACCATCGATGTATTCTGTAATAATGGCTTTGAATTTCTCACTTCTTTCAGCTTTAGGAGCGCCACTTTTGGCTACTGCATATACTTTATCGTAAGTAGCTGCCCATACTTTTCCTCTTAGTTCTTCATCATTGGTTTCGTGGTTATATACTCTAGCAGGTTTTCTTCCACCCATTTGATTACATAAGTCCCACTGAGCTTGACACTGTAATTTAATCGCATCGTGACCAAATTTTACTGCCTCTAACATATCTACTTCGCTGATTTCATTGAATTCACCTTCCACCATGTTAATGTCTTTTTCAGTGCCCGATACAATCATATCGAAACTAGATTTTTCCATTTCTGAAAGGGTTGGATTCAAAACAAGTTTACCATCCACTTTTGCAACTCTTACTTCAGAGATTGGTCCTTCAAAAGGAATATCACTCATCATAAGGGCCGAAGATGCTGCTAAACCAACCAAACAATCTGGTGGGAAGTTTTTATCGCTACTCATTAAAGTTACCACTACTTGTGTATCTGCATGGTAATCACTTGGGAATAGAGGTCTTAATGCTCTATCGATAATACGACAGATTAATATTTCGTACTCAGTTGGGCGCGCTTCACGACGGAAAAAGCTCCCTGGTATGCGACCAACAGAAGCAAATTTTTCTTGATAATCTACTGTTAGAGGCATAAAGTCAACGCCATCTTTGGCGTCTTTGTTTGATACAACTGTTGCAAGCAACATGGTATCTCCGCATTTTACCACAACGCTGCCATCAGCTTGTTTGGCTAAAATACCTGTTTCAATTTCGATGGATTTTCCATTACCCGTTTGTATCGAGCTTCTAAATCCTTGAGGTTTATTTGACATATTTATTTTGTTTTTTGTTGATTTTTGTTTGTCACACTGAGTTTATCGAAGTGTATTTTTGTTAATTTTTGTTTGTCACACTGAGTTTATCGAAGTGTGTTATTTGTTAATTTTTGTTTGTCACACTGAGTTTATCGAAGTG
>JAQSCZ010000088.1 GCA_029945665.1 bacterium | reverse complement strand
TGGTGTGAAAGTAGAATCTATAGCTTCCTCTGTTGGGCAGAATTGGAGTTTAAATGTTGGAGGTACTGTAAGTAGAATAATTAAAGGAGCTCCGGATGAAGGAAGTCCATATTCTTCAAATAATGTAAGTAATATACCAACGAAAGGGTATTATTTAGATAGAGGGTTTAGTAATTTAGACACCTATTTAAATACTTATTCATTAACAACCGGTACACCAAATAGATATGGAGAATTTAATTATTGGCTAAATGATGTTTTTCAAAGTTATCTAGATGCTCAACCCGATTTATATTATTTTAGTACACCTGAAGGTGGTTCTAAATTTGTTTTTAATGACCATAGAGAAGTTGTTTATCTTGAGAATACTGATTTTATAATAAAAGAAATTTTTGATTCAAATGCTAATAAATTTACATGGAATGCTACTTCACCTATGGGGATTAAATATAGTTTTGGGGCCAATAATCTCTCAGAAATTACAAGTATATCAAACGTTGGAGAACAAATTTATCAATATAAAACAAATGCTTGGTTTTTAAATGAAATATCTAATTATGCCACTAATGATAAAATAACATTATCATATATTGATAATAATTATTCTACAATTATAAATAAATCCCCTAGTAAAATTACTAGTCCATGCATATCTACTTTGCAAAATGGAGCTCAATGTTCAATCGGATATGAATCGTCTGAATATGAAAATTTTGCGCAAAATCCAAATGCAAATGACTCAAGTTCTCCTGCAATTTTTTCAGGTGGAGGTGGGCCAAATCTTGAAAATCGTTTGATGTCAAAATTGATTAGTAAAATTACCGCAGGAAAGACGGAAATCAATTTTATTTACAAGGTGCGAGATGATGTAGCACCACTACTAAATATTCTAGGTACAGAATCGATTACAGCTCAAAAGTTAGATGAGATACAAGTAATTCAAAATGGGCAATGTATAAAAAAGTTTAAATTTAATTACACAACAACGATTGCTACTGAAATTCCTCCTTCAGGTTTAGTAAGATCCAATTTGTTGCAAAAAAGATTAGTTTTGAACAGTTTTTTGGAGTCAAATTGTGATGGTAGTATTACAAAACCGTACGTTTTTGACTATGATACACAAGTTTTACCAAACAAATTATCCTATGGTCAAGACAAATGGGGGTATTATAATGGTGTTCTAACAAACCCTAGTTTGGTTCCAATGAATAAATTCAATAAAAATTCATTAATTTATGCCAATCGCGCTGTAAATTTTTCATTTGCTAAAGCAGGAATTCTTCAAAAAATAACTTATCCTACATCAGGAACTATTAATTTTGAATATGAACAACATTTATCTGATGTACCTGTTGAATTTAATTATGACATCGACCACCCTATTGCTACCCTGGCGGATATATCTTCAACACAATCTACAACAGGTACTTACTCAACAGTATTTACTTATAATGCAATTAGCAATGCAACACTGTTATTAGAAACAAATATGGATTACAATCCAATGAACGGCGCAGGATGTTCTTCAACTATCGCTAGGGCAGCTTCAATAGTTGACAATGTAACTAACACTATTATTGCTCAAATAAATTATAAAGGCGTACTTACCTCAAAAAAGGTATTACTCCCTATAGATGAAAGTTTATTGATAAATCAAAGACAATATACGTTAATTGTTCAAGGCTATGGGGGAACTAATGGTTTGACTTACATGTGTAATATAAACAGGTCTTCTGTTAAAAGAATTCCAATAATCCCCATTTATGATGTGGGCGGTTTAAGAATAAAGAAAATAACTTATAAAAATGATAATACTGTAGTAAAAGAAAATAATTTCACTTATTCTTTACCAAAAATAACTTCTAATCCCGTTCCTATTTATAAAATTAATTATGATTATTTAAATTCATTATATGCCTTAAAATATACATATCCAACTATATTAAGTTCTGCAAACGCATCTAATTTTATAGATTATATTTCAAGCAATAATGCAAATTATATTTCAGGTTATTATTTCTGTCTTTCTTCAGGTATAGATCCTTTGGATGTGAATTTTATAGGGCCTAATATTACTTATGGACAAGTTGTAGAAACAGATGGAAATGGGAAAACAGAACATAATTTCAATCCTTATAAATCTTACTTCGAGCTTAATGGATTTGTTCAACCTAAGCAAATTCCAGCCGAACCTAAATTCCAATCACTTTTAGCCGGTGAAAAAATTTCGGTTATTCAGTATGATCAAAATAATAATGTTAAGAAAAATAATGGGTCGGTGTATAATTATAATAATAATTATACAGTAACAAATTATCCGGTTGTTGGGTTAAATATAAACAAGAATGAATTTGGCTGTATTTATTATCCCTATACCATTCAAGGTCAAATAAAGACTTTAAAAACAGAAACAGAAACAACAACTCTTGGAGGTTTGCCTATCACAACAACAACTGATTATGAATATGCGGGCACGAACCATTTCCAACCTACAAAAACTACTGTAACTAACAGTAAAGGGGAGCAATTGATAAAAAAAA
>JAQSCZ010000087.1 GCA_029945665.1 bacterium | reverse complement strand
TATACTCATAATCTGCATTTTGAATTTTTTCTAAAAAACGTTTAGGACGCTATTGAGTAATAATATATTTAAGATGGAGGCGTAGGTTGGCGTAATTAATAATATCGTTAATTTATGTAATGTGAAAAATACAAATGAAAATAACTAAAACAAAGCATGGTCCTCCCTAAGACCAAATAAGAAAGTACATTTTCTTAGAAATTCGTTCCAGTGCTTTAGCAGTAAGTACTATTATTAATTACAAATGCCCAACAATTGCGAATTAGCAGACATTAAACTAAATTTGTTGGGATGCAATAATATAAAAAATACAAATAATGAATAATTTAAAAATAAAAAATGCGTCAGCACTGATTCTATTAATTGGTGCAATATTTACATTTAAAGCTTGTAAGAAGAGTAAAAATGGCCGTTGACATATTGTTTGCAGACTATGGATTTTAAATTAATTATTGGTTCAAAAAAGACAAGGTATATCACTTTGTCTTTTCTTATTTTTATTCTATTGCTTTTGTCGGAATGCAAAGATAAATCATGTGGAATCTTGTATAAACCTATTATTCCAATTTTTTGCTCTCCAAGTAATGATTCTTTTAATATTGGAGATTCTTTTGCGTTTGAAATTGCCACTACAAGTAAATTGCAAGATTTTGAAACAAGAACATTTACTAGTTTTAATAATTTTCAATTTGATTTGTTTTTGTTTGTGCAGCAATATTTGGATACGAGCAAGGTAAGAGAGGACCAACCATTTTCGCCTGAGGCAATAGAAATACATCCAGTAATAGGGTCGTCTAATTTAGGGTCAAGTGGTTATTTTATAAATGCAATTTATGTCAATGATAGTATGAAATTAAAATTAAACATTAAACTGTTAAAGTCTGGTTTGTATTCTATTAGATTAATAAATTTTTTTAAAATCAATGCTCATGGTGGGAATAATGTAAAAGTAACAAATTCAAAATGCGATGAATATGTTGAACAGGTATATCCTAATTTCAATAATGATTCTAGAAATGAATCCTTGGTGTCAGATTTTAAGCATTTTCAATTTGCGGTAAGTCAAGATCGCAGTCAAAAATGGCAATCAACAAATTCCTATTATTATTTTTATGTTAAGTAAGTACAGAATGTATATACAAATGAATATTGCTTATAAAGTGCATCTAACATTTATTGTTATGTTTACCCTTAATATAGTAATTGTTCAAAGTTGCAAGGACAAAAATTGTAGTATTGTCTATAATCCTATCATACCTATTCAAATCTTTCCTATGTCAGACACCTTTACTCTCAGGGATACGCTAATTTTACAAGGAAATATAAATAGTGTCTTACAAGATAGGAAAACAGGCGATTTAACTAATTACAATAAATTTGAATTTAATTTATTTGCGATGTTGAATAATTATAATGACACCTCAAAAGAAATTGGGGATCAACCATCGGCTTTGAAAAGTTTTGAAATAATCGATATCATTGGTGCCCATTCCAATGCTAATAGTGGCTTTTTTATGGACTATGTGCAATTGAATGATAGTTTTAAATTTAAATATTTACTGATTCCTAAAGATACTGGATTGTTTGCTATTACAATATTTCATGTTGGTAAAAATAGTGTGCATGGTCATAATGAAGTTAATATTACGAGTAGCAGCTGTGAAGAATATATAGAATTTCAATGGACTATTTTCAATTTGGTAAAACGAATCGATATTTAATACAAAATTTTGATACTGCAAATGCAGATAGGAATCAATTATGGACTATCAATAATTCAACTTTTTATTTTTATATAAATCCTTAAAATAATTCTAATGAACGTATTCCTTAAAGATTTTATTCAGCCATTTGAGCATCATAAAAATAGCAATGGCTGCGATTAATAATAGCACAGAATTGGTTAAGAAAAAATTCGCTTTATTATCGTACCCATCCCACATTGAAGCCAAGATGCCCGATAATTTATTGCCGATGGAAGTACTCAAAAACCAACCGCCCATCATCAGTGAGGTTAGGCGCGGCGGACTTAATTTAGAAACTAAGCTCAAGCCCATGGGACTTAAAAATAGTTCTCCAATCGTAATTACACTGTAAGTGCCCCACAACCAAGCATCACTCGCTTTTTCGGCGCCGTTGTTGCAATAATAAACAGCGGCTACCATTACAAATGGCGAGAGGGCAGAAATAAATAAGCCCCAAGCAATTTTCGAAGGGGTAGAAGGTTCGCGGTTTCTGCGTTTTAAGAACATGAAAAAGGCTACGACCAATGGGGTTAATGCCACCACACAAAATGGATTAATGGATTGATACAATTCCGTATTAATTACTTTGGCCGTTTGGTCCATTGGAGGAGCGTCTTTAGCAGGTAAATTTCTAAAATAAATATGTCTGCCCAATTCTTTAACAGCTTTGCCTGAATCATTTTTTATCAAGTTAAAATTTTGATCAAATTTATCTACCATGCCTACACCCGAAGGAATGGTCTCCATTAATTTTAAATTGTCTAATACTGGCTCAGCAGCGGCAGGCACACCGCGGTTGGTATAATACTTGGCCCAGGTGGTTAAAGCCGTTCCATTTTGTTTGAACACCGCCCAAAACATAACTGAAACTAGGAATACAACCAATAAAGCAGAGATTGGTTTTTTATCTGTAGCCGAAGCTTTTGTGTAAAGCGAGATATAATAATAAATAATAGGAATGGTAGCGAAAATAAAGGCATCCGAACTGTCCGAGCCGAAAATGTTGCCATGTGGATTGGCAGCAGAAGTAAAGCCTTTGATCATCCAACCGATGGTGCCAAAAATTAAGGCCGGTAAAAAGATGGTGGCGAAAATTTTACTTAGCGGGGTATCTTCGGCAGTCGTTGGTTTTATAATATTGCCAGCCTTATAGTGTTTCATGCCAATAAGGAAAACTGCAAGTCCTAAGAACATACCAATGCCAGCTCCCAAAAAGGCATAGCCCCAACCGTATTTGTTTCTTAGATAGGCAGCAATAAAATTACAAATCAATGCGCCTACATTAATGCCCATATAAAAAATATTATACCCCGAATCTTTCATCGCCTTGTATTCAGGTTGGTTGTAAAGATTGCCTAAAAGTGTAGAAATATTCGGCTTGAAGAAACCGTTGCCAAGTATGATTAAAAATAAACCAATATAGAAAATTGTTAAATCGTGAACAGATAGCATGCAATACCCAATTCCCATGAGCGTGCCACCAATTAGTATGGCTTTTACGTATCCTAATTTTCTATCGGCTAAAAGACCGCCAATAAAAGGGGTTAGGAATACAAAAGCAATAAAAGTTCCGAAAATATCGTAGGCTTCTTTCTTGTCCATGGCAAATCCACCTGCGGTACCCGCCCATTTTTCCATCAGGTACTGTGTGAAAATGCCGATGATAAGGTAGTAGCCAAATCGCTCCCACATTTCACTGAAAAATAAATAGGGTAGGGCCTTGGGATGTTTATTATTGTTAGCCATATTTTTTATGCATACAAGAATAAGGAATAAATTTGAATAGTAGAATAGGGATGTTGCCTTGGTTAAAAGGCTATAAGGAATTACCTAAAGCAAATTAGAATTTGCAATTGCAACCACCGTGTTGCTTACCTCCGCCCATGCTTTTCTTACTGCCACAAGCAGATGCGGATACAAGTAATAGCAGAAGCAAGGTGAAAAATAATTTAAACTTTGTCATAATTTAAAAACGAAAATAATGAAAAAAAAGTATTTGAGCACTATATTTGATTTATAGACTCATACATACTAGATAGGCCGCTTGTTAAGGATTAGTTTTTTTTTAAGTCTTGGTTACTTACTTTTGCTCAATGGAAATAATTGAACAAGGCCTGCATATTCTCATGCATTTGAATGATCATTTGAAAACATGGATTACCGAATACGGTGTTTGGATCTATGGCATCATGTTTTTAATTGTCTTTGTTGAAACCGGTTTGGTGGTAATGCCGCTATTGCCAGGAGATTCCCTTTTATTTGCCGCAGGTGCTTTGGCTGCAAGCGAAGGGAGTTTAAATATTTTCATCTTAATTCCTTTGCTGATTGTTGCGGCTTTATGTGGAGACAATTTAAATTATTTTGTTGGACATAAATTGGGAGAACTGATTAAAAGCAAGAAGAAAATTTTATTTCTCAAACGCGAGCACATTGAAAAAACAGAGAAGTACTATGAAAAGTACGGTGGCAAAACAGTTATCATTGCCCGTTTTATTCCGATAGTTAGAACTGTGGCCCCTTTTGTTGCGGGTGCAGGGAGTATGAAATATAAAAATTACATAATCAATTGTGTTCTGGGTGCTATTATTTGGGTGGCGGGTGTTACTTTGTTAGGCTATGTATGTGGTAATATAGAGTTCATTCAAAAGCATTTTGAAATTGTGATTTTTGGAATCATAGGTATATCTGTCCTACCAGTTTTAATTGGTGTTATAAAGGCCAAGCGCGAAAGTGTCGATAATTAATCTTTTATTAAGTGCCAAGATTAGCGCTAATAGGTAGACCGCTCAGTCATTCTTTTTCGAAGCAATATTTCGAAACTAAATTTAGTCAACTTGGTTTACTAAATTGGCAATATGATTTATGGGAATTAGATAATATTGATGCTTTGAAATCGAAGATCGAATTGCATTCAGATTTGCTTGGATTTAATGTTACCATTCCTTACAAAATTCAAGTCATACCAATGTGTAATAGCTTGTCTGAAGCGGCACTAAGCATCGGTGCTGTGAATTGTGTTAAACTGATTCGCAATGGCAACGAAACGCTTTTACATGGTGAAAATACCGATGTGCAAGGGTTCGAAATAAGTTTAATGAATTGGTATTTAAAAAATAGTAAGAGGGCCTTGGTTTTTGGAAATGGTGGTGCTGCCAAAGCGGCCTTGTATGTACTTAATAAAATGGGAATTTTTTTTATACAAGTAGTAAGGACCATAACAGCTCCTAATCAAATTTTATTTTCTGAATTGTCGGAGGCTGTATTTGCTAATTCCGACTTAATTATTAATTGCACACCGATAGGCATGTATCCACAGACAGAGAATTGCTTGCCAATTAATGAGGCGTGGATTAAATCAGATCATCAATATTACGACATGGTTTATAATCCACTGTATACCGCTACCATGCAATTGTTTGCAAACAAGGGTTGCAGTGTAAAAAATGGCTTAGAAATGTTGCATTTACAAGCTGAAAAAGCCTGGGAGATTTGGAATGAATAGTCTTTATTTAAGTTGAGCCAAGGCTTCTTTTAATTGCTTTAACATCACTGGTATTTCTTCAACTTTACAGGTGCCAACACTTAAACGGTACCAATTGCTTTCCTTATCGGCACCAAAGGCCGCAAATGGAACAATGGCCAGTGACGCCTCTTGCAATAAATAAGAAGTCATATCAGCCGTATTGTTTATCAATTGCCCATTCGGCATTGTTTTGCCTTTTAAATTAAAACAGATGGTAAGGTACATGGCCGCCATTGGCTTCATAGCATCTACTTCGAATCCTTCACTTTTTAAAGCAATAAAACCTTCATAGATTTTGTTTAAGCGCAAATGAATAGCCGTTTTGGTTGTACTTAAAAATGATGCGATGGCAGCCTCTTGATTTAAATAATTGGCAGTAGCCACTTGCTCGGCCATAGGACTCCATGCGCCAATATGACTCAATATGCCTTTCATCTTATCAATGATATGATTTGGCCCAAACGACCAGCCGACACGCACACCTGTAGCACAAAATGCTTTGCTTATGCCATCAATAAATACGGTGTAATCGCGCAACTCTGGAAAAAGACTTACAGGATCGTAATGCACCGAATCGCCATAAGTTAGGGTCCAATAAATTTGATCATATAAAATATAAAGCGGTTTTTGATCAGCGCTTCTACTTTTGTTTTCTTTCACCACCGCTTCACATATTTTGTAAAGCTGATCTTTCGTAAATACCGTACCCGTAGGATTTAATGGTGAACACAAGGCCAATAAAACGGCCTCTTTAAAGTGAGGGATTAATTCTTCGGCAGTGGGTAAGAAATTATTTTCAACTCGGGTCTCTACCATCACATGTTCGCCTTCCACAAAATGGGTATAATGGTTATTATTCCATGAGGGCACAGGGTAAATTACTTTTTCGCCTTTGTCGCAAATGGTGCGGTAAGCTGCATAAATCAAAGGACGGCCACCACCCGATATCAGAAATGAAGAAGCATCATAATCCAATCCTTGATTGTTGCGAATAAAATTGGCAACGGCAGTTCTCAATTCAACAATGCCATTGGCAGGCGGGTAATTGGTTCTCTTATTTCTATAAGCATTTATTATTTCATTTTCTAATTCAAGGGGTATTGGAAATATCGATGGGTCGAAATCGCCAATGGTGAAATTGTAAATCGTTTGTCCCTGTTTAATTCTCTCAGCAATTTCATTTCCTAATTTAATGATTTCTGAAGGAATCAAGGTGTCTGCTAAGTGCGAAAGTTTACTCATTTTATTAATATTTTTATTGACTGTTTCTTTATTCCACCATTTGAATAGATATCTATTTTAGGGTGTTATTTGTATTCGAACTAACTTAAGCTCAGTTGCCATTTCCAAGCTGATTCCACCATGGTGTTTAAATCCAATGCTGCCTTCCATCCCAATGTATTGGTTGCTTTGTCTGTATTGGCCCATACTTTTTCTACATCGCCTGCTCTGCGGTCGCCAATGGTATAATTCAGTTTTACTTGATTGGTTGTTTCAAAGGCTTCTATTATTTCTAAAACTGTAAAGCCATTGCCTGTTCCAATATTAAAAACTTCAAAATGATTGGTACTGTTTTTATCAATAAAGGCGATTGCCTTTACATGTGCTTTTGCCAAATCTACCACATGGATGTAATCTCTTACACAAGTGCCGTCTTTGGTGTTGTAATCGTTGCCATACACCGTTAGTTTTTCGCGAATGCCAGCTGCAGTTTGAGTAATAAATGGCACTAAATTATTGGGTACTCCCAATGGCAATTCGCCAATCAAAGCACTCGGGTGCGCGCCAATTGGATTGAAATACCTTAAAGCAACAGCATTTAAAAAAGAGCAATCTCTCAATATTTCTTCCCCAATTTGTTTGGTATTTCCATAGGGTGAATTGGCTACTTTAATCGCTGAATTTTCATCTACTGGCGAAATATCAGGTTGGCCATAAACAGTACATGAAGAACTGAATACGATGTTTTTGATATTACATTGCTCCATCGCATGCAGTAATGAAACCAAACCGCCTATGTTGTTTTGATAATATTTCAAAGGAAATTGTACCGATTCTCCAACTGCCTTGAAAGCTGCAAAATGAATAACCCCATCTATTTGATGGTCGACTAAAATTTTTCGTAAAACAGTAATGTCGCAAACATCGTTTTGGTAATACGGAACATCAAGTCCTGTTATTTTTTTAAGACGTTCTAAAACGCCAATGTTGGTGTTGCTTAAATCATCAATGATAATCGGTTGATAACCGTTTTCAATTAATTCAACTACGGTGTGCGAACCGATATAACCTAAACCACCCGTAACCAGTATATTTTTCATTTTTATTTTATTCTTTTTACCAAGCCGTTTTTTAACTCATACGTTTGCTCACTTTCAATACATAAGGCTATGCCTTCTTTGTTGAACTCTAAACGATTTCCATATTCACTCATCCAACCAATTTGTCTTGCAGGATTTCCAACCAGAAGAGCAAAATCTGGGACGTGTTTGGTTACTACCGCACCAGCCCCAATAAATGCAAATTGACCAATGTTATGGCCACAAACAATGGTTGCGTTGGCGCCAATGCTTGCACCTTTTCCTACAATTGTTTTGGCATATTGTTCTTTTCTGTTCACAGCACTCCTGGGGTTTGTTACATTGGTAAAAACCATGCTTGGTCCTAAGAATACATCGTCTTCGCAAATAACCCCCGTATAAATAGAAACATTGTTTTGAACTTTTACATTTGATCCCAATATAACTTCAGGAGATATCACTACATTTTGACCAATATTGCATTTTTCGCCAAGGGTGCAATTGGGCATAATATGACTGAAATGCCATATCTTAGTACCATTGCCAATGGTACATCCTTCATCAATAACTGCGGTGGGGTGAGCAAAATAATTTGACATATTTGTGTTGGCAAATATATAATTAATTATACCAATCGTTAATAGCTTTTCGATTGAACATTTTTTTTGTGAACCGAAAAGGAATGTTACGATTGTTTATGCTAAGCGTTTAGGTTTTCGTTCCGCTGGGACGAAAAATCGGGGTGTTTTATTTTATAATTACTTGATATGTATGGTTTTAAGTGTTTTTTGATTTTGTGTGGTTGAAAATTGGTGTAATAATTATCTGAGAATTAATGAATTTTTGAAGTAAAAAGATAACCCGCACTAAAACCAATTAATAGGTAACTTGAGTTTTTTAATTGTTGATTTTTAAAGTATTTTTCATTTGATATCTCATAGGATGAGTAGAAATTTAATATCAAAGATTTCATATTAACTCCTAATTCAAGCTGCAAACCATAAGCAGGTATTCTTGCCTTATTAAATTGAGATGTAAATTCATTATTTGGATAAACATCTCCATTGGTCATTATTCGCTTTTCAGAAGTGTTAAAATTTGTATTTATAAAGTCAATAGAAGGCCCAAAACATATTTTATAATTTGACTTCTTTAAAAAATTATAATATGGAAAAATTCTAGTTCTTTGCTCTCTAAATGTGAATTGTACAGATTTTGGAATTGAAGGATCTGGTTGTAATGGATAATATGTATAATCATACCCAGCTAAATTTTTTTTAAAATCTATATAGGACAATTTTATTCCTATTTGATTTTTTTTTGTATAAAATCCAAGCTGTAACCCGTATGCTAAAGGGTAGTATTTTGAATAAACTTTATGTTCATAGGTGCTAAAATCTTTAAAGTAATACTTTGTTGATTTTAATGAACTAAGTATCTCAATAGATAAACCACTATTATTTTTTTGAGCAATTTGAGCTTGTCCTAATTTTAAATTAAAAACAATAATTAATAGTATTAAATATTTCATTTTCTATTTTTGTTTTACTGCAACCATTAAATAATATTTATCAATGTAAGCTGTGTCATCAGCAGTATGCCAAGGTGTATTGTGTAACCTGTAATATATTCTAAATGTATCATTTACTATTTTATTGTTATTGTATGTACTATCATTAGTATATACACCAAAGCTCCATCTATTTTCAAATTTATCACTAATAGGAAAATATAATGGAAATTGCAGTACATTTTTATCAAATGCATTTTCATTCACCATAAATTCCATGTTAAATAAATTACAGATATTATTGAATCGAATCCAAGTTTGATTTAAAGTATCAAATTTACTGCACTTAAAGTAATAATTTGGATTTTCACTAATAACCTTATAGTTACCAGTGAATAAATCTCTCTTATCTGTAGATACAGGATTTATTGGACTTGGTGGATTGTCTTTACAATTACTTAGTGTAAAAATTAGAAATATCAATAAGTATATTCTCATTTTTGTATAATTGTTTGTTTAATGAAAGTCGTATCACCAATTACAATTTTCATGGTATATATGCTATTTTCAAAATTTGACATATCAAAAATAGTTAAATTACGTGTTATTTTTTCTTCTTTGATAATTCTTCCATAACTATCGTAGACAAAAACAATTCCATATTCTATATTATTTGGCCAGTTATTAACCCAAATATTAACTAATCCATTATTTGGATTAGGGTAAATGGTACAACTAATATTTTTGTTGGTTTTTATTTTGTTTAAATCAGGAACCGAATCATTTATTCTTCCATAATCAGAAAGAACTTGAGTTAAATTTTCAAATGATGTGTCAGAATCTTCATTATTTAGTGGAGGAGGAAGTGAAGGGTCTGCAAAAGCTTGGAGTATAAATGAAATATCGGTTTTTTCTCCTCTACAATTAAAAACTGTTAAAATACAAAAGAATGTTTCACCGCAGCAAGCTCTACCACTTCTGTGTATATTAAATCTGCCATCCCAATTAATACTTGAAAGCCTTGAATTGTCGTTTAAATTTCTGATCGAAGTAAACTTACAACACTGCATACTGCTTCCCTGCTTTGGCCCTTGTATATCTTTGTAAACAATCAAATCTGCATTATCAAATACCCACAATTCATATCCAGAAATATTATAAGCACAATCTGGATTAATAAAATCGACGACCTGAAAATAATCGTTAATCCCATCATCATCTGGTGAAAATACATTAGGAAAAAATCCCCTGAATTGATTATTGTTATTATTACAACAAGTATCACAAAATTCCTTTACTGTACAAACTGGTTCAATTATAGCCTTAAATTTTGAGCCATAATCAGCTAAAAATCCTGGTTCTAAATTTATTTCAACACCTGCTTTGAATGTTGAAATTTCATTATTACCTAAAATTACATCACCATCCGTTTGTGAAGCATCAACACTAAATCCTGCAGAAATTTTATTTGCGGCTACGATTGAACTTCCTAAAGGTCTTTTTGTTATTATTTTATCTTCAATAAGTACTTCAATTGGACAGTTAGGACACACAACAATTATCTTAAATGTGTATAGACTTGTTCCTTGTGTGCATGGGTTATTATCCAAAGCTTCTACAGTAAATAAATTTTCTCCAATATTATCAACATCGGGTGTCCAACAAAAACGGAGTTTTGGATTTTTTTTCAATGATGCATCGCCATTAATAGATGAACCACTCAAATTTAGATGCGGGATAAGAGTGACTAATTCATTATCTTGATAATCAAAACCAGTAATATCAAAACAAATTTCTTTCCCTGCATTTACGTATCGGACGTATTGGTATGTATCATCCATACCTTTTAAATATGGACTAGTATTTGGATTGGCAAATACTTCTCCAATTTTTATTTTTTTGGTAATAAAACAGCCAGTTGAGGGATCAGTAATTTTTACCCAATATTCAACTCCAGTATTATCAGCAATGAAAGTTGTTTGTTTATTTGTACTTCCATTAAACCATTCATATTGATAATTATTACTCCCATCAATACTAAGGTTAACAGCAGATCCTTTACAATATGGGCCATCACTCATGGTAATATCTCCTACATTTCCTTGGCCAGTAAAACTTTTAGCCTTAAAAAACACATATGAATCATAGCGGGGATCTTGCACATCACCAATTGCAAATTTAACGGAATATTTTTTGCCACATTCTACATTTATCTGAACTTTAAAACTTTTTGTATATCCATCAAAAGTGAATTTATTAGAACAATAATCTTCAAAATAATAATTACTATTAGTTGTGCCATTTACTGTAGCAATTGAAATGGGATCGGAACCTATTGTAGCAAAATTTTTGTATGCATCGGAAAATAAATTTCCTCCATTTGAATTTAAATCAGGAATAATACCTGGCCCTTTAATAAGTAAACAAAATGCATCATAATGAACTTGTGAATTGTTAATATAAATACTCCCAGGAACGAATTCGGGATATTCTTCAGATGCAAATATATATTCAAATTCCATTGTGTTACCAATTGCGGTAAAATCAAACGTTAGTACACCTCTATCCTCAGTAACATGTCCAGAAATAGGTATTGAAATTTTATTTAAATCATCATCTGATCCAGAGCCAGTTTCAGTTGACTTATTTTGTCCGTTTGGTCCACATACTCCGCTTCTTGGAGGAGGTGCATTACGCACATCGCCATTGCACAAAACCATCCCGCTTTCGAATTCAAAACTTTTACCAGTATAGTTTGGAAAGTAAAAGGAGCCTATTTGATAATCCTGACCTTTAAAATTAATATTATCGAATGCAACACCATTTCCACCAAGGATTTTAAGCGCATCTTTAGGAGTCTCAACTTTAGTCTGAATTTGCCCGATTAATGGTTGTGATATTGTTGCGAATAATAGTACAAGTGAATAAATCTTTTTCAGAATTTTCATTTTACTCATTTTGTTTTGTTTTTTAAACTATTTTCTATGACTAAAAGTCTTGCTTCTTGTGCTTCAATTGCTTCTTTTTGAATTTTTAGTAAATCATTTTGTTGAATTATATAAAGAGTCAATTCTTCAATTTTTAATTGTTGAAGTCTTTGTATTTCTCCTATATTCTGACCATTTGTGGTTACTGAATCCTGAGATGGCATTCCAGGTAAATGACCAAATTGAGCAATATAAGATTTTACTTCATTTAAGGGTCTTAGATTATAAGTTTTTGAAAATACAAAATCTGGCCACCATTTTGTATTTACAGTTAGTTTTGTAGATCTTAATGTTCCATGTATTTCAACATTTCCCAATTTATCCATTCGCAGTCCACCAATTAAGCTAGATGGTAAATTATAATCTGTCGCCCAAGGTGCAATTACGAGACTTCCATTTTCATTGCTACCATTTACTTTTGCTCCATCAGTAAACAAAATTGCTTGATCTCTATCTTGGATTATTCGATTATATGCACCAGTTTGTAGAGAATTAAAAATCATAATTTGTTTGGTTCTGAACCCATTCGTTCCAGCAGAAATACCTCCTTCACCTAATAATGGTGTTGTTGTACCTTCCTTTGTTTTTCCGAAAATTGCAGTTGCACCATCATTATATCCACCATAAATTTGAACAACCTCAAATGTGCCTCGCGGGTTATTTGTATTGATTCCAGTATTTCCATTTGGTGCAATTATAAATCTAGTATTGAAAGTTGTTGTTCCTCCAGCAATTTCTGCGGCCTCACGAACCCAAAACATAGGTCTTTGGTTCGCAGTTACAAATGGAACAATAGATGAGGTAAATGGAAAACAAGTCAATAATGATAAAGAAGGTGAAGGAGGCAAAGGAGGAGGTGGTGGCCCACCTTCTTGTCCCCATTGTAATAAAACAGGATCTGAAACTAATTTATAATTATTAGCAAAAGGGTTCATATAATTACTAACAGCACAATTAAGCGAAGTGATTATTACGCCTTCTTGTTCATCGCTGCAAGGTCTATATTTTACTTCAAATTTAGGATTTGGGTCAGAAGGCGCAAGAGAAACTGGTGGAACTCCACCAACAATAGCATTATTAAGTGTTTGAGTTTGTGCGTTAGGCAGCCAAGGCCCAACTGTAGGTATTAGAACAGGAGTTTGGGATTTGACATTTAGGATCAGGTTCAAAACCTGTGGGGAGAATAATTTAAAATAAGATATTTGCATGGA
>JAQSCZ010000086.1 GCA_029945665.1 bacterium | reverse complement strand
TGCGGTTGGCTGTAGCTTTTGCTTTGACTGCAACTAAGAAGCCTTTATTGATTTTACCTGGACGCGGACAATTGTCGTCGATTGCTGTTACAGTAAATTGATAAGCATAATCTCTTGCATCACCAATTTTGGTTTGCCAACAGAATTCTGCTTGTTTTTCGCGGGCAGTGGGATCCACAATTTTAAAGGTTGCACCGGGTATACCAAAGTTCCACCACATTTGAGTAGTATCATCTTTGGTGGCATTAATTGCTCGGGTATCCCTTGACTGAATTTTGAAACACAATTTTTCTCCTTCACAAATAGTCTGTTTATTATTGGTAGGAATTTGAGGCGGATTATTATCAGCACACTTGGTTACAACCAGCTGCATATCCCTCCTAGTGACACCAATTAATAGATATTTACCTGTAGCGGAATCCTTTCGATACTCATCAATTTGAATAACAATTACTCCAACCTCATCACATTTAGAAGGGGTAAAAATAATATCACCAGTGTTTCCATCGAAATACATACCACGTGGCGGTTTTGCATTTGGCAGAGCTTTACAGTTAATAACACCTGGAGGCAAACAAAAAGGAGTCATTGGAATGGTTGGAGTGAAAGTACCTTGATAAGATTCGTTTGAACCGTGAGCATTTAAAGGATTAGCCAATGAGTATGACAAACTATCACCGTCAATAAATTCAAAAGCACCATTATTGAATGTAAATGGCAAGTTACAACAGATATATGCAACTGGTGGAATAGACAATTGGGGAGAGGTATTACATTTTCCTTTGATGTTACATAAATCTAACATCGCCTCGGTGTATAGGTTACCTTGCGTTAAGGTGGTAATTGCACCATTTCTACAACATTGTTCAACTGAGAAATAAATTTTGCAACAACCATTTTTAACAAATGCGTCGTAAGGCGACGTATTAAAGTCGACCGTTCCTTCAAAAACGTGTTCTTCTATACCCTCAGTTCCAACCGTTTGATTCTGGGGATTACACGGGGCTGTACCGCCAACACAAGTTGGTGAAATATCATTGATGGCCGTCCGAGTGTAAGAAATTGATACACTAGAACCGCAACTTGGACTGAATGCTTGTATTGAGGGGCTATTCAATGGAATACCACGACAATCGCGGTAAACCTTAGCAATAATTTTATACTTGCCCGGACTGATACAAACGTAAGACACGTCGCTCCCCATCATGTGCGAGGCCTTCAATGAATCAGCTGTAATAAAAACTGACAGGATTAGTAAAATGTTGTATATTCTTTTCATCGTTATTTGTAAATACTGTTATTAATTTATGTTGAGTATATGTCTTTCAATTGTGTTTAATGTTTTAAATTCAATAAAATACAATCCTCCCACTAAATTATCTGGTAAGATAATATAATTTTGAGATTCATGCAAATTATAATTTGAAATTTCTTTCCCATTTATGTCGACAATCCTTGCAAACATTGGCAAATCTGCCTTCTTATTAATAAACACTTTTTCCCCTGCGTTCAAGGGATTGGGGAAAAGAATTATTTCAGATACATTAGTACTTTTTACTGACTCCGTTTTTAGTACTTTTCTATCAGTAAGTGCTTGCTTAATATTTAAACAAAACCTGGTTATTTGTTTAATATTATTAAATTTTTCTTCTACAGAAAAATAGACGAAATCATACACATTTGCTTCACCAACCCTTAAAGCCATAGAGTCGGAATTTAATAAACCTATGCGCTTTCCAGATATATTACCGTATTCATTCCACATAGTATTCCCATTTGAATCATCGCTTGAATATGGATATACAAACTTGGCTTTTCCGCTACCGTCTGTTCCAGTGCCTCCAAATCCCAAAGTTTTACCATTTTTCCATTTACCTTGCATGAGGTTATAAAAATGAATACCTAAAGTTGGTCTACCATTCAATAAATTATTATCGTCATTGTAATACATAGAGGAAGATATCTTTTGATTAATAGCCATACACCCTAAAGACACTAACTTATTCTTAAACGTTGCCTCTGTTGTATCATTAATTGCAAATAAAGTTTTGCTTTGAATATCCGTCCCTAAAAATTCATTTTCAGTTGACCCTATTTGAAAACCAGTCACTGCACTTAGTCTAAAATTTTTATAATTCCTACCAGATCTGTTGTGAACGACATAACGAACCAAAACTGCATTGCTTAAAAATGAATCCGTTGCATCAAAGCTATACAAGGAGGTGTGAACTTCTACTCCCAAAGCCGGACTATTGGTATATAAATGCTGTGAGGCATTGTCATTTGTAATACTATAAACCAGTTGACTGCAATTGATATAGGGATAATCTCCTAATAATGGCGCGTAGATTTGATCGTTAACTTTTGCATCTACAAATGGAGCCAATATTTGTGCGTAGGGCGACCCCATAGACCCTGGCCAATTGCTAATATTAGTAGAAGGTTGATAATTTTCGTCGCGGTAATGCAATTGGTGATATTTAATCTGACTGCTTGTGATAGGGTAAACACTTTTCCAAAGATTAGAATCCGCAGCCACTCCATTATTAATTTGTAAAGGGCCTGGCCAAAAATCATGAACACGATTTAAAACATTGTGACCAGCAGCGTGAATAACACCTAAGCTATCAGTCGCAGACATCCAAATGCCCGCACCTTTGGCTAATGCAAGCCCTGTTTTATACAAACCGGGTTGCGCAGCACTATCAAATAAATATCCATTAAAACTGAGTGAAGCGCTTAAATTATTTTTTACAACAGCCATATCTTTCTGAGCATCACAAATCAGTGCCGCCATAGCCAGAGTCAATATGCTGAATTTTTTAATCAAAAGAGTGTATAACGAATGCCTAGACTAAAGCCTTTATTGAAAATATTTTCGTTCACAGCATTGCCATTTTTTCTATCATTGATTTTATAAAACTGAACGCCCGGTTCGGCAATCAATCGAATTTTATTGGTAAGTTTATAAGCCACCATTAAACTTATTGAAGCGCCCAAACCAAGATGTTTTTGATTTGAATTAAAATTGCTCATTTGCTCTAATTCAAAATTCGGGTTTGTTCCGCGGGCCTGTGTTGTTAAATTAAACACTGCCGCTCCGTTTAAAGCCAAATCAAATCTCTTGAAACCCATGTTATAGCTCAACCCAATTGGTATTTGCATTAATTTATAACTGTTGGAAAATTTATACGCAACCGGTCCATTCAAAACAGTATCGGTATGCTGAATAGGTGTTGGTTTACCAGTTATTGGATCATTTATAAAAAAAGTTGAGGTTTCATAATGCACTTTGTTCGTTGTATTTGGAATTAAGCCCTCAAACTTTGTGTTCAACTGGTTCATTCCTATACCTGTAAAAATATTAAAACGATTAGATAGTGGTGTTGAAATTCTAACATTTAACGCCTGATTTGAATTGATTTTAGAAAGCGCTTGATAATTTCTTTCTAAGTTATTATTATCACTTACGCCATGGGTTGTTAGCAAGGCTGAATAATATAAGTCGATGAAAATTGGATTTCGTTTTTTACCACCATGTCCCTCCATTTCTTTTTGCTCTAAAGCAGACAATTGATCCATTTGAGCTGTCGGTCTCGCAACGCTTAGTGGCTTTAAAACAAGGTAACTTAAATCTTTTGAGTTAATTAATTCCTCGTCGAATGTATGATAAACATATAAATGTGATTGACCCTTGTGCGATTGACTCGCTAGTAAAGGGCGATCTTTTGAATCTACGTTGAAGTAACGCTCAGAAATATTGGTCCCATTATCTTGATAACGGCCGAACGATTTTGTTCCTTTAACACTTCCATTATTAACAACTGTATTTGCAACAATTTCTTTAAATGGCTTTGGCTCCTTAATCGCTCTATTGTCTCGCTTTTCAGTTCTTGCTATTTTACTTAAACCTTGTTTTGTTCTTGAGAGATTAGATTTAGTATTTTGTAATTTAGCAGTCGTTGCCTTTGATTTTGCAATTTGAGGACTTTCTGCAGTTATTGTGGTTTCTATATTTTCAGAAGACCTACTTTCTTCGTTGGTAGATTTTGCGAGGGCAGGCGTATTTTCAATATTTGCAATTGGCGCATTCGAATTTACCCCACTTTTTGGCGATTGATTAACAAGTACCAAAACAGTAATGGCAACAATAGCGAGGAGTGCAACCCCAAATTTGGCATAAGAAAATCTAAAAAAGCTTTTAGATTTCGCAGCACGCTTTGCAATAAGATGGTTAAACAGATTTTCTGAAGGCTCAATTTCAAATTGATTGAGCTTTTCTTGAATCCGTTTTTCAAAATGATTATTCGTCATAATTTAATTTGTTCGAGTTGAATGATTTGATTTTGTAAGTATTTTCTAGCTTTGGCATATTGGCTCCTTGAGCTAGCCTCTTCTATGCCTAGTTTTTCTGCAATTTCTTTGTGAGAAAACCCTTCAATGGCAAACATGTTAAATACATATTTATAACCATTGGGTAGTCTACTAATTATGTCAAGAATGGCTTCTTCGCTCAATTTATCAATAATTGTAGAATCTCCATCGATCAATTGAGTACCTGTTTCCGCAATGTCCTCAAATTTCATTTTATTAGTCCTAATTTTATTCAAGGCAGTGTTCACCATGATTCTGCGCACCCAACCTTCTAAGGATCCTTCTTGTTTGAATTTCCCTATATTGTCAAATACTTTTATGAACCCGTCTTGCAACATATCCTCTGCTTCTAATTTATCTTTTGCGTATCGTATACATACCACCATCATTTTGCCAGCGAATCGCTTGTACAATTCCCTTTGACAATCCTGTCTCTCTTCCAAACAGCCCTTTAATAGGTCTTCTTCTGTCATTCGATGTTTGATATTGGCCCACAATTTTTGCTATTTTTTAACATAGACACAACTATTTTTCATTTCGTGGTACGCCTTAGCAATATTTTTTAACGATTGCACACAATTGTGCTGAATTGGTTCAAAATTAATGTGTAAAATTAACTAATCCTTTTGGTATTTTTGCAGTGAATGTCTTTAGTTGTTCAAATACCATGTGTACTGTTTCATAATTTCCCAGAAACAGTAGAAAATCTTAAACGCCTATGCAATGCGATACAATTGCCCTTCTCAATTCCTGAGAACCAAACTTGTTGCGGGCTTCCATATTTTGGAAAAGGAGAACAAAAAGCAGCAAAAACAATCTCAGAATACAATTTGACGATTTTTGGCAACCATGAGATTCTAAGTCCCTCCCTTAAATGCGAAAACACTTATACCATTAGTTATCCTAAAATTCTTAATAACACGGTTTCTCATGTTCAATGCATGAAAATGGCCAGTGCTACAAAAGGCCTTGATTTTTTATTTAGTAAAATAAAATTATCTAAAGCAGATTTTGATAAAAAACATTATTTCTTTATTGCCGACTGTGCCGACCAAGGTTTTTTACAAAAAGAGTGGTTAAAACCATTTGGCAGGGCCCAATTTAGTTTTCCAAAACTTGAAAATACTTGCTGCGGTGCAGGCTTCTGTCTTCCTTCGCTGAACCATGAAGAGGCCGGAAAAATGACCAACAACCTCATTCAACAAGCCATAGAATCGGGAGCTGATACGATATTAGCTTCCAATGAAATATGCTTACAACAAATACGAAACAACCTCCCAAATTCAATCACATTAAATGCTATGCATCTAATTGATTTGTATGCAAATGCACTTTAAATATACATGAACGCTACCTCCATATATACCACAGTTACCGCTGAAGAATTAACCCAATTTACGGTCTCAATATTCAAAGCAATTGGCTGCAACAATGAAGATGCGGCGTTGGCAGCAGATGTACTTATAAAAGCCGACATGAGAGGCATTGATTCTCACGGCGTAGCGCGATTAGTAGGCTATGTTCGTTTATTTGAAAACCAGCGCATTAACACCAAACCAAATATAAAAATAGTGCGTGAAAAAGGCAGTGTTTTTACTATTGATGGTGACAGTGGTTTAGGTCTTGTAGTGGCCCCAAAAGCCATGCAGATTGCTATTGAAAAAACACAGGTCCACGGTGCAGGTTTTGGTGCAGTTCGAAACAGTAACCATTTTGGCATTGCGGCTTACCACGCCATGATGGCCCTTGAAAAAAACTTTATTGGCATGGCCATGACCAATGCGAGTCCCTTGGTAGCGCCAACCTACAGCAAAGAAAGAATGCTGGGAACAAACCCGATTTGTTACGCAATTCCTGCCAAAAAATACCCTCCCTTTGTTTTAGACATGGCAACAAGTGCCGCAGCAAATGGCAAACTTGAAATTGCGGAACGTCAAAACAAACCAGTACCTGAAGGTTGGCTTGAAACTAAAAATGGCTCGCCAACAAACGACCCAAAAGAATTGAAAGCAGGTGGGCATTTATTGCCCTTGGGTAGCGATAAAGACCATGGCAGTCATAAAGGCTATGGCCTTGGCGCCTTGGTTGATATATTAAGTGGAGTTTTACCAGGCGCCAATTTCGGACCATGGGTACCACCATTTGTAGCTTTTTTACCCGTATTAGACAATCTGCCAGGCAAGGGTTTAGGACATTTTGTTGGAGCCATGGATATCAGTGGATTTGATGATACCGATGTTTTCTTGGATCGCATGGATCTTTGGATTGAACGCTTTAAAAGTGCTACCCCAGTTGATGAGCATCAAAAAGTTTTGGTGCATGGTGAACCGGAATATTGGATGTCCATCAACCGCCAATTAAAAGGTATTCCAGTCATTGACAAAGTGTGCAACGACCTTACCGAATTGGCTGAAAAATACAAATTAGACCACCCATTTTAAATCACATGAAAAATAAAATTATCCTATGCGCCCTTTCATTGCTAATCTTTAGTAGTTGTAGCAACAATGGCAAAAAAAACGATTCAGGCTTAGGCACTGATTCCGCAACTGTGACCTACAAATTATATCCAGATGAAAACAGGTTTGCCGATATAGAACTGCTTCACTACGAGGTTCCAAGTTTCAATGCACTAACTTTACAGCAAAAAATATTTGTTTATTACTTAAGTCAAGCGGCTGCATGTGGCCGGGATATCAATTACGACCAAAACAATAAATACAATTTGCGTTTGAGAAAAACATTGGAAGAATTATACGTTAATTTTAGTGGCGATAGAAAAACAGATGACTTTAAACGTTTCGAAGTATATTTAAAACGTGTATGGGTAAGCAATGGCGTTCACCACCATTATGGTGAGAATAAATTGGTACCTGAATTCTCTTCAAATTACTTATTAGGCATAATGGCGCAATCTCCAAAAGCGCAACTGCCACTGATAAAAGAGAAAGACACCTTAGGCTTTAAAACATGGTTAATAGATTTAATGTTCAATCCCACAATTCAATCTAAACGCGTAAATAAAGCTGAAGGCGTTGATAAAATCGCCATGTCTGCTAATAATTTTTATGAAGGCTTAACGGAAGAAGAAGTAAATAATTTTTATGCAGAAAAAAAACGCAATGACTCAATTGAACCTATTAGTTGGGGACTTAATTCAAAACTCATAAAAGAAGATGGGCAGGTAAAAGAGAAAGTTTGGAAAGCAGATGGCATGTATGGTGCTGCTATTACTAAAATGGTTGAATGGATTGAGAAAGCCATTACGGTTGCTGAATCGCAAGAACAGAAAGACGCGTTAACACTGCTTGTTTCCTTTTATAAAACTGGTGATTTAAAAACTTGGGATGCCTATAATATTGCTTGGGTGAAAGATGTAAATAGCACGATTGATGTTGTCAATGGATTTATAGAAGTATACCACGACGCCATAGGAATGCGCGCTAATTTTGAAAGCGCCGTAGAAATCAATGATTTTGAAGCGAGCAAACGCATGAAAACACTTGGTGAAAATGCGCAATATTTTGAAAACAATTCACCAATTGAATCGCAATATAAGAAAGCGAAAGTAACGGGCATTACCTACAAGGTAATTAATGTTGCCTTCGAAGGCGGTGATTTAGCGCCATCCACTGCCATTGGCATTAACCTTCCGAATGCAGAATGGATTAGAGAAAAACACGGTTCAAAATCTGTTAGCTTAGGCAATATATTAGAAGCTTATAACAAGGCAAATTCTGGTGGCATATTGCAAGAATTTTGTTGGAACGAGGAACAAGTTAATAGAGCTAAAACTTATGGACAATTGGCTGGCAAAATGCACACGGCTATGCACGAAGTTATAGGACATGCAAGCGGTCAAATGAACAAGGGTGTAACCAAAGATAATCTTGGCGCTTATGGCTCGACACTTGAAGAAGCAAGGGCGGATTTAGTGGCGCTGTATTATATGTTAGATCCCAAATTGGTAGCTTTAAAATTAATTCCAAGTATTGAAGTTGGGAAAGCTGAATATGATGACTATATACGCAATGGATTGATGGTACAATTGAGACGATTACAAGCAGGAGAAAGCTTAGAAGAAGACCACATGCGCAACCGTCAAATGGTCGCATTATGGGTTTATGAAGCAGGTAAAAAAGACAATGTAATTGAGAAAAAAACAAGAGATGGTAAAACATTTTTTGTGATTAACGACTACGAGAAACTGCGTATATTATTTGGTGAATTATTAAATAAAATCCAAACAATTAAATCAACTGGCAATGCCGAAGAAGGGCAAAATCTGGTTGAAACCTACGGTGTGAAAGTCAATACAGAAATCCATACGGAGGTATTAAATCGCGTGAAAGCTTTAGATGTTGCTGCCTACCGCGGATTCATACAACCGCGTTATACAGCAGTGATGACCAATGGTATAATTACAGATGTAACGGTAGACTATATGGAGACATTTACTGAGCAAATGCTGCGATTCAGTAAAGAGTATGGATTGCTGCCAATGGAAAATTAATAAAATAAAACCAAAAGAAAACCGCAATTAAATTGCGGTTTTTTTTTGCCTTAAAGTAGGCCCTTTAAATCCTTAAAATTAGCTATCAATTCTTCTCTTTTTGCTTCCAACTTTTGACGAAGCAGAACTTTATTAGTTTCAGAATCCGACAGAGGTTTATGATATTTCAGACGGTGATAGGCATTCAAAGCTTCTATTATTTCATTCGCCTCTTTTGACAATACACTGCTACAAAATTTATCAAATACATAATCGATGGCCATGGCATTTGGATGGGCTCCATCGGTTTCATAAAAACGGTAATCTCTCAAATCATCATTTACCAATTCATAGGCTGGGAAATAAGACACATTATTGCCTACCAATTTATCAATAGACAGGTGTAAGGTTGCCTTGCTAACTGTATTCTCAGCTACCCCATCTCTTAAATGTTTGACTGGAGAAACCGAAAAAATGATATTTATTTTAGGATTTATAGCCTGGAGTTTTTTAATAATATTTTGCCAACACAATACAATCTCATCTACCTCGAGCAAACGCTTTTTAAATTGCTGACCGGCAACTTTATGACAATTTGCAACCAATAATTGTTCGGGTAAAAAATGATAGACCCAAGCTGTTCCAAAAGTAATTATTAGCCAAGGGGCTTCAGAAATAAATTGCTCAAAGGCACGCTGTTCATGATTAATGGTAGCCAATAAAATTTCTTTGTTTTCATTCGAGAATTTACCATGGTGAAACCAACTGGCCCACTTTTCATTGCCAAATATTAAATCACTTTCGGTATATGCAACCTGATCGAACTGCCTTCGAAATGGCTCAGCCAAGCTAATCGGATTAAAAACAATACCATTTGGATTTAGTAGAGTATCGAAAGCATATTCATTTAACTTCTTTCCAATATTTTCAGTAAAACACGAACCCATCAAAGCTATTTTATCTTTGAATTGTATGGGCTTTTGATAAGGCTCAACTTTAATTCCAAGCGAATATCTGATCATGTGTTAATTGGTTCAATTATTTTAACAGTTCAGTCACAAATTCATCACGCATATCGTAAAAAACTTGGCGCAATGGCGTGTTACCATTGGTGCCATAATTAACCAAATTGATAAACATTCTGTTATTTCTTGTTGGGAAAAAATGCGCATCACCACTGTATCCTAAATCTCTGCCACTGTGCCCAACACCCATGTGACCTAAGTTTAATTGTTTATATTGTTGCAACAAGCCAACACCCAAATTACCCCTCTCATCATCACTTATCCAAGTTTGCATGATATCTAATGATTGTTGGCTGACCAACGTTTTATTGATAAATAATGCTTTCATAAATTTATGCAGGTCGATCACATTGCTATAAATTCCACCATATCCATTGCCACTGCCCGTTACAAGATTAGAAACATTGACGATGGTGCCATTGTTATACAAATCGAAATAACCTTGTGCCGTATATTTTGGCAAAGCATCATGGTGTGCATAATACGTATTTGGCATGCCTACTTTATCAATTACTAATTCATGCATCCAATCCTGGTGGGGTTTTCCTGTAATGGATTCTATGCATAAGGTAAGCAAAAGAGTATTCGAATTACTGTAATCACCTTCCGTTGCATTTGGGACATATTCAAATACCTTTTTCTTTTTATAAGCAAATTTTATAAGTTCTGTACCACTCCAATTTTTGTTAGGATTATTTAATACAGCCAAATAAAAGTCGCTATCAGTAATAATATCATAAATTCCCGAACTGTGCTGCATTAAATCGCGGATTGTGGTATTATCAGCATTCTCAACATTGTCTATAATTTCTTTATCTAACCACTTGCTAATTTTGTCATCTAAATTCACTTTGCCTTGTTCTCTTAATTGCATCACCGCAGAGCCAAACATCATTTTAGTGATACTCGCTACTTTACTTATGGTACATGGTTTAAAATCTATGCCTTCAGCCAAATCAGATTTACCAATACTACCCAACCAAACGCCATCTTCATCTTCGAGCAAAACAGCAATACCTGGTAAGCCTTTTTTGTGATATTTTTCTAATATTTGCTGAAATACAACACGCCTTGGGTGCTTGTAACTGCTATCCGTATAATTTGCATTGCAGGTTTCCGTTTTTCCAACAACAGCCTTTTTACAAGCTGAAAAAAAAGACATAAAAATTAAAAATAACAGAGTAAAGGCAGACCATTTGAAGTACAATTTATTTTGCATCCTTTGCTCCTTTCTTTATTACACTTATTGGAATGGTAACACCTAAATGCAACACATTGTATGGCAACAATGGTACATAACCCGGCACAAAAGGTGTTTGCAACATGTTTTGATAGCGAACAAAAGTGCGCCATCCAGCTTCATTTATTTTATAATCTATACCAACAGACAAGCTTAACATTCCTTGTGGGCGACTTTTTAACTTCATCTGCTGCCAAGTGCCATCGGTATTCATTTTAAATTGATCTGTGGCAGGAATCATGTGTAAATAACCACCCCCTGCTGCGATGCTTAGTCCTAATTTAGATCCAGCTTTATAGCGGTAACCAAACTCAGAATAAAACATGATACTTCGCTGAAGAAAACGGTGACTAAAATATCCAAGTTTAAAAGATTGCATGAGATTGTGTTTCGGCTTTTCTTTCCAGTTAAATCCTGTACTGATTGTAACCCCGGGATGAAATTGAGAATAAAACATTTTTGAAAATCCTGCAATCGGCTTTGCCGTCACAAAATTATTAACTGCTACACCCCAGTATAGCAAAGGTCTTTTAGAGGCAAATGAAAGTTGAAATGCCAGTAATAAGAGCATTAAAATCGTATAATTTCTTTTCATATAAAGGCAATTATAAAGCATTTTATTGAAATTCCATTTAAAATCCATCCTGACTTTCCTCATCCTCCACATCATCAATGATATTGGGATCGAAATCAGATTTCAGCATAGAATAAAATGTTAAAATGGAGGACCACAAGGCTAAAAAGCCTATGCCTATTACCAATAAAAGCTGAGCATATTGATAATGAAATATTCGCATCAAAGCGCCTGAAACAATGGCAATATTGGCTACAGATTTTAACACCGTTAACCAATTTACAATAAACCTTGGCGTATTTCTATTTACTATGTATTTATCTTTAGTGAATAAATAAATGACAAACCAACCTAATAAAAGCAAACTTGGAACAAGTCGAATCATCGCACTAATTCTGAGATAAGAATCCGGCAGGAAATTGCATTCAAGAAATAGCAAAACTGCAAACGCTAACCAAAGAAATAGGGTTCTTAAAACCTGCATTTAACAAGTCATTAATAAAGTGGGAAACCCTGCATCATGCCATTCACCTTCATTTTAATCTCTTTAAGGCGATTGTCATTGCTATGGTTCATTAAGGCATCATCAATTAATGTTGCAATCACAGGCATGTCACTTTCTTTCATTCCCCTCGAAGTCATAGCCGGTGTTCCCAAACGCATACCTGAGGTTACAAAAGGCGAACGGGTTTCGAAAGGCACTGTATTTTTATTGATTGTAATATCGCACTTCACCAAGGTATTCTCTGCTAATTTACCAGTAATATCATCGCCTTTCGGACGGAGGTCAATAAGCATTAAATGATTATCTGTACCCCCTGAAATAATTTTATATCCCAAATCAACCATGGCTTTAGCAAGTGAACTTGCATTGGCTCTAACTTGCTTGCAATACACTTCGAATTCTGGCGTCAAAGCCTCACCAAAAGCAACTGCCTTAGCTGCAATAACATGCTCCAAAGGACCACCTTGTGTTCCTGGAAAAACGGCACCATCTAAAACAGCACTCATCATTTTGTTTTCGCCTTTTGGTGTTTTGTATCCGAAAGGATTTTCAAAATCTTTGCCCATCATAATAATCCCACCTCTAGGTCCTCTTAGTGTTTTATGTGTAGTAGAAGTTACAATATGACAATGTGGTAGCGGATTATTCAACAACTTTGTTGCTATAAGTCCAGCAGGGTGTGCAATATCAGCCATCAAAAGAGCACCAACTTTATCTGCAATTTCTCTTAATTTCTTGTAATCCCAATCGCGGCTATAAGAAGAAGCACCACAAATAATTAACTTAGGTTGTTCTTTTAGTGCAATGGTTTCTATTTTGTCAAAATCAATCATACCCGTGGCTTCCTCAACACCATAAAAACTTGGTGTATATAATTTGCCCGAAAAATTAACAGAAGAACCATGGGTTAAATGACCACCATGACTCAAATCAAAACCCAATATTTTATCACCTGGATTTAAACAACCAAGCATGACCGCAGCATTGGCCTGCGCGCCGCTGTGAGGTTGAACATTGGCCCATTCTGCACCGAATAATTGTTTCAAACGGTCGATTGTAATTTGTTCAACTTGGTCTACAATTTCGCAGCCGCCGTAATATCTTTTCCCTGGCAACCCCTCTGCGTATTTATTTGTTAAAACACTGCCCATTGCTTCCATTACCTGTTGGGTAACAAAATTTTCCGAAGCAATAAGTTCTATTCCATGTTGTTGACGTTGAAGTTCAAGATTGATTAGGTCAAATATTTTAGTATCGCGTTGCATAATGAATGGCAAATATATTTGAAAGTTTGCATATTTTCAGGCTTTGAATGCTAATTTTAGTAAACAAATACCTTGACCTATCTGATAAAAAGATATTATGACTGTTACGAAGGTTGCACATATGGCTGGTACCACGGCTTACTAGCG
>JAQSCZ010000085.1 GCA_029945665.1 bacterium | reverse complement strand
TCATACTTATCATTTGGTGGAGACTAAAGAAGAAAGGATGGCATTAATTGAAGCCCTTGCCAAACAAAGCGAATTTTGTTTTGATACCGAAACTACCGGACTTGATGCGATAGATGCCAAGGTGATTGGATTGGCTATTTCTTTCAAAGCATCCGAAGGATACTATGTATTGGTGAATTCGCAAAATGCAGATGCTATCTTGGCAGAATTTCAAGAAATATTCAATGGTCCTGCGCTTAAAATAGCACAAAATTTAAAATACGATTGGCAAGTTTTGAGCAACCATAACATCAGTCTTAAAGGCCCATTTTTCGATACCATGTTATCGCATTATGTTTTAGAGCCCGATAAGCGCCATAATATGGATGCTTTATCAGAGCAATACTTGCAATATTCTCCAGTTTCCATTGAAACTCTTATTGGTAAAAAGGGAAAGAACCAATTGAACATGGCAATGGTAGACCCTATGAAAGTAAAAGAATATGCGGCCGAAGATGCTGATATTACTTTTCAATTGAAACATGCCTTGGCACCTCAATTAGAAAAATACAATGCTGGGTATATTTTGAATGATATTGAATTGCCTTTGGTGCCCGTGTTGGCTGCTATGGAACGCGAAGGCGTTAAAATAGATAAGCAATTCTTAGCCAACTATTCTGTCGATCTTCAAAAGGAAATCATCGAAGCAGAGCGAAAAATATATGAGATGGCTGGCGTACATTTTAATATTGCATCACCAAAACAATTGGGCGAAGTGCTTTTCGATAAATTAAAACTAGACGATAAGGCTAAAAAAACAAAGACTGGTCAGTATCAAACTGGTGAAGATGTTTTGATGAAATTGGCGCACAAATCTGATATCGTAAAAGAGATTGTCGATTTCCGTCAATTACAAAAACTAAAAAGTACCTATGTAGATGCATTGCCACAGCTAATTAATCACCATACAGGCCGGGTGCATACTTCCTTTAACCAAGCGATAGCTGCTACAGGGCGTTTAAGTAGTACCAATCCCAATATGCAGAATATACCGATTCGCACAGATAGGGGTAAGGAAGTAAGAAAAGCTTTTATACCACGCGATAGCAATCACTTAATATTATCTGCCGATTATTCTCAAATTGAATTGAGAATTGTAGCTTCCATAAGTGAAGATCCAAATATGATGGAGGCCTTCTTGAATAACAAAGACATTCACAGAGCAACTGCTGCTAAAGTTTATGGCATAGCAGAAAGTGAAGTAACAAGTGAACAAAGACGCAATGCCAAGAGTGTTAACTTTGGAATTATATATGGACAACAAGCCTTCGGATTGAGCGAAAATTTAGGGATTAGTAGAACGGAGGCAAAAACCCTTATTGATAATTATTATGCTGAATTTGTAAATATTAAAAAGTACATGGATAATACCATTATGTTTGCTCGGGAACATGGCTATGTAGAAACGCTAAAAGGGCGTAAACGTTGGTTGCGCGATATTACATCTAACAATGCTACAGTGCGCAGTTTTGCAGAGCGCGTGGCCATTAATGCACCCATTCAAGGAAGCGCTGCCGATATGATTAAGTTAGCCATGATAGATATTCATGCGGAAATGAAAAAGCGTGAATTAAAATCAAAAATGATATTGCAAGTGCATGATGAATTGCTTTTTGATGTTGCTCTTGATGAGGTAGATGAATTGAAATTTTTAGTCACCGATTTAATGGCCAAGGCTATGCCATTAAAAGTACCTGTGCTAGCAGAAGCAGGGGTAGGGTTGAATTGGTTAGAGGCGCATTGATAAATAGACCCTTGCAATGATAGTACCCTTCGACTCCGCTCAGGGTACTTAGGTCGTGCCAAGGGTCAAAAATGTAATTCGGTAGCACCCTGAGCGAATCCTAAGAAGTACCCTGAGCGAAGCCTAAGAGTACCCTGAGCGAAGCCGAAGGGTACTTCTTATACAATCAGTACCGGTATATTCACTGTATGTCTCACAGAATTTACCGTAGTGCCATACAAATAATCCATTAGGCCAGTATGCCCGTGTGTACCCATTACGAGTAGGTCTGCATTAAATTCTTTCACCAACTTTGGTATGGCTTTTTTAGGATTGCCATAACCAATTTTTATTTCGGAAGAATAGCCAAGATTTTTAAGAAAATCAGTGTATTCCTGCAAGGTTTGCATGTCTTTTTCGGTTTCATAATCCGATATGTGCTGACCTGCCACCATGGCGCCCGCACTTTCTACAACATGTATTAAAAGATAGTGGGCCTCCTCTTTTCCTTGCGATAGGGCATGCCGAATGGCTTTATTATCTGCTTCAGAAAAATCCAATGAAATAGCAATGCGTTTGTAGGCCTCAACTTCTAAATGTTGTAATGCTGAAAAAGCACCATGAGGTAATTTAACAGCTATGTCTTTTCTCTTTTTAATAATTGGAAAAACGATGATGTATAACAGTAAAAAAGCTGCGAAAATAACAACTCCAAGAATCAATAATTTAAGAACCATGTTTAACTCTACTGTAGTAAAGAGTGTTATCAATTCCTCGCTCACCAATTTAATATTTAAACCAACAATAACAATGGCACATAACCAAGCCAAGACTTTAACCAAAATGCCAATGCTAAAGTCGCCCATTTTTTCCTTGTCGCTTACAAAATGGATAAGCGGTATAATGGCAAAACCCAATTGCATGCTTAGTATTACCTGACTGAAAATAAGTAATTGACCAGTGCCTCTTTCACCCATTATTTGAATGGTGATAAGGGCAGGTATAATGGCAATTAAGCGCGTAATAATTCTGCGAATCCAAGGTTGTATTCTCAAATTCAGATAACCTTCCATTACGATTTGCCCGGCCAATGTACCAGTAATAGTAGAACTCTGCCCTGCGGCAATTAGCGCCACTGCAAATAAAATAGGGGCCAATTTATTGCCCAACATAGGGGCCAATAATTTATGCGCATCTTGAATTTGGGCTACTTCAAACAAACCATTTTTAAAGAAAACAGTAGCAGCTAAAATGAGAATTGCAGCGTTCACAAAAAATGCAAAATTTAAGGCAATGGTAGAATCAATAATATTAAATTTAATTGCTTTTTTCTTAGCTTCTTTTGTTTTTTCAAAATAGCGGGTCTGCACCAGCGAAGAGTGCAAATATAAATTGTGTGGCATCACCGTAGCACCAATAATACCAATGGCTATGTACAGAGCGGTATCACTTGGCATACTGGGAATAAAACCTATGAGCAATTCGCCCATATCGGGTTTAGCTAAAAATATTTCTGTTAAAAAAGCAGCTCCGATGATGAACACCAACGACATAATAAAGGCCTCCATTTTTCGAATACCTTTATTCAATAAAAACAGAAGTAAGAAAGTATCTAAAACGGTAATTAATACACCTTGTGTAAGGGTAATGCCAAATAATAATTGCAAACCAATGGCCATGCCTAATACCTCTGCTAAATCACAGGCTGCAATGGCAATTTCGGCTAATATGTATAAACTAATATTAACAAATCTTGGATAATTCTCGCGCGATGCTTGTGCCAAATCCAAACCCCTTACAATACCCAATCTTGCACTTAAACTTTGCAATAAAAGCGCAATTAAATTCGACATTAAAAGCACCCATAAAAGGGAATAACCAAACTGACTGCCACCAGCCAAATCGGTCGCCCAATTACCAGGGTCCATATAGCCAACACTCACCAAATAGGCAGGACCTAAAAACGCTAAAATTTTGCGACCCTTTTTCTTAGTCGTATCCACCGAACCATGCACTTCCTGCAGCGAGGGGGTATGTGTATTTTTATCGGTCATTAGGTACTATTTTAGATACTCGCAATTTAGAGTTTGAAATTTAAAACACCAAAACATAATTGTACCTCATCCAGCTATCCGCTGTAGGTCAGGCACTATCTGCATATACCTGCTTCTCTAGGCAGTAGCTTCCTTTGGTCGCTCTGCTCTAGTGGCAGGCATTTATGCATCTATCGCACGCCCTGCCGCTTCTATCTGTGGTAGGGCTTGCGCTAAACTTGATTCAGTGCTTACCGCTTCACACTGTTTATCTCTAGTGCATTACTTTTATAAAACCATTACTTATATAATTGTAAGTTTATTTCAAAATTAGGTCTTAATAAATTTTCAAAGCTTGTTTCAGAGTATCAAACTGACAATCTAAAACAAGGGGTTCGTTTTTGAAAACCACTCATTATCCAATTTATTGTGCTTATTCTTAGCAACTTAATATTTTATACAAAAATGAACACGTTATCGAGAAATATTGTACTTTTGATTGAGGCAAGGTATTTGGAGAAAAAGTTTTATTCTTTTTTATAACCTTTGCTTATAAATGAAATAAAAAAGAATCTGAATCTTGTAAAATGAAAGGAGGTTAATATTCAAAAAGAACAAAATAAAAAATAGAGAACCAAAAACATTGAAAACCTTTAATTCCTTAACACAAACTCAAAAAATAACAATGAAAAAAATAATTCTAAGAATAATAATTCTATTTTTTAGCATATCAGTAGCATTGACAACGATGTCATTTAAAGAGGCCATTTCAAAGGTTCAAATTTCGAACAAAATAAACATACCAAGTGTGGAATCAGGAAAACCAAAGAAAAAAATTAGATTTGCAATAAGAAGACCAGATGATCCATCCCCAGGTAACGGGAATCCTTGTTATTGTCCTGACTGTAAAATTCCTTCATGCCCATGTCCATTTGGAATGTGTGTAGTCTATGGGATAGCAGATGCAGATGCTGCTTTAAACAGAACTGATTCAGCCCTTCAAACTGAGGGTGGATTAGGTACTGCAGATGCTTGGGTTATAAATAGTGGCACTCAAATGGTTATAAGTTTCGATCAAGTAACAGCCTATACTGACCCAAATAATTCTTCAAATAAAATTGTTAATATTCCATCAAATTATGCATTGATTAATTCTATTGCAACTGCATTGGGTCTAAATACTGTTACAATCTTGAGTGGGACTTATAGTGCAATTTTTGAAACATCATATCCATCAGGTTATATAATAGTTAATGTGTCTACAACATAAATATAAAAGATTTTTGTGCGATGGTAAAACTATTTTTACCATCGCTTTTTTATTGTTGAATTTTAACTGTTCCTTTTTAATTAAGAAAAAAATGGGGATTAAAAATCCAAGGCATAGGAGTGATAAGGAAATTGAATTATTCAGAAAGGAAAATATTTTTTATCAGGGGATTCAGTTACACCAATTGAATAATTATTATGCGTATTTTGACTCCTTAACACAGAAGTCTCCACAAATAGTTGCACAAGATTCATTCAAAGTATTAATGCAACCTTTAGAGGCAATGTATTTCGATACATTAGGTATACTAGAATCAATTCTTGTTAATTGTTATGCGGTACCTGATAAATTTGATTTAAATTGGAATACTAAAAACCGCCTGGATTTTTTTCCGCCAACCACCCATGTCACTTTCTTCAGACACATTAATATTTATGAGATACTTAAACTTACAAATGCCGGATCAGATGTACTGAAGCTGGATAATGGTAAACGCAAAGTGGTGATTTTTTGGAATATTTTTTTAAATAAACAAACCAAAATTTACCTCAAAGCGATACAGGATAATTTAGCAAAGGCAAAAGGCGAAATACAAGTTTTTTTTATCAATAATGATAATTCATTTTTTGCAAATTCATGATAAACTACAATCTAAAAATTTAGAGATAAATAATAAAATAAGTAAGATTTTATTATTCGTTGGTGTTTTCCGCCAACAAAAACCTCATTTCCATTTAGCATCTTTAAAACTTGTCCTGATGAAAATTAGAATTAAATCCACCGCCAAGCAGTATCACAGGTAAAGCCATAATTTAAAAGAGCTATACCCCACATCAAATATAGTTTATATTTAAGATCCAGGTGTTGTAGATTTTAAGTGAATGTTTTGACAGTTAAAATTAATTTAAAGAATAATAGTTTTTCCAGCCTCGCACTTAATTAAAAATAGCCAAAAACTTACAACCCTTTTTCTTAGTCGTATCCACCGAACCATGCACTTCCTGCAGCGAAGGGGTATGTGTATTTTTATCGGCCATGAGGTACTATTTTAGATACCCGCAATTTAGAGTTTAGGAATTAAAATACATAAAAATAATTTTCAAAACCCTATTTTTGAATAATTCTATTTTAAGAAGTGCAACAGCAATACATAAATATAATAAAAAAGGCATATCCTCAATTGAAAAGTAAGTATGGCATTACTTCTTTGGCTTTATTTGGCTCCGTAGTTCGCAAGGATTTTGATAGTATCAAAAGCGATATAGATATAATGGTTGAGTTAAACAATAATTCGGCCATTGGTTTTATTAATCTTGCAGATGAACTTGAGAGAATTTGTAATAAGAAAGTAGATTTGGTATCTAAGAATGGCATAAAACCTAAGTACTTTGAATACTTAAAGAATGAATTAGTTTATGTCTAAGCGCTCAGATAAATTGTTGCTTGAGGACATTATTGACTCTATCAACGAAATTCAAAATTTTACCACAGGGCTATCATTTGAACAATTTTCTGATGATATTAAAACAATGAATGCCGTATTATGGTCACTTTCAACAATTGGAGAGGCAGCAAATAAATTAAGTACTGAGTTAAGCCAAAAGTATAATGAAATTGATTGGCATCATATTATATCTTTCAGAAACAGAATTATACACGAATATTTTGGAGTAGATTATTCATTGGTTTGGGATGTTATTAAAACACAACTTGAAAAATTGAAACTTTATGCTGAAATGATTCTTAATACAACTGAATTAGATTAAAGAATAATGGTTTTTCAAGCCTCGCAATTAATTTAAAATAGCCAAAAACTTACAACCCTTTTTCTTAGTTGTATCCACCGAACCATGCACTTCCTGCAGCGAGGGGGTATGTCTGTTTTTATCGGCCATTATTTAATGCTTTACAATATTTTCAATGGTATTTCTAACGAAAAAAGGTTTCCCTACCCTTTGAATATGATCAATCAACGCTTTATTTGATATATTTTGGTAAATAGAGATATCGAATAGGTAGGGTGTATTCAAATCATCGATAGCCACTTTTAACTCATTTACTAAAATGTCAGTTATTTTATCTCCCTTCAAGGTAATATCGATATCCGAACCTTCTTTAAAATTCCCTTTTGCTCGCGAACCATATAGAATTACTTCCTCTACCTCGGAGTGTATTTCAAAAACCGAATTAACCTTATTAATTGTTTCTTGTGATAGTCCAAACATCATAATAAGACCTCCATTTTATCTTTAAATACCAAAAACAAGGTAAAGTAATTATTAACTACCGCATTGTATTCAACTTCTAAAATATCGCTGTTATAGGTATGAACAGTATTGTTCCTGCTTTCTATCATATTCATCCATATTTGTCCTTCAGTTATCAATCCAATGTTAAAAGCTTCTCTTGTTGCCGTTCTCGAACCATTAATATTTAAAAATCCTTCATATTCCAAATAGTCCTTCATCACTTTCCAAGCCAATTCATGCGTAAATTCAAATCGTTGAATAATACCTTCTTTAATAAGCGATGGTGGATTTATTCTATTATTCTCAACACCTTCTGCAAGTTGTGCTAAGGCCTTTTTGTAATTTGCAAAGCGTTGTTTCCATCTTATATCCTGTTCCATGGTATTACTTGTTATTTGTGCAAGGTTTTAGAATTATCGCAATTTAGAACATAGAATTGAATCTCCAAAATTAATAAGCTAGAATGCTTTTTTGCAATTCATCTCAATTGTCATTTACTCGTAAATATTTGATAAGTCAAGGTAAAAATCAATTTAGTAACTAACTTTGTATAATGAAAAAGTTTATAATTCTAATAATTAGCTATCTTTTAGTTACTCCCTTAAAAGCTTCAGATACTTGTAAGGCCATGATTCAAGCTAACTTTACAGTAAGTGATGTTTGCTTGGGTGAAGAAGCTGTTTTTAATAATACCAGTACTTCCGATACAAATGTATCTACTTTCATTTGGCATTTTGGCGATGGTAATATCTCCAGTCAAAGAGAAGCAAGGCATCTATATAACGACGCCCAGACTTATATCATTTTGTTGAAGGTAATACTGAACAATGGTTGTACCGATTCTATTGTAAAAGTAATGACTGTTAATGCGCTGCCTTATTGCGCTTTCACTGTGTCTCACAAATGGACTCAGAATCCAACTGAAGCGATTGTAACGGCTACCCCTAATGCGAATGTTCTACCGAATTATGAGTGGACCTATTTGTACAATAAAACTTCAAATAAGCAAATACTAGACTTTATTTTTCCATACGATTCAATTGCAAAAAATTTTAAAGCAGAAAAAATAGTATTGAAGATTACCAATCCATTGGGTTGTAGTGCTAAGGATTCCATTAATGCCATTTTTGCTCGAATACCGTGTAGTTTAAATAGCATCTCTAAAAATAATGTTGATCTAATTTTTACAAACCCAAGTCCATCCATTATTTCAATTTTTAACAATGGTAAAGATTGTCAATTTCAGTTGACTGATATTAATGGAAAACTTGTTAAGACAGGTGTATTAAGTGCTGGCAGCAATTTGATTGAATTGAATAGTGTTGGTGCTTATTTTTTAACTACCACCAATTCGAAGGGGCAATATTTTGTCAATAAAATCATTGTACAATAAAAATATTGGCGTAAAAAAAAGGCCCCGAATTTCGGAGCCTTTCATTAATTATTGTTTGAATTAAGCACTAACACCTGCTCTAATAATATTCAATGCACCACCAGCCTTAAACCACTCAATTTGTTGAGCGTTGTAAGTGTGGTTGCAATTAATAGTATCTGTAGTGCCGTTCTTATGGTTCAATACCAGTCTTAAAGCTTTTCCCGGTTTAAAATCGGTTAAGCCCAAAAGGTTAAAAGTATCGTCTTCTAATATTAAATCGTAATCTGATTTGTTGGCAAAAGTAAGACCTAACATCCCTTGCTTTTTAAGGTTGGTTTCGTGTATTCTAGCAAATGATTTGGTTAATACAACACGTACACCCAAGAACCTAGGTTCCATAGCCGCATGCTCTCTCGAAGAACCTTCGCCATAGTTTTCGTCACCAACTACAATGCTGCCTATGCCGGCTGCTTTATAAGCGCGTTGCACTGCAGGCACTTCGCCATATTCACCTGTCAATTGATTTTTAACAGCGTTGGTTTTTTCGTTGAAGAAATTCAAAGCACCAATCAACATATTATTGCTAATATTATCCAAATGTCCACGGAATTTTAACCATGGTCCGGCCATAGAAATATGATCAGTTGTACATTTGCCTTTCGCTTTAATTAACAATTTCAACCCTTTCAAATCTGTGCCTTCCCATGCTTTGAATGGTTCAAGCAATTGTAAACGATCCGAAGTTGGAGAAACTAAAATCTGAACAGCACTGCCATCCTCAGCAGGTGCTTGATAACCTGCATCGCCTACTGCAAAACCTTTTATCGGCATTTCTATTCCAGCAGGTTCTGCCAATTTTATTTTTTCGCCTTTGTCATTGGTTAAGTAATCGGTTAATGGATTAAATGTTAAATCGCCTGCAATAGCAAGGGCTGTAACAATTTCGGGAGAGGCTACAAAAGCGTGTGTATTGGGGTTGCCATCGTTTCTTTTTGCAAAGTTTCTGTTAAAAGAAGTGATGATTGAGTTTTTCTTAAGTGGGTCGTTGGTATGTCTCGCCCATTGTCCAATGCAGGGTCCGCAGGCATTGGCTAATACCACACCGCCCATATTTTCAAATATCTTAAGGAAACCATCGCGCTCTACTGTATATCGTACCAATTCAGAACCAGGTGTAATTGTAAATTCCGATTTTGCTTTAATGCCCGCATCAGAAGCTTGTTTGGCCAAAGAGGCTGCACGGCTAATGTCTTCGTACGAAGAGTTAGTGCAAGAACCTATTAAACCAACTTCTAGTTCTGCAGGCCAGTTATTATCTTTTACTGCTTGTGCAAATTGAGAAATAGGCCAAGCCAAATCTGGTGTAAATGGTCCGTTGATATAAGGTTCCAATTCGGTTAAATTGATTTCAATTACTTGATCAAAATATTTTTCAGGTTCTGCATACACCGCTGCATCACCCGTTAAATGTTCTGCTATAGCATTGGCTGCAGTTGCAATTTCGCTTCTTTCAGTACCGTTTAAATAATCGGCCATTTTTTTATCGTAACCGAAGATTGAAGTAGTAGCGCCAATCTCAGCACCCATGTTGCAAATTGTACCTTTACCTGTACAAGAAAGGCTCTCGGCACCTTCACCAAAATACTCAAGTATAGCGCCTGTACCACCTTTTACAGTAAGAATACCGGCCACTTTTAAAATAACATCTTTAGAGGCTGTCCAACCATTTAATTTGCCGGTTAATTTAACACCAATAATTTTTGGGAATTTAAGTTCCCAAGGCAAGCCTGCCATTACATCGCAAGCATCGGCACCACCAACACCAATGGCAATAATACCTAAGCCACCAGCGTTCACAGTATGCGAATCGGTACCTATCATTAAACCACCTGGAAAGGCGTAGTTTTCCAATACTACTTGGTGAATAATACCAGCACCTGGTTTCCAAAAACCAATGCCGTATTTATTAGAAACAGAAGCTAAAAAATCATATACTTCTTTGTTTTTATCATTGGCTGTTGCTAAATCGTTAACAGCACCATCTTTTGCTTGAATTAAATGATCGCAATGCACAGTTGAAGGCACCGCAACGGTTGGGCGGCCTGCTTGCATAAATTGCAATAAAGCCATTTGAGCGGTAGCATCTTGCATGGCTACTCTATCGGGCGCAAAGTCAACATAGCTATTGCCTCTTTCAAATACCTGAGTTGGCGAACCATCCCAAAGGTGTGAATAAAGAATCTTTTCGGTTAAAGTAAGTGGTTTGTTAAGTAATTGGCGGGCGGCTTCAATGCGAGAAGGCATGTTGGCGTAAACCCTTTTAATCATTTCAATATCAAAAGCCATGGGTATAAATTTTTGTTTTGCAAATTTAATGAATTTATAATTAAAACGCCTATAAATGGCAAAAAATGCACCCGAATTTGGTAAGTTGAATGTTAATGTAAACAAAACAGGCACATTCATTTAAGAATATGCCTGCCTCGTTTTATGAAAATTTACTACACCTTATAGACGTATTAAACTTTGAAAACGTTGCAAGGAAATAAAAATATTTTTTTTATTCATTGGTGTCAATGCCCTTATATTTGCTTTCGAAAACTAAATTTTTGTTCAACTATGTTCGTGAAAACATTCGGCTCTGCCGTGTATGGCGTCAATGCTTATACAATTACAATCGAAGTTAATGTTAGTGGTGATGGCGCTGGATATTCGCTTGTCGGACTACCAGATAATGCCGTAAAAGAAAGCTGGCTAAGGATTCACACAGCCTTTAAAAATACAGGACTTAATACCCCAAGAAAAAAGATTGTGGTAAACATGGCGCCTGCCGATATTCGCAAAGAAGGGAGTGCCTACGATTTAACCATCGCTACCGGCATCTTAGCAGCTACCGAGCAAATTGTGGAAGCCGAAGCAATTGGTAAATTTATAATCATGGGCGAACTGTCACTCGATGGCAGCATATTACCCATAAAGGGGGCTTTGCCTATTGCTATTCAGGCTCAGAAGGAAGGGTACAAAGGATTTATTTTGCCAGTACAAAATGCGAAAGAAGCCGCAATAGTAAAAGGATTAGAGGTATATGGTGTCGAGAAAATTACAGATGTAGTTGGATTTTTTAATGGCACACAAATATTAGATCAAGTAATGGTTGATCCAAGAGCAGATTTTGCAAATGCAGTATCAGAATTTGATTTGGATTTTTCGGATGTGCAAGGGCAAGAAAATATAAAAAGGGCCATGGAAATTGCAGCTGCAGGTGGCCATAATATTATTTTAATTGGTCCTCCAGGTGCAGGTAAAACCATGTTAGCAAAACGACTGCCAACTATTTTACCACCTATGACTTTGCACGAAGCTTTGGAAACTACTAAGATACATTCGGTAGCCGGAAAATTGGCGGACAATGCTGGTTTAGTAGCCCATCGACCATTTCGTTCGCCGCACCATACCATTAGCGATGTAGCATTGGTTGGAGGCGGCACCAATCCACAACCTGGTGAAATATCTTTGGCTCACAATGGTGTTTTATTTTTAGATGAATTGCCAGAATTCAAGCGTACTGTTTTAGAAGTTATGCGCCAACCATTAGAAGATAGAAAAGTAAACATTGCACGGGCCAAATTTTCAGTTGATTATCCAGCCAGTTTTATGTTGGTGGCCAGTATGAATCCTTGTCCTTGCGGCTATTTCAATCACCCTGAAAAAGAGTGTGTTTGTGGGCAAGGCATTGTACAAAAATATTTGAGTAAAATAAGCGGGCCATTGCTGGATAGGATTGATATACATATAGAAGTAACGCCGGTTAGTTTTGATGAATTGGCTAGTCGCAAACGAACGAACGAAAAAAGTGATACCGTGCGCGAAAGGGTGCAAAAAGCAAGGGATATTCAATCGAATCGCTTTGCAGGAAAGAATGGGGTATACAACAATGCGCAAATGCCGAGCAATCAAGTAAAAGATATTTGTCAAATAAGTGATTCGGGTACTCAATTACTAAAAACAGCCATGCAGAAACTTAATCTCAGCGCAAGAGCATATGATAGAATTTTGAAAGTGAGTAGAACCATTGCCGATTTGGCTGCCAGCGAAGAAATAAAGATTGAGCATTTGGCAGAAGCGATTCAATATAGAAGTTTGGACAGAGAAAATTGGGCTGGGTAGGAATTTTATTTTTTCCTGCCCCATCTTTTTTATATTTAAACCATTGATATGGTTTGAAATTGAATAAAACTTTACAATGTATACTAGGTTATACCAATCTTTATCTAAAGGGCATGTTATACAATGCAATTGGAACAAAACTCCTAAAATCAAAGTCTTTCAAATACTAATTTGTAACCAGTATTGAAAATTTGAACACCTATAAAAATTATAGAAAAATCCTAAATCCTTTTCGAATAATTAGTCAATCTCGATTAGGACAAACAAAACAAAAACGTTTTGAATTAATTTAATTTTTAGGAGGGTTTATTTTGCTATCAATCTGGTTTGTTGATTTATCCGTCTTATTAAATTCGATAAAGGTTACGACAATAAACGAAACAAATAAAATTGAAACAACAAACGTACAAATCATTATATCTAAATTGTTCATAAGAATTATTGTTTTGTTTTCAAGTTAATATAAATTAATAATCCAATCATAGTTGGCGGCCATAATCCAATAAATATTGCTCTGTCTGTATTTTTAAGAATAAGATAATAGTATTCCGACAAAAAGATTAAAGCAATGATGCTTACTAGAATTAATAGTTCTGAAATTTTGAATTTTTTTAACATTTTTTTAAATGAATATTTTAATATTACTCAATGAAACAAATGTAAGATAATATTATAAAAAAGCAATTTTATTTAATATTTTAAGTAGATTAATAAATATGACTGTTACGAAGGTTGCACATATGGCTGGTACCACGGCTTACTAGCGG